>CAZPPM010000006.1:0-49784 GCA_964588445.1 uncultured Citrobacter sp.
CAACAGAAAAAGAAAGAAGACAAAAAAGAAGATAAAAAACAGCCACAACAGCCTAAGATGAATCAAAAAGAGGCTGAGCGCCGCTTGAAATTACTGGAGCAAAAAGAAAAAGAGTTACAACAGCGAATGGAAAAGAGCAAGTCGCAAAGTGCTCGTGGTCAGGGTAAGGATTGGTAGCCTTATCGCTCCTTCTTTATTTTATCGTATAATAGTTTACTACCTTTGTCGAATTAGAACAGCTTTTATAGTATATGCAAAGCTATGCAGCCTCTCTTACTGAATACAAACGCCTGCCTACCCGGGAAGTAAATGTGGGAGATTTATTGATAGGCAATTATCACCCTATACGTGTACAAACAATGACTACTACGGATACAATGGATACCATTGCTACTGTGGAGCAAAGTATACGTTGTATAGAAGCGGGTGCAGAGCTGGTGAGAATTACTGCACCTTCGAAAAAAGAAGCAGAAAATTTATTGAACATAAAAAATGAATTGCGCCGTAGGGGATACTCCACTCCTCTCGTTGCGGATATTCATTTTACTCCCAATGCGGCTGAAATAGCTGCGAGGATTATAGAAAAAGTGCGTGTGAACCCGGGCAATTATGTTGATAAAAAAAAGTTTGAGCTGATAGAGTATTCGGATGCAGACTATGCCGAGGAAATTGAAAGAATTAGAGATCGATTTACACCGTTGGTGAGGATCTGTAAAGAATATGGCACCGCCATGCGCATCGGAACGAATCATGGTTCGCTAAGTGATCGTATTATGAGCCGCTATGGCGATACAGCTATTGGCATGGTGGAAAGTGCTATGGAGTTTTTGCGAATAGCAAGAGCAGAGAGCTACCATAATATTGTGCTGAGTATGAAGAGTAGTAACCCGCAGGTGATGGTACAGGCTTATCGATTATTGATAAAAGTGATGGAGGAAGAATTTAAAGAATGCTACCCGTTGCATCTTGGAGTTACAGAAGCAGGCGATGGAGAAGATGGGCGTATCAAAAGTGCCATTGGTATTGGTACACTTTTAGAAGATGGTATTGGCGATACCATTCGCGTCTCATTAACAGAAGATCCGGAATTTGAAATTCCCGTATGCCAGGATTTGGTAAAACGGTATAAATCTGTACAGCAGAGTAAACAGGAAAACGCTACTGCAATAGCATTGCAGTATGACCCTTTTGCATATAAACGAAGAGAATCTGATTCGATTTCGAATATAGGGGGAAAGCAAGTGCCTGTAGTAATAGGCGATTTAAGCAAGGTGGCAACCATTACACAAGAAAACTTGCAGAGCATTGGATATTACTATGACAGTGCTACGGATAAGTGGACGATTAAAGATGCTGCAGCCGATTATATTTTTACCGGCAATCAAGTCTTGAATTTTCAACTACCGGGCACCTTGAAGGTTATTGTTGATCCTTATACCTGGAGTGCAATAGCTGATAAAGAAAAATATTACCCTATCTATGATCCGGATAGTTTTGCTAAGGCCGATAAAAATGAGCAGCTTAATTTTTTGATGATTGATGCTGTAGATGAAGAAAAAGATCAGGCAGCTATTGTTTTTTTACAAGATCAACAGCAGAAGAATAAATTGTCAAATACTGTTCTTTGCTTTAGCAGTAAGAATAATAATGCCATGCAGTCGATGCGCAGTTTGTTCAACTTATTGTTGGAAAAAAATATTACTAATCCTGTTATATTAGTTACAGATAGCGCAGGACAAACGCCTGATGAGCATTTAATTCATTTTGCTACAGAAACGGGTGCGCTGTTACTAGATGGGTTGGGTGATGGTATCTGCCTAGGCTATAATAGCGTTGCCAAGATGGAAAATGTGAAAACAGGCGGCAGGACATATTTGCCAGTAAAAGACATTTACCAGTTTACTAATAATACCTCATTTAGTATTTTACAAGCAACGCGAACACGAATTTCAAAGACAGAATATATAAGCTGTCCTAGTTGTGGGCGCACTTTATTTGATTTGCAGGAAACAACAGCAAAAATTCGCTCTGTTACAAATCATTTAAAAGGAGTGAAGATTGCTATTATGGGTTGTATAGTGAATGGTCCTGGTGAAATGGCAGATGCTGACTTTGGCTATGTAGGAAGTGGCCCCGGAAAAATAACACTCTACAAAGGAAAAGAAGTAGTGAAGCGTAATGTAAATAGTGAAATTGCTGTACAGGAACTTATTGCGTTATTAAAAGATAATGAAGCTTGGGTAGAGCCTTCTTGAGGAAATAACAACTGTTCCTGTCTTACTTTTAATACCAGTATAAACAGTATATGTCTATTGATTCCATTAATTATTTAAAAGGAAGGAGAATCGTTTATATTTTTTTCCTTGTTCTCGCTATTGATATACTGGGAGTGCTTCTAAGAGAAGATGCTATACGTTTTTTTGCTAAACCGCTGATAGTACTATCCCTGATGGTATATGTATGGGTTAACAGAAAAAGAGTACAAGCTGCTTTTATGCAACTGCTGATGGGAGCATTATTTTTTTCCTGGCTGGGAGATGTTTTTTTACAGTTAGAAAAGTTTACAGCAAGTTTTTTCCTGATCGGGTTGTCGGCTTTTCTTATAGCACATGTTTTTTATATTATCTTATTCAATAAGATTTTTAAAAGGGAGAAAGGATCGCTTAAAGTATTTTTAATTATTCCGGCGATTATATACTATGTGTCCCTTATCCTATTCCTCCTGCCTGGTTTAGGCGGCATGACGATTCCTGTTTTGGTTTATGGGTTAGTGATAACAATTATGTTGATTATTGCAGTGCATATTTATTTTAGGACTAATAGTCCAAGTGGAATGTATATAGCAATTGGGGCAATCCTTTTTGTAGTGTCCGATTCGTTATTAGCTATTAATAAGTTTCATACGGCCTTTGCTTATGCAGGTGTTTTTATTATGCTTACTTATGGCCTTGCTGAATATTTTATAGTAAGAGGTATTTGCAGCTATCAACAGAAAGTAAATACATCTTCCGCTAATCCGTAACTTAGTGTATAATATTTTAGTGTGAATAGAGTAGATCGGTTACATGCGATTTTAATACATCTTCAAAGTAAAAAAAGAGTAACGGCTCAGGAGCTTGCCGATAGGTTTGAGTTGAGCCTGCGTACAGTGTACCGTGATGTAAAGGCGCTGGAAGAAAGTGGTGTGCCCATTATTGGCGAAGCGGGTATTGGCTACTCGATAATGGAAGGTTATCGGTTGCCGCCGGTTATGTTTACGAAAGAAGAGGCTTCTTCTTTAATGTTGGGAAGCAAACTAGTACAGCAGTTTACAGATGCCGGGGAAAAGAAAAATTATGATGCGGCTATGTATAAAATAAAAGCTGTGTTGCGAGCGGTAGATAAGGAATATGTAGAAGAGTTGGATGAACGCATCATGATCGAAAAAGGATTGGATGGGCAAGATGAGGAAACGCAGCCTTATCTTACTTATTTGCGGCAGGCTATTGTAGAAAAAAAAGTTGTGGCCATTGTTTACTATGCATGGTATAAGGAAGAAGTAACAGAGAGGGAGTTAGAGCCTATTGGATTAAGTTACTTCAAGCAAAGCTGGCACTTGATAGCCTGGTGTCGCTTGCGCAAGGATTATCGCGATTTCAGAGTAGACAGAATACGCAAATTGATTACAAAAGATGAGCTGTTTGATAGCAGCCAGCATCCTTCTTTAAGCGAATATATTTCCCGCCTTACCTGGAAAGGAGAAGTACAGGAAGTAATTATTAGTTTTAATAGAGCCATCTGCAAATACCTACAAATGCAGCGATATTATTATGGATTTGTATCACAAGAGGAGAAAGGTGATTGGGTGGAGATGAAGTTTTTAACAGCCTACCCAGAGCAGGTAGGCCGGTGGATACTCATTTTTACCAATGGTGCAAAGATTGTTTCCCCTATTTCACTCAAGGAGAAAATGATAGGATATGTAAATGAGTTGAAAACAATTTATCCTTGATTTCATAATTTCTATAGCCTGCTGACATAGGGTTGTCACTACGCCATTGTTCTTTTGTAGTATAAAATAATGACAATGGAGATTAAAACTATTTCGCCTGTATCGGTGCTGGTTTTCACTACTAAAACAACTTTAGCTGGCTTGTATTCTTACGTAGGCACTGTAGCTGCCGAGTTGTATAAAGAAGCAATAGCGCAACAATTACTGCCTTCCGGGCCTATAACATGGTTATACTATGGTGCGGATGGTAAAGCCGCTACAGAGTTTATACTGGAAATTGCCCTGCCTGTGCAAGGGACACCAAGGGGCGAATCAACTTTTGTATATAAAAGTTTACCTTCTTTTTATTGCGCTTCTTTTATGCATTATGGTGACTGGAGTAAAATGCCGGATACGTATCAGAAAAGTATGACGGCATTGGCGGAAAAAAGAGCTAATCCATCAGGTGTTACGAGAGAGCAATACATTTCTTTTGATTTTCAGGATGCCTCTACTAATATAACAGAGATCCAAATTGGTGTATAAAAATCTGTCAGTATGAAATTAAATGCAGGAATTATTACCGCTAAGCTGGCGGAGACAAAAATTTTTTATCAGCAGACTTTAGGCTTTGATATTGTATTTGAAAGTGACTGGTATGTGCTGCTCTGTACTCCCGGCAAAGAAAGTGAAATAGCTTTCTTACAGCCGGGGCATGAAAGCCAGCAACCTATTTTCCAGTCAGCTTTTGAGGGAAGAGGAGTTTTTTTTACCATTGAAGTAAGCGATGTAGATAAAGTGTACCAGGAACTTTTGCAAAAGAACGTTCCTATTCAGATCGAGATACGAGATGAGCCCTGGGGTGACAGGCATTTCGCGATACAAGATCCCAATGGGATAGGAATTGATATTGTAACCTATACTCCTACGTTGCAATAACCTAAACCCATTGTGCGGCAATGCAAATCATGCAGTACCTTTGATGGCTCAAATGGTACTATGCAGACAGATTTTCTGGTAATTGGTTCGGGAATAGCAGGGCTTACCTATGCGCTTAAGTTAGCTCAAAAATATCCGGATAAAAAAGTATTGATCATCACCAAAGCAGCGGCAGACGAAACGAATACCAAATATGCGCAGGGTGGTGTAGCGGTGGTAAATGATTTGGAGCATGATAGTTTTGAAAAACATATCGAGGATACATTGATAGCAGGTGATGGGCTTTGTAATAGAAATGTAGTAGAAATTGTAGTAAAAGAAGGGCCGGATCGGGTGAATGAAATTATAGAATGGGGTGCCCGTTTTGATAAACAAAAAGATGGTGACTATAAATTAGGAAAAGAAGGAGGTCATTCTGCTTTTCGTATTATTCATCATAAAGATATTACCGGGTGGGAAATGGAAAGAGCCTTGCTTGAATCGGTAAATAAGCAACATAATATCGAAATCAGTAAGCATTGTTTTGTCATTGATATTATTACGCAACACCACTTAGGCTACCTGGTTACAAAATCATCGCCCGATGTTACCTGCTATGGTGTATATGCTTTAAATCTTAGCACGAATAAGGTAGAAAAAATCATCGCCAAAATTACTCTGCTGGCTACTGGTGGCAATGGACAAGTGTATAGAACAACAACGAATCCGGCTATTGCTACTGGAGATGGTGTAGCCATGGTGTATAGAGCGAAAGGAAGAATAGAGAACATGGAGTTTATTCAATTCCATCCTACGGCGTTATATGAACCCGGTTTGCGAGGGCAGGCTTTTCTCATTACAGAAGCGGTAAGAGGCGATGGCGCTATTCTACGCAATAAAGAAGGAGAAGCTTTTATGGAGCGCTATGATGAACGAAAAGATTTAGCTCCAAGAGATATTGTAGCAAGAGCTATTGATAGCGAGATGAAGAGAACGGGTACAGAGCATGTATGGCTGGATTGTCGTCATTTTGACGTAGAAAAATTTGTGGAGCATTTTCCTAATATTTATCAAAAATGCCTGAGTATAGGCATTGACATTAGCAAGCAAATGATTCCCGTAGCACCGGCAGCACATTATAGCTGTGGGGGTATTAAAACAAATGAATGGGGACGCACTTCTATTCAAAATTTATATGCCTGTGGCGAATGCTCCAGTACAGGACTGCATGGAGCCAATAGGCTTGCAAGTAACTCTTTGCTGGAGGCAATGGTATTTGCGCATCGTTGTTATATTGATGTAGCTGAGCGAATAAAGGAAATCAACTTCAATATGGATCTTCCGGACTGGAAAGCAGAAGGCACTTCGGAGCCCAAAGAAATGATTTTGATTACGCAAAGCCTGAAGGAATTACAGCAGGTGATGAGTGACTATGTAGGCATTGTTAGAAATAATATACGTCTTCGACGGGCAATGAAACGGTTAGATCTCCTATGGGAAGAAACGGAACAATTGTATCAGGCATCCTCTTTATCGCCACAGCTATTGGAGCTGCGAAATCTTATTACTGTAGGCTACTTAATTGTTAAGGGCGCTACTTTCCGCAAAGAAAGCAGAGGCCTTCATTTTAATACAGATTTTGCAGGAAAGAGCGAATTGGTTCAAAACATTGTGCTGTAAAGTTATCTTTGTCGATTATGTACTATTTGGTTTATGGGTTTTTGTACACAATATCATTATTGCCATTAAGGGTACTGCACCTTTTTTCGAGTCTGGCTTTTTTTATACTTTATTATATTACGGGCTATCGTAAGGAAATTGTAATGAGCAACCTTGCCATTGCTTTTCCTGAAAAGTCGGAAGAGGAACGCAAAAAAATAGCCCGTAAGTTTTATCTCAACTTTACAGATACATTTATCGAGACTATTAAAATGATATCGATAAGCAAAAAAGAACTGGAAAGAAGGGCAAGCTGCGATGTGGATCACATCAATGAATTAGCCGCAAAAGGATATAGTATTCATATATTAGCCGGGCATCAGTTTAATTGGGAGTTTGCGAATTTGTTGTATGCAAAAGATCTTAAAGTAAGATTTGTAGGTGTTTACCAGCCTATAAACAATAAAATAATTGATAGGATTTTTTATAAGTATCGATCCCAGTTTGGAACTATCCTTGTTTCCACTAAAGAGTTTAAGCATAAGCGGCATCTTATTTTCAATGAACAGTATTCATTGGCATTGGCAGCGGATCAAAATCCATCCAATGCTAGTAATGCTTATTGGGTTAATTTTTTTGGAAAGCCTGCTCCTTTTGCAAAAGGCCCTACAAAAGGGGCTGTTAAGAATAATACAGCCGTTGTGTTTGTTGCATTTGAAAAGATTAAAAGAGGATATTATAATTTTAAAGTCTACCCCATGACTGAAAATGCGATGGAATATACTCCAGAGCAATTGGTGGTTGCCTACAAAAAAATACTAGAAGACGTGATACGCAAAGATCCGTCAAACTATTTGTGGAGTCATCGCCGCTGGCGGCATGAATGGAAAGAAGGGTATGATCCTATTCTCGAAAGCTAGCTAGTTCAATACGCTACTTTCTTTTACTATTTCTGCTTTCTCCTGTTCTTTAATTTTGTTCCAGCCTCCTACAATATTGCGGAGGTTGTGAAAGCCTTGTCTTTTTAACAAGGAAGAAGCGATAATGCTTCTATAACCGGCAGCGCAGTGTACATACAGGTTTTGTATCTCATCTATAGTAGCCATGCTACCCGGATCGCTCATTTCACTTAAGGGAAGGTTAACAGCATTTTTCAAATGGCCGTCCGCATATTCTACTGGTTTACGCACATCCAATATCACCAAATTATTATCGAAGGGAATGTCCATCATTAACTCATCTGCTTCTACATTGATGATCATATCTATAGGCTCGCCACTTTTTTGCCAATGTTCAAATCCGCCTTCAAGATAACCCTGTACTTTGTCAAGCCCTACGCGAGAAAGCCGGATGATGCTTTCCTCTTCCTGCCCTTGTTCTGCGATTAATAAGATGGGTTTATCAAAAGGTAATAAACTGCCAGCCCACTCGGCAAAACGGCCATCCAAGCCTATGCTTATGGAATTAGGGATAAAGCCTTCGGCAAATAAAAAGGACGGCCTGGTGTCAAGCAGAATCATATCCTCGTCAGCGCTAAGTTTTTTAAATGCATCAATGGATAAGCGTGTAAGACCTTGTGATATTACCTGGTCAAGGCTATTATACCCTTCCTTATTTATTTTGGCATTGATGGGAAAATATTGCGGTGGCGCGGGAATGTTATCCGTTACTTTTTTTATAAAATCTTCTTTGGAAGATGCCTGCAATGCATAGTTGTTTTTTTTCTCTTCACCCATAGTGCTATGAGTGTTGGGACCTAAGTTTTTTCCGCAAGCGCTCCCCGGCCCATGCGCAGGATATACCAATACATTATCTGCGAGTGGAACAAGTTTGGCCTGTAAGCTTTCATACAACATGCCGGCAAGATCGGTGGTGGTTATTTTTTCTTCTTGTTGTGCAAGGTCAGGGCGGCCTACATCGCCTACAAATAACGTATCTCCTGTAAAAACAGCGTAGTCATTTCCATTTTCATCTTTCAACAAATAACAGGTAGATTCCAAAGTGTGACCGGGAGTATGTAGCACCTCAAGAGTGAGGTTTCCAATAGAAAACTGTTGGTTGTCTGAAGCGACAGTGACATCAAGCTTAGTCACTGTGCCCGGGCCGTAAATGATAGGCGCTCCTGTTGCTTTACTTAAATCCAAATGGCCGCTTACAAAGTCGGCATGAAAATGTGTCTCAAAAATATATTTTATTGTAGCGTTTCTTGTCTTGGCTAATTCAACGTAAGGATTAATATCTCTCAACGGATCAATAATAACTGCTTCTCCACGGCTTTCAATATAATAGGCGGCTTCGCTCAGGCAGTTGGTATACATTTGTTGTATATACATAATGTGTACGTTTTAAGCGCAAAATTAGGTTATTAAAAGAAAAAGGAAGCGAATGCTTCCTTTGATAAAAAACTAAATAAGTCTTTAACTAATTCAGTAACGATTCTACAAAAGTGTTAATTTCTCCGATACGGTTTCCATTAATGGTGTAGTAAATAAACTTTCCATTTCTAACAGTGTTTACAAATCCTGCTTTTCGTAAAATAGAAAGATGTTGTGAAGCGACTGACTGTTCCAGGCGTAGTTTCACATAAATTTCCGTGACGGTAATTTTTTTGTGTTCATCAATTAATTTGAGAATCTGTTGACGCAACTTGTGATTAATGGCTCTTAATACTAAAGAAGCTTTTTTCACATTAAGTAAATCAACTTTAACGGAGTCACCTGCTTCTGAGGCTGACTGTAATAAAAGGGTGTAGGTGTTCATAAATTATAGGTTATTTGACATATATGTAATTATGAAAATACATAATTTACATGACAACTATGCTTATTGTTATATATAAAATTCTTTTAAATATAAGGGCTCTGTATAAGCGAGATTTGCGAAGCTTTTTTTAGAAAAATTCTTTAATGCAAACGTTTGCAGACCGCTTGCATCCCCAATTTTTTTGCTAATAATCACATTTTTGTTCTTTAAAATATTATGAACTTTTGCAGCGCCACTGCCTATGAAGATCATTTTGCTTTTTGTCAAAAAAGTGTCAAAACTATTTTCGTTTAAAATCAACGCTTGTGGAGCTAGTACTTCTTGTAATTGATGGTCATAAACAGCTGTAAATATTTCCATTCTTCTGGCATCTATAGCGGGACAAATAAAAAAAGGCGTTTCTTCCTCTTGGAGAGCAGCGCTTGCGATTAATAATAATGTATTAATTGGAATAAGAGGGATATTCATTGCATAACAAATACCTTTTGCTGCAGATAGTCCTACTCGAAGACCGGTATAAGACCCCGGTCCTATACTCACAGCTACAGCGTCTATATTTTTTAAAGAGATACCTGCGGCCATTGTTACTTTTTGAATAGCGGCATGTAGCCAGCTGGCATGCTCTCGTTGATGTATATTAGTTTCTAATTGGCTGGGAATATCATCTCCGGATAAAAAAACCGATCCTATTTCGGTAGCAGTATCAATATGAAGAATGGTAGGCATTTATTCTTTTATCAGTTGTTTTTCTAATAATGAGCAAGGCGTATATCGTAACTGCTCTTTACTTAGAGCCGTTAACAATGAGTAGACATTATGTAGCCCAATTTTTTCACTCCATTCAAAAGGGCCGTAAGGATAATTAGTGCCGTTTTTCATAGCAAGGTCGATATGTTCTGGTGTGCTTATACCTTCCTCAAGCGAAAAGAAAGCTTCGTTTATAATACTACAAATGACCCGGCTGCTTATAAAGCCAGGGATGTCTGGTGTCCAGGTGATTTCTTTATTAATAGCAGAAAAGAATAGAGTTGCTTTATCTTTATTTGCTTCATTTTTTGTGGCGGCTTCTATTTTTTTTCTTTCTAAAAAAGTAGGCCATCCATTTATTCGTATAAAATTATCAGGCAAATTTGTTAAGGTTTCTGTTACCTCGTTGATTATTATAATTGTTGACTTCAGTGCCAGAAGAGATTCAAGCTTTCTGTGTGAATCGCCATTTAGATCAATAATCATATCAATATTTCCGGCTGTAGAAAGCTCTTCTATGCTATTGCTGAACAGGAGTTCAATGCCGGGCAACGGAGTGTCGGCGTAGTTTAGCAATTTCATCGAAAGCCCTTCTTCCTTGGCACAAAGCACAACACGCATAAGACATTTTTTTGCAAAGAAAAAGCTATAAACCTATATTCGCTACTCATTTTTGATATATGAACAAGATAATTATTAATACAAAGGACGCTCCGGCACCTATTGGTCCGTATAATCAGGCAATTCTGTCAGGAGACACCCTCTATATTTCCGGACAAATATGTATAGATCCTAAGTCGGGGGACATGAAAAATAAAGATGTTCAGGAAGAAACACATCAATGTATGCAAAACCTGAAAGCTATATTGAGCGCTGCAGGCATGAGTTTTAAAAACATTGTCAAGACTTCTATCTTTATTACCGATATGCACAAATTTGCAGATATTAATGAAGTGTATGGTAAATATTTTGAAGGAGATTTTCCCGCGAGAGAAACTGTGCAAGTAGCAGCATTGCCCAAGTTTGTTAATGTAGAAATAAGTATGATAGCTATAAAATAAGCGTATTGTATAATAAAAATAGGGTGTCTCAAAAACTGAGACACCCTATTTTTATTTAAGTTGCTAAATAATTAATGGGCAACTAGGAGTTTTACATGATGTCTTTTTCCATTAATATCTACTCCTATATAATAAATGCCATTGGCCAATCCTTTTACATCAATTGTTACTATTATCTGGCCCGCGGCTAATGTTTGCTGTTGACTAATAATATTGATACGCTTTCCCATATTGTCATAAAGTGAAGCTTGGAAAGTAAAATTAGCAGCACTAATCACTTCAAGTCTTGCCGTACTTGCAACAGGATTAGGGAACAGGCGGATAAATACATCGCCTGTTAAGCCGGGAGTCGCTATAGTATGTACTGCAGAAGGAATAAACACGGCTGTAGTAGTACATAAGGAAATAATTCTGTATTCATATGTAGTACCAGGTTCCAGTCCGGTTATTTCATGTTCTGTAATTTGTTCAGAAATCACATTATCTACGAATATTTTTGACCAGCTTGTAGTACCTGTTTTTCTATATTCTATTGTATCTGCTGTAGATCCTAGAGGATTTTTCCATTGGATGACTATACGAGAAGGGCTATAGGCTATGGCACTTATTTCTGATATATTGCCGCAACCATTTACTATAACAGATGCTGATGTGGTCGCCCTACAGCCATTTGTAGCTGTACCTGTGATAGTGTAAGTTGTATTAGATAGCGGACGATAAGTGCCTGAATTGGAAGTACTGCTCTGAAAAGCAGGTTGAGTAGACCAGTTATAGGTATTAGCCCCACTTCCTGTAAGTGTAGCTGTTTCAAATTTTTGTATAGTGCTTATTGAAGGCGATAGTACCACAGTGGGTGTTTGCAATACGGTTACAGTAGTTGCAGGAGAGATGGTTGTACAAGGGCCTAGTGTTGTTCTTACAGAATAGTTGCCAGATGTGTTGACAGACAGCGTTGAACTAGTTGCTCCTGTTATGGGTGAGGCTTCGTTGAACCACTGGAAAGCATAGCCTGTTTCGCTGCTTGTAGTAAGTAATAATGAAGTGCCAGAGCAAAAAGTTGTAGTGCCGCCTGCAATAATTGTAGCTGCCGGCTTAGGATTAACGGTAACTGCTGTAATAGCTGAACTGGCTGCGCAATCATTTCCGGCCGCAACTCTAACAGTGTAATTACCGCTGGTAGTAGCCGTGTACGTGTTGTTGGTAGCACCGCTAATGGGGCTATTTGCCTTAAACCATTGATAGGTATAGCCAGCACCAGGTGTAGTAGTTAAAACAACATTTCCTTCTTCGCAAAAAGTAAGGGGACCGCCGGCAGTAATAGAGGGGGTGGATGGGGGAGAAACCTGCGATACTACAACTGATTTAGTACCGGAGCAGGCTCCAAGCGCTACCTGTACAGCATAATTACCTGTTGCGCTTGTTGTATAGCTATGCGTAGTAGCACCATTTATAGGATTTCCATTGAGCAGCCATTGATAGGAGAAGGCAGGGTTTTCTGTTGCGCTAAGTGTGATACTTCCTCCTGTACATATTCCCGCATTGGTTTCCGGAGTAAGTGTAAAATTGAGAGAAGTACCTGAGTTACCAATGACAACATCTTCCATCACCTGGCAGCCGGCTGCATCTGTTACTGTTACATGATATGTGCCGGGGGCAGCATTGCTAAGCATTGCTCCGGTGTGTCCATTGCTCCATAAATAGGTTAATGTACCGGTAGCATTTTCTGTGGAGACGGTAGCAACACCACTGTTTTGATTACAGGAAGCATCTTGCACAGTTACACTGATAGTCATTTTACAGGCAGCAAAGCAGGCAGCATTATTAATGATTGCACGAATCCTGTTTCCCGGTTGTTCACCAAAGCCGTGGTTAAAATTGATACCTGTTGCCTTAGTATGGCAATAGCTCATGATAGTTCCTCCGTTGATAGGACTGGGGCCGAGAGGGCAATCTGGATCGCCTTCGTTAATAGGTTCTGTAGGCACACAATTGTCCAAAGCACCGCCTACCCAGCCACACCATTGTGTGTGATGAGATCCAAAATTGTGACCCAGCTCATGTGCTACAACACCTACGGTCCAGGAGTAAGGGCTTGTAGGAAAATCAGTGTAGGTATTAAAGATCATACTCACTCCGCTTTTATATCCTTTTCCAATACCACAAGGACTATTTGAAAGATAAGCAATGCCGCCTCCGTTAAAGCGAGTAGAAAGCAAATGAGCAAAATCACCTTTATAATTTTCTGTTGCCATAGCGTCACGGAATACGGGTAAAAGTGTTTTGGTGGTTGTATAGCTTACATAAGGATCGGGTGTAGTCCATACTTTTATTTGTGATACCTGCACTTTTACACTTTCATTGGCAAAAATGTTTTGTACACTATTAAAAAAACTGAGAACATAATTAATAACATTGGTAGTGTTGCTTCCTCTTTGCTGATAGAGATGGTAGTCACATTCAAAGTAAATATCAATAGGAGCGCCAACGAAATTATCTTGCACAATGGGAGGATTGGCGGATGGTTTTGGTGCTACATCGAACGCATCAATTTCTTCTGTATAACATTTAAACGGATTCTTTAGGGTAAGTTCGTTTTCTCTGTATAGTACATAATCATCAGTAGCTTGACCGGTTTCATTTTGCAAAGCACTAAGAACCTGGTTGCCTTGCTGATCAGCTATTACTGCTACTACCTGATCGCCAAAAAGGCTTATTGTGGCAAAACTTTTTCCTTCTCCCTCTATGGACCCTTGATAAAAAACTCCGTCTTTATAGTTTTGAATGGTGCGACGGGCACCGCCTGGTAATTCCTCAACAACAGAAAAGTCGTGGGAAGTAATATTTACTTTTCTTAATTTAAGTTTCATTGGCTTTTTCAAAGAGGGAATAGACAGCTCAAAGTTGGAAGGAGATTGGCGGTGCAAAGTAGATAGCCTTTCCTTTTTTATGGATAACGACTCATGGCCGGGAGCAACTGTATTGTGTTTTCTATTTTGAACTGTTTGAAGCTCGAAAAGATCGCTAATGACTTGTGCGTTTAGGATGGAAGCTATCAGTAACATTACTGATAGGGTAGTTAATTTTTTCATGGTTGCTTAAATACGTGTATGGGATATAATCAAAAATATGATTTTGTTGATAGTAAAAAAAACGTATTACTACGATGGAAATATTGATTTTTGCTTCTATTTGTATACCATAAATGCGTAGAGTCTTTCGATATATTTTAATACGGCCTGTATTATGGGCTACCAAAAAATTCTCCTCTCGTCCAAAAAAGGATAGAATTTTTCCTGCGCTGGACAAACTATACGAACATATTATTGAAAATCCAGGGAAGAAAGGGACTATACTCCCGTTTGATATTGCTTCCGGGAAAATAATCATTTTTTCGGATCAACATAAGGGAGCAAGAAATGGTGCAGATGATTTTACAGCGGCAGAGCCTAATTACCTGGCTGCTTTGGATTACTACTATCATCAGGGATATACGTTGATTTGTCTTGGCGACGTAGAAGAGCTGTGGGAGAACTCACTGTCTAAAGTCAAAAAGTATAATGGGAAAACCTACGATGCAGAGCAAAAGTTTTCAGATGAAGATCGGTTGGTGAAAATTTTTGGTAATCATGATTTGTATTGGGGTAATGATCCATTTGCGTGGTGGCAGCTAAAAGCCATCTATAAGAAAGAAGTGAAAGCCTATGAAGGAGTGGTTTTGGAATTACTTCTTGGTGACAAAAAAATACATGCTTTTTGCACGCATGGCCATCAGGGAGATGCGCAGAGCGATGGAAACTGGTTTAGTAAGTTTTTTGTAGCAAGGGTTTGGGCGCCGCTACAAGCGTATCTCAACATAAATCCCAATACAGCGGCATATGATAGCGAGATAAAAACACTGCATAACGAAATTATGTATGAGTGGTCGTCTCGCCAGCAAGATATTGTATTGATTACGGGGCATACACACCAGCCGGTATTCGCATCACTCACGCATGTAGAAAGGCTGTATAAGAGCCTGCAAAAAGCAATTGCTGAAAAGAACGAAACAGAAGTGCAGCAATTGCAAGAAGAAATAAAGCGAAGAGAGAAAGATTTTGCAGCGGTGTCGATTGATTATCTCACTATGCGTCCCGGTTATTTTAATACCGGCTGTTGTTGTTTTCAAGATGGTGATATTACCGGCATAGAGCTTTGTGATGGAAAAATAATGTTGGTAAAATGGTTCTTAAAAGATAATGTACCTGTGCGAAATGTATTGGAAGAACGGGACTGGAAAGTTTTATTAGATCAACTTTAATGGGCTGCTCAACGTATGAGCAGCCCATGTCTGATATTTTTGTATAGAACGATACTTTGTTGCAAGCACAATACAATCGTCTTTATGTTTTTACAAAGCGTTGCTAAAATCCCTTTTTCCAGGTATTATTATCCCTGTTCCAGTCGGGTAGCTTCTTATCCGGGTCAATGATCACTTCTTTAATCTCTGCCGTACTAGGTACTTTAAATGTCCACGTGGCGCCCTTTGTCCATATCTCTACCGGAAGCTGTATAGTATGTTCTTTTCCTGTGGTTTCTTTGACTAATACGGTGACGGGCAATGGCATTTTCTCTTTGTTTTCGATGGTAATCAGTGCTCCGTTGGCCGGTATATTCTTTTCATACTTTACACCTTTTACAGCCTGATCTAATTTCCAGTTGTTCAATACCCAGCTTCTCCAAAACCAGGCAAGATCTTCTCCGGCTACATTTTCCATTGTATGGAAAAAGTCCCAAGGGGTGGGGTGTTTATAGGCCCAGCGATTGATATATTCTTTGAAAGCGGCATCAAATCGATCTTTGCCCAGCACAATATCTCTGAGTATATGCAACATTTGCGAAGGCTTCATGTAGGCGGCAATACCTATATTCATTTCCTGCATAGCATCGGGGATCGTATAAAGCCCATCCATTTCATCACCAAAAGTATATTTTACCATAAACGGAGCATTGGGGTCTGAAAAGAAACCTTTGTCTACAAACTCTCCTTTATTAAAAGCTTCGGTAGACAGGTCATTGATGAACGTAGTAAATCCTTCATCCATCCAGGCATGTTTTCTTTCGTTGCTGCCCACAATCATAGGGAACCAGATATGCCCAAACTCATGATCCGTAACCGCCCAAAGTTCCGAGCCCACTGATTTGTAACTACAAAAAACGATACCGGGATACTCCATGCCACCTACATTGCTTGCCACATTTACTGCAGTTGTATAAGGATACTCCAGCCATTTAGCAGAATAATATTCTATAGAACCCTTTACCATCTCAGTAGAACGTCGCCAATCATTGCCTGATTTTTCTTTTGCACTTTCAATAGGATAGGCACTTAAGGCCAAGGCTTTTTTACCACTGGGTAAATTGATACGAGCGCCATCCAGAATAAAAGATCGGGACGCCGCCCACGCTACATCCCGCGTGTTTTGTATTTTAAATTTCCAGGTGCTTGAGGTTTTTTTGGTAACAGTATTTTTATTTTCAATATCTGCTGCGCTGCGGATAATAACGGTCTTGTCACTATTCTTTGCCTCATTATATTTTTTTAGCTGATCTGCAGTAAAGCATTCCTGAGGATTTAGCAACTCGCCGGATCCTACAATGATAAGATTAGATGGCGCTGTAACGCTAAATTCTATGTCACCATATTCCAGGTAAAACTCTCCCGCACCCAGGTAAGGCAGTACATTCCATCCTTGTAAATCATCATAGACACACATGCGCGGAAACCATTGCGCCATAGAATAAATTAAACCATTCTTGGTAGATAATCTTCCCATCCTGTCTGTACCGTATTCCGGCACGATAAATTCAAATGAGATGGTAAATTTTACTTTACCACCGGCTGCTTTGAGTAAGTCCTGTAGCCCTATTTGTAAGCGGGTATCATTAATGGTGTAAGTGGCGTTGTATTGTTTGCCACCGGCCTCTACCGTTATTGATTGAATTATATAACCTTCTGTGTACTCGGTATTGGTGTAACGGCCACCGCCTTCCTCTTGATTAGAAGTGGTGATAGAAGCTGTTCCTCGTGAATCTTTACGATAAATATTTTGATCTAATTGTAACCATAAAAATTTCAGGTTATCCGGGCTGTTATTCGTGTAGGTCACTTCGACTTTTCCCTTTACGCTATGCCGGGCCGTATCCAGCGTTACGTCAATTTTATAATCAGCTTTGTTTTGCCAGTATTTGGGGCCGGGCTCACCGCTTGCACTTCGATACTCATTACCAGGATAGGGATAAAATTGTGGGTTAAATGCCTCTTTAGCATCATAGGTTGATTGCGCAAAAACATACAGAGACGTAGTGATGGCGACAAGGATAAAAATAATTCGTTTCATAGTAAAAATAGCGTTGTATAAAACAATAAAATCTAAAATACTGCAAACGGCCGGCAAAGCATCTACCATTTATATAGTATTCCCAATGAGGGAATAGTTAATAACACTATTTTAAGGAAAAAGAGCTTCAGCAACAGCTACGCTTTCGGGCTTGCCTACATCTACCAGTTTATCTTCCGGATGATCATAGCCAAGTATCAGATGATCGGCAGCCAGTTTCAGGTAAACGTCAATTAAAGAGAATTTTCCCGTGAATCCATTGGTTTCTAGTAGTTGAAAAATTGTCGGTTCAAAAACAACGACACAGCTATAGGCTTTTTCCTGCAGGTCATTGGCCGGAATGGATATTTTTTCTTCTCCTGTTTTCTTATTGCGCCAGCCACATAAGCGATTGTTTTTATCAAATAATAGATAGCGGGAAGTAGGTCGATTGGTTACAGCAAAAGAAATAAGTGGTTGGTGTTTTTCGTGAAAAGCGATAAGCTTGGAGATATCAAGATCGGTAAGTATATCTACATTACAAGTGATGAATTTTTGTGACGGCGAAAAAAGTTCTTTTGCTTTTAAAAGACCGCCGCCTGTTTCCAGTACCGTAGTTGTTTCATCACTAAATGTAATGTTGCTACCCCATCCTTTATTAGTTGTTACCGTGTCAATAATCTGCAGGGCAAAATGATGCACATTTACAATAATATTTTTTATGCCGTATTGTTGCAGGTATTCAATGTTTCGTTGTAATAAGGATTTACCATTTACAATAGCTAATGCCTTAGGATGCTTATCTGTCCAGGGTTTAAAACGTGTGCCGAGGCCGGCCGAGAAAATCATTGCTTGCATGATATACTATTTAACAGAACTGTTGTTAGGGAGATCGTTCACCCAGTTTTTTGCATCCTGTACCATATGTTTTACTTCTATTTTTACTTTGAACTTATTACGTAAATGCCTTGCCAGTGCATCTGCCGCATATACGCTACGATGCTGTCCACCGGTACAGCCAAAGCTTACCATAAGGCTACCGAAGTTTCTTTTTATATAATCTTCTACTGTGATATCTACAATATCAAATACGCTATTTAGAAAATCGGGCATTTGAGTCTGTTGTTCCAGATAGTCTTTTACATTTTTGTCTCTTCCGGTTTGGGTTTTCATTGATTGAATGCGGCCGGGATTTAAAATGCCCCTACAATCAAAAACAAAACCACCTCCATTATCTGTTTCGTCTATAGGAAGCTGTTGTTTATAAGAAAAGCTACAAATTTTTACAACCAAAGATGTGTCGGCTGTTGCTTGTGTCGGCGTAAATTGTTGGATGACTTCATCCGCAACGCATATGTCGAGGACTTTTTTAAATTCCGGCACTACAATACCGATACTTTGGTTCTCAAAAAACTCTTTGAGGTTGCGCAAGGCCAGCGGTATGCTGGTAAGAAATTGTGCTTTACGTTCAAACAGCCCGCGGAATCCATAGGCACCCAGTACTTGTAATAAACGGATAAGTACATAACCATTATATTGACTTTTGAAAATACTGCGATCCAATGTGCCGGGTATGAGTTGCTCAAAGGCATTCATATAATCTTCCAACAAGGAAACTTTCCAATCATTGGTAAGATTAGCTCTCGCCTGCCAAAGCATAGACGCAACATCGTATTGTGGAGCGCCTTTCATGCCACCCTGGTAATCTATAAAATGTACATTGTTGTTGTCATCTACCATAATATTCCGGCTTTGAAAATCGCGGAACATAAAGTATTTGTATTCTGTATGTGTAAGGTAATTGCTAAGTGCTTCAAAATCGTCAATCAGCTTTTGTTTATCATAAGGTTTACGCAAAGCATCCAGGAAATAATATTTGAAATATAACAAATCGGCCATGATAGCCTGTTTGCCAAACTCTTTGTTGGTAAGGCAACGGTCGTAGTCAAGTCCTTTATCTCCCTTTACCTGTAGCTGAGCCAGTTCTTCAAGACTCTTTTTGAAAAGATCATATACGCTGGGAATAAATCCTCCCTGCTCTAATTTATTTAATAAAGAAATAGTGCCAAAGTCTTCTTGTAAATAGAACATACCATCACTACTCTTTGCTAATATTTGCGGTACTGCTAATCGTTTTTGTTTAAACTCATAAGAGAAATAGATGAACGATTCATTTTCCTTTACATTAGCGCCAAATGTTCCTATTACACTAATATTGTCTTTACTGTATAATCGAAAATAGCGTCTTTCACTTCCCGAAGGAGGTAATACATCTACACTCACAGGCTCAACCCCTTTCCATTCTTTGTAAAGTTTTTCTATTTGTTGCTTTATTTTCTCCATCTGGCAAATGTATCAAATTTGAAAAGAGTTAGTTCTCTTTCCAGCCAGACAAACAGAAATACGAAATTTCAAATGGTATTTTTACATAGATGTAATAGCAGAATAATAAGTTTCTATCTCGTATATCGATATCCACAACCTTCAATGCAAGCGGTTCCCCATACCTCTAAGAGGTTAGGCTCTAATTTAATTATACGCATTTTAAATTTCTGATTACCAAGCTTGTTAATTGTAATAATACTATCTTCTTGATTGTATATATAGCTTGTCTGGAGGTTGCTTTTAGTGGAGTGATACCTTCCGGATCCGTAAAAAATTATTGTCTCTTTATTTTCTTCAGAAACTGCCGCCCAATCTACAATGCCACCCGGGCTTATCCGCGTCTCTATAAGATTCCATTTTCCTAGAATGCCTTCATTTTCTACAGTTTCAGCTTCATTTTTTGTACAACTAAAAAGCAATAAAACTGAAAGCCTTAGTAATGTGTATTTCATTATTTCGATTTTGGAGTTAACAAGATTATTATTTTAGCTGACAATAACTGTTTGGAAAACGTTGCGGAGTATTAAAATTTAACACTAACAACTGTTCATTTTGTGGGTGTAAAAATCCTATTTTTGTTAGTATGTTGCTTACCCAAAACAAAATCAGAATTGTTACAGCAGCTTCTTTGTTTGATGGTCATGATGCGGCCATCAATATTATGCGGCGCATTATGCAGAGCAAGGGGGCGGAGATTATTCACTTAGGGCATAATCGTTCGGCAAAAGAAATTGTAGAAACAGCCATAGAAGAAGATGTACAAGGAATCGCCATTACCAGCTATCAAGGTGGACATGTAGAGTTTTTTAAGTATATCAAAGACTTGCTGGAAGAGAATGGTTGCGGCCATATCAAAATATTTGGCGGCGGTGGAGGTACTATATTACCGGAAGAAATAAAAGAATTGCATGCGTATGGCATTACCCGTATTTATTCGCCGGATGATGGTCGTCAAATGGGGTTGGAGGGAATGATTGAGGATGTGATTATGCAATGTGATATACAGCTCAATGGCAAGGCGGATTATACAACACCATTACGATTGGATGAATGGAAAGATGTAAGAAAAATAGCCAGACAAATTACGAATGTAGAAAACGGAGCGGGGGAAAAAATTTTACAACCAACGTCTACGCCGGTGCTGGGTATTACTGGTACGGGTGGTGCTGGTAAGTCGTCAGTTACAGACGAAATTGTAAGAAGGTTTTTGCATAGTTTTTTGGATAAAACCATTGCTGTTATTTCTGTCGATCCTTCTAAGAAAAAAACAGGCGGTGCTTTGCTGGGGGATAGGATACGAATGAATGCTATCTCACATCCGAGAGCTTATATGCGTAGTCTTGCAACAAGGGAGGATAATACAACATTGAGCAACTATGTGCAGGAAGCGATTGATATATGTAAAACGGCAGGATACGATTTTGTTATCCTGGAATCGGCGGGAGTGGGGCAAAGTGATGCATCAATATTAGAGTATTGCGATATAAGTATGTATGTGATGACACCGGAGTACGGGGCTGCTACACAGTTGGAAAAAATCAACATGCTGGATTATGCGGATATTATTTGTGTCAACAAGTTTGATAAAGCCGGAGCGCTGGATGCGTTAGCAGATGTAAAAAAGCAATATAAAAGAAATCATCAGTTGTTTGCTGCAAAAGATGAGGATATTCCTGTTATAGGAACAATGGCCAGCAAGTTTAATGATGAGGGTGTCAATCATCTTTTTGAATTGCTATTGAAAAAAATTGAAGAAAAGAAAAATATTCGTTTTGGAGAATATCATTTTTCTGCAACGGCCAAAATATCACAGGCTGTTATACCCGCCGGTCGTACAAGATACCTTAGCGAGATAAGTGAGAGCAACAGAAACTATGACAAGTTAGTACAAGAACAGTCTGCTATTGCTACGAAGCTTTACCAGTTACACGGCACATTGGAAATGCTGCGCAAAAAGGAATGGAAAGCGGACGAAGGGCTGGAAGCCTCCTTGCAAAAGCAGTTTGATTTCTATATGGAGCAGTTGACGCCTGTAAGCCGCAAGCTGATAACAAACTGGTCGGGAAAAGTAGAGGAGTACCAAAAAGATTTTTATGAGTATACGGTAAGAGATAAGGTGATAAAACAGCCAATGACAACAACCAGTTTGTCTGGAAACCGTATACCCAAAGTGGTGTTACCTACCTATAAAGATTGGGGCGATATTTTACAATGGCAGGCGCAGGAAAACGTGCCAGGACATTTTCCTTTTACAGCAGGCGTGTTCCCGCTTAAAAGAGACGGAGAAGATCCTACACGAATGTTTGCCGGTGAGGGTGGGCCGGAAAGAACGAATCGTCGCTTTCACTATGTAAGTGTAGACCAGCCGGCGAAGCGTTTATCTACTGCTTTTGATAGTGTGACTTTGTATGGAGAAGATCCAGATCATCGCCCGGATATTTATGGTAAGGTGGGCAATAGTGGTGTAAGTATCGCAACAGTAGATGATGCAAAAAAATTGTACAGCGGTTTCGATCTGTGTGATCCTAAGACATCCGTATCAATGACGATAAATGGTCCTGCTCCTATATTGTTAGCTTTTTTTATGAATACGGCCATCGACCAGCAATGTGAAAAGTGGATTGATGCAAATAACTATTGGGAAAAGGTAAAAGAGATAAGAAAAACAAAATTCAATAATCTTCCGGAGCCTGTATATTTTAATCCTGCTTTTCCTGATGGATTGCCAAATGGGAATGATGGATTAGGGTTAAAGCTTTTGGGACTTAGTGGAGACGAAGTGCTTTCCAAAGAAATATATGAGCAGTGTAGGCAGCAGGCGCTACAACAAGTAAGGGGAACGGTACAAGCAGATATATTAAAAGAAGACCAGGCACAGAATACTTGTATATTTTCAACGGAATTTGCGCTCAAGCTGATGGGCGATGTGCAGGAATATTTTATTCATGAAAAAGTAAAAAATTTTTACAGCGTTAGTATAAGCGGATACCATATTGCAGAAGCTGGTGCCAATCCTATTACACAATTAGCTTTTACGCTGGCAAATGGTTTTACTTATGTAGAATACTATTTAAGTCGGGGAATGCATATTGACGATTTTGCACCCAATCTCTCTTTTTTCTTTAGTAACGGAATGGATCCGGAATATAGCGTAATAGGCCGTGTGGCGAGAAGAATATGGGCCAAGGCAATGAAGTATAAGTACAATGCCAATAAAAGAAGCCAGTTATTGAAGTATCATATACAAACATCGGGCAGGAGCCTGCATGCGCAGGAAATTGATTTTAATGATATCCGTACTACGCTACAGGCCTTGTATGCCATTTATGACAATTGCAATTCACTTCACACCAATGCATACGATGAAGCGATAACAACACCAACGGAAGAGAGCGTACGCCGGGCTATGGCAATACAACTTATTATCAATAGAGAATTAGGGACAGCCAAAACGGAAAATTTTATACAAGGGAGTTTTGCTATTGAAGAATTGACCAACCTGGTAGAGGAAGCGGTACTGAGAGAATTTGATCGGCTTACGGAAAGAGGAGGTGTATTAGGCGCTATGGAAAGAATGTACCAGCGCAACAAGATACAGGAGGAGAGTTTGTATTATGAACATCAGAAACACACAGGAGAGTTGCCCTTGATAGGTGTAAATACATTTCTTAATAAAAATGGATCGCCCACTATTATACCCGCAGAGGTAATTCGTAGTACAACAGAAGAGAAGGAGCAGCAAATTAAGAACCTACAATCCTTCTGGCAAAGAAACGAGCGTAAAGCTGCTGAGTCGTTGAATCTACTTAAACTGGCGGCGATTAACAATGAAAACCTTTTTGTAGTATTAATGGAAACCGCTAAGTATTGCTCACTAGGGCAAATTACACATGCCTTATATGAAGTAGGCGGTCAGTATCGCCGTAATATGTAATCTTATATAGTTGTTAAAAATAAGAGGCAGTTTATTTTTTTTATGGCTGGAAAAAGCACGGCTGACGTATCTTTATAGACATAAATGATCGCAGATGAGATGTATTTTTCTTGCATGCCTTTTACTAATTCTTCGAGGAGCTGGATTTTCGCAAAATATTGATAGTACGCTTGCTAAAATAGGAGCTGGTTACATAGAAGAAAGAGTTTTTCTTCATTACGATAAGGCAACCTATGCTGCCGGGGAAACAATTTGGTTTAAGGCTTATATCCTGGAAGGCTTTATGCCAGCAACGGAAAGTAAAAACTTTTATGTAGACTGGACGGATGAGCAAGGGAAATTACTCCATCGCACAGTAAGCCCTATTGTAGATGGAACAACGAATGGCCAGTTTGCTATTCCAACGGAGTTTAAAGGAAAAGCTGTACATGTAAAAGCCTATACCAATTGGATGCTCAATTTTGATAGTGCTTTTGTATATACAAAGAATATTAAAATATTATCTGATAAGCCCGTTGTTTCAACACAGGCAATTGTTGTTAAAACTGACATTACATTTTTTCCTGAAGGGGGTAGTTTAATTGAGGGGGTAAATAATCGTGTAGCTTTTAAAGCGCACGATCAATGGGGGCACCCGGTATTGATCAATGGAACTGTTCGTAACAAAGCAGGAAAGCTGATTGACAGTTTACGAGTGCAGCACGATGGGATGGGATTCTTTTATGTAACGCCTGCATCTGATGACGTATTAACGGCTAAGTGGAAAGATCAAAAAGGTGTTGAACAAACAACGGTATTACCAAAAGTTCAATCAAAAGGAATTGCCGTTCACCTAAACTGGTCGGGAGATAAAAATATTTTTACCCTTTACGCACAGAAGGGTAGTGCAAATAATCCAGGAACCGTTAATATCATTGGCTCAATGCACCAGCAAGTGGTTTTTAAGCTAAGCAAGGATATTACCTCTGGCGAAGCTAAAGGCTCCATTCCTGCCGATCAATTACCAAGCGGAGTGTTGACGTTTACTGTATTTGATAGTAAATGGGTTCCCTTGGCAGAACGGATAATTTTTATCAATAATGAAGAGCTCGTATTTAAACCTGAGTTTAAAGTACAACATTGGGGAATGAATAAAAGAGCCCGGAATGAAATAGAGATTGCCGGTCCGGCAGGTTTAATGACTAATTTTTCAGTAGCGATTACAGATGCAGAAATTGATACGGATAGCAGTAGCAATATAATCTCTCACTTATTACTTACGGGTGATATAAAAGGTAAAGTGTACAAGCCAGAGTATTACATTTCATCCAATACCGATGAAGTAAAAAAGAATCTAGACTTAGTGATGCTTACACACGGGTGGCGTAGATTTAAGTGGGATGATGTGGCTAAAGGTAAATTGCCGGAAATTAAATATCCGCGTGATACGGCATATCTTACTTTGTCGGGAAGGGTGTATGGTGTATTGCCATCTGAGTTAAGAGAGGCCGGAGACATTTTTTTAATTATTAAACCTAAGAAAGAGAGCGATACTAGCCCGGGGCAAGAAGGAGGGGTTTTTTCACTTGCGTTAAACCCAGATGGTACATTTGTTGATCACAACGTAATAATTTTTGACAGCACACAAATTTATTATCAGTTTCAAAAGAAACGAGGATTGAATAGTGCTACGGTGAAGTTCATGGAAAACAGATTGCCGGCTTTTTCCAAAAATTCTTTAGCCAAGGCTTCTGTTTTTAATCCTTTCGATACAATGGGTAACTGGCGACATGCATTGCTGTCGGGTGAAGCGGCGGCTATTTACAAACAGTATGAAGGCAAGGTATTGGAAGAGGTGATCGTAAAGTCGCAGGTCAAAACGAGATTGCAGGAAATGGATGAAAAATATTCTTCCGGTATGTTTAGCCGGGGAGATGGTTATCAGTTTGATTTAGTAAATGATGTATTTGCTATGTCGGCAATTAATATATTTACGTATTTGCAAGGAAAGGTGGCTGGCTTGCAGATAAATAATGCAACTGGGCAAATGCCGTCGCTTTCCTGGAGAGGTGGTACACCACAAATTTATCTTGATGAAATGCTTACAGACATCAGCATGATTAGTTCAATGCCGGTTACAAACATTGCATATATCAAAGTGTTCCGTCCACCATTTATGGGTGGAGCTAGTGGAGGAGGTGGAGCTGGAGCAATCGCTCTTTATACGAGAAGGGGCGATGATGTAAAGAATGAACCAGGAAAAGGGTTGGCTAGTAATATTGTTACCGGTTATACGGAACTTAGAGTGTTTTATTCTCCCAATTACGCTTCTTTTAAACCAGAAAATGAACGTAAAGATGTAAGAACAACACTGTATTGGAATCCGCAAGTGATAACAATGCCCGATAATAACAGAATAAAACTTAGTTTTTATAATAATGATGTGTCGAACGCATTTAGAGTGATAATACAAGGCATGACAAAAGATGGAAGACTTGCTTATTTTGAAGAGATAATGGAATAGCCTTCATGAAGCAGGAAAGCATCAATGACTATTTTGTGAATGAATAGAATTAAATACATCCTCTCACTTTTTATTGTATTGTTTTTGTCTTCTTGTAAAACAGATCACTACGCTTTGTCCAACAAGAAATACCAGAAGAAAGTAAAGACTTTTGCTAAACAAATCCAAGAATATCCAATAAAAGATTCTGCCGGATTACCTTATAGTAATAAATGGGTAGGTACAACAAATATGAGCCTGCGTAAACCCAATTTTGTAATAATACATCATACAGCACAAAATAGTTGCGAGCAGACTTTACAGACTTTCACAAGAGAAAAAGCACAGGTAAGCTCACATTATGTGCTTTGTAAGGATGGCACCGTACATCATATGCTCAATGATTTATTGCGCTCTCATCATGCAGGTGTAGGTAAGTGGGGTAATAATACCGACCTTAACAGTAGTAGTATAGGTATTGAAATTGATAACAATGGCGTTGAAGCTTTTAGTGAGCAACAAATTACCAGCTTGCTGACACTACTGGAAAGATTAAAGAAAGCGTATGCTATACCTGCTGCCAATTTCATTGGCCATGCAGATATTGCACCGGGAAGAAAAGTAGATCCGAGTCGGTATTTTCCTTGGGAGCTGTTGGCAAGTAAAGGTTATGGCTTATGGTATGATACTATAGGGGTAAAAATACCAGAGAGCTTTGATGCTTTACAATATTTGCGTTTAATAGGCTATGATATACGAAGGCCTGAAGCTGCTATCCAGTCGTTTAAAATTCATTTTGTTCCTACAGATACTACGCTTGCCATAACTGATACACATAAAAAAATATTGATAGATCTAAGTAAAAGATATCAATAGTATACATCGTATCAGTAAATATGAAATATATAAATTAAGTGTGTTATCACACGCTGTATGCTATTTTAGCTATAGCAATAATGTTTTAAGCTTGAGAAAAGAGCTTAAATTTTATCTTTGTTATTATTTGACCTGAAAGAAACATAACCCAATGACTGCAGAACACCAAAGACTTGTTGTAAACGCAACCAAAACAGTACCCTTAGCTCAATGGGGTCCTTATTTAAGTGAAAGACAGTGGGGAACTGTGCGAGAGGATTATAGCGTTCATGGCGATGCCTGGCATTATTTCCCTTTTGATCATGCTCATGCAAGAGTGTATAAATGGGGCGAAGATGGACTTGCAGGTATTTCAGATTTTTTCGGTAATCTCTGTTTTGGAGTAGCACTATGGAACGGAAAAGATGCAATACTAAAGGAAAGATTATTTGGATTAAGTAATCCTCAAGGCAATCATGGAGAAGATGTGAAGGAATTATATTACCACCTAGATAACCTTCCTACGCATTATTATATGGAATACTTATATAAGTATCCGCAACAAGCATTTCCTTACGAAAAACTACGGGAAGAGAATCAAAAAAAGGGGAGGCTGGATCCTGAGTATGAAATCCTGGATACAGGCGTTTTTAATAACAGTGAATATTTTGATGTTTTAGTTACTTATGCTAAGCAAAGCTCTCAGGATATTTTTATTAAAATTGATATTACGAATAGATTTGCCAAGCCGGCAGAAATTACTGTACTACCTACATTGTGGTTTTATAACAGATGGAATGATGGGAGTTTAAAAGAAAAACCGTCTCTTGAAAAAATAGGAAAGACAGCCGTCAAAATAAACCATGAACGATTAGAGGATTACTATTTTTATTTTCAGCCGTCAACAAAAACCTTATTTACAGAGAATGAAACAAACACAGAATTAGTTTCAGGGATACCCAATAGCACCATTTTTGTAAAAGATGCTTTTCATCGTGCTATTATCAATGGAGAAAATAGTGCAGAACTGGCGAAGAAAAAATCGGGTACCAAGTTTTCGTCGGTGTATAAAATGACAATACCGGGAGGTGCTACAACTACAATTTATTGTAGACTGACAAATAAGCCAACAGATCATCCGTTCTTTCCTGGATTCAAAGAGGTATTTTCTTTACGTAAGCACGAAGCGGATGATTTTTATAAAGCCATCTTGCCGAATAATATGAGTGAGCAAATGGCTCGTATTCAACGGCAGGCACTGGCAGGTATATTATGGAGTAAACAGTATTATCATTATGATGTAGAAGAGTGGCTTACAACAGGCGATGGTATTACGCCACCAAGTAATACAAAAGCTACTGGAAGAAATAGTGATTGGAAGCATCTCAAGAATCAGGATATTATACTAATGCCGGATAAATGGGAATATCCCTGGTATGCTGCTTGGGATTTGGCATTTCAATGTATCTCTATGGCAGTAGTCGATCCTGTTTTTGCAAAGCATCAGTTGCTACTGATTATGCGGGAATGGTATATGAAACCCGATGGACAACTGCCGGCATATGAATGGAATTTTGGTGATGTAAATCCCCCTGTACAGGCTTGGGCGTCTTTACAGGTGTATAATATCGAAAAGCGAAGTACAGGTAAAGGTGATGTTGATTTCTTAAAAAAAGTTTTTCATAAGCTACTAATCAACTTTACCTGGTGGATAAACCGGAAAGATATTCAAGGCAACAATATTTTTGAGGGAGGATTTTTGGGTTTGGATAATATTGGTGTCTTCAATAGGAGTTTTCAGTTTTCGGGCGAAGTAGCGCTGGAGCAGGCAGATGGTACAAGCTGGATGGGAACGTATGCATTGGACATGATGGAGATAGCTTTAGAGATAGCTGTGAACGATCCTGCTTTTGAAGATGTAGCAACGAAGTTTTTTGAACATTTTGTATTGATCGCAGAAGCACTCAATGAGCATGGTTTGTGGAATGAAGAAGATCGTTTCTTTTATGATGTGCTGTGCATGACAGGTAGTGATCCTCTACCTTTAAAAATACAATCAGTGGTAGGTATTACACCCCTTTATGCTGTTTCTTCTGTTAGCAAAGAACAGATGGATCGTCTCTCCGATTTTAAAAAAAGGATAAATTGGTTTGAAAGCTACCGGAAGAAGAATGGAAAATTTTGGCCCAATGAGGAAAGAAGCATTGATGGTGAAACCTTATTATCGCTAGTACCCAAGGAAAGACTAGTAGATATTCTAAAGCGTTTATTGAACGAAGATGGCTTTTTATCTCCCGGTGGCATAAGAGCTTTATCCAAGTATCACGATAAGCACCCTTATTCTGTAACGGTGGAGGG
Source organism: uncultured Citrobacter sp. (assembly GCA_964588445.1). GTDB lineage: Bacteria > Bacteroidota > Bacteroidia > Chitinophagales > Chitinophagaceae > CAZPPM01. Next base: position 29,489 of record CAZPPM010000006.1, read on the forward strand.
GCACATACATAGCATACGCTATGATCCCGGAGATTCTACTTCTGATATGTTTGGTGGTAACTCAAATTGGCGTGGCCCTGTTTGGATGCCCATTAACTTTTTGATTATTCAATCGCTAAGAAAGTATGGAGACTTTTATGGAGACTCTTTGTTAGTAGAGTATCCTGAGGGGTCGGGTAACAAAATGAATATATCGCAAATAAGCAAAGAACTTACGAGGAGAGTTATCAGTTTGTTTGAAAGAAATGAAGAAGGGGATATCCCATTGTTTGGTGAGTATAACTGGTTTTATAAGCTTCCGGAGAATGAACACCTGATTTCTTTCTATGAGTATTTTCATGGCGATACAGGAAGCGGCTTAGGGGCCAGTCATCAAACCGGATGGACGGCATTGGTAGCAGAGCTCATTAGTGAATATGGAGATAAGCAGCAAGTGTTTAAAGATTAGACGGACAGCCCAATGCAACTCTGATAATTACCGGGTGTTATTCCTTCGGATTTTTTAAAAATGCGAACAAAGTAGTTGGCATCACTAAAGCCGCATTGAAAACTTACATCCGTAATAGAATTCTTTTTATTTGTCAATAATTGCTTGGCGAGTTTAATCCTTTCATTATTGATATACTCAAGAGGTGTTATGCCAAATTGTTCTTTAAACCATTTAAAAAAAACATTTCTGCTTAAGTAAGCTTTTCTGCATAGCGTATCTATTGAAATCTTTTCTGTAAGGTGCTCATGAATGTAATGGAGTATATAATGCAGGCGACTATGGTTATGCGAGTATTTACTTTCAATAGCTATCTGATTAAGATGCTGACTTTGCACTAATCTTATTAGTAGCTCCTTCAGACTCAGATCGGCGAAAATATCTTTTGCTTTGTCTCCACTACTGCATAGGCGGATTATTTTATTAATAATATCTGCGATTTCAGTGTCGTTGTCGAAGTGGTATTTGCTAAATTCTAACTTCCAGTCTTTCTCTTCTTCTTTGTTGGAGTTATAATAATTGTTTAAATAAAGCAGCGTATTATTGACATAAGAAGCATCTACAGCAAGTGCAATACATTGTGTGGGGTCTTCTTTTTTCGCATCGGGAAAATCAATTACCATTGTTTCATGTGATGGAACGATGACCGTTTCTCCTGGTAAATATTCAAATGCCGGCTTATCAAATAGGTGCATTACTTTTTTTCCTCTCACCATACTCGTAATTACGAGTTCGTTAAAAGTAAGCGGCACCCTGTAAGCTTGTTGATAACTCTCGAAAACATTTAGCTCACAGTTTTGAAGGTTAAAAACACGCCTGTTTTCTACCAGCGTTTGCAGGTACTTAGGGTGTGTAAGATTAATCTTTTGTAATGGGCTCTTAAATGGCACAGCTAAAATTTTTTGGCTATCTCAAGTTAGGTTAAAAAGTAAAATCCTGTTTTGCTAAGGGTACAATCGTGCTATAAAATAGTACAAAATTCAAGCCTCTAACGGGATTTTATAAGAAAATTAGCAGATTATTTAACGATAAAAATGCTTGAAATATGAGTACTTCAACAATAACAACGGCCAAGTCAAATGTGGTCACAAGACCGGCTTTTAAGGATAAATATGATCATTATATTGGTGGGGAATGGGTGAAACCATCAGGCGGTGAATATTTTGATAATATATCACCTATTGATGGAAAAGTATTTACGCAGGCTGCAAGGGGTAATGCAAAGGATATTGATAAGGCAATCGATGCCGCCCAAAAAGCTTTTGAAACATGGGGTAAAACAGCCGCTTCTTACAGGAGTAATCTCTTATTAAAGATAGCTCAGGTTATAGAGGACAATCTGGAATACCTGGCTACAGTAGAAACGATTGACAATGGAAAAGCATTAAGAGAAACAAGAGCGGCCGATCTTCCACTTGTAGTAGATCACTTTCGTTATTTTGCCGGCGTCATTCGCAGTGAGGAAGGTACTATCAGTGAGCATGATGAAACAACAGTAAGTATCAATTTGCATGAGCCTATCGGCGTTGTGGGTCAAATTATTCCCTGGAATTTTCCTTTATTAATGGCTACGTGGAAAGTAGCTCCGGCTTTAGCAGCGGGTTGCACGATAGTCGTAAAACCGGCCGAGCAAACGCCTACAAGTATCATGGTATTAATGGAGCTGGTAGGAGAGATTCTTCCAAAAGGTGTGTTGAATATCGTAACAGGCTTTGGTGTGGAGGCGGGTAAGCCATTGGCTTCTTCTTCAAGAATAAACAAAGTAGCTTTTACGGGTGAAACAACAACCGGAAGGTTGATCATGCAATATGCTTCGGAAAATATTATTCCGGTTACAATGGAACTGGGAGGTAAAAGCCCTAATATATTCTTTGAAAGTGTAGCGGATGCGGATGATGACTATTTTGATAAAGCAGTCGAAGGAGCAGTAATGTTTGCACTTAATCAAGGTGAAATATGTACCTGCCCATCCCGGATATTGGTACACGAAAAAATCTATGACAAATTTATAAGCAGAGTTATCCAGCGGACTAAGGCTATAAAGCTGGGTCATCCATTAGATGGTACAGTGATGATGGGTGCTCAGGCAAGTGAGGATCAATACAACAAAATCCTGAATTATATTGATATTGGCAAGCAAGAGGGGGCAGAGGTGCTGGTAGGTGGTGAGGCTTTTCATCAAAATAGCGGGCTTGAACATGGTTATTATGTAAGACCTACTATTTTTAAAGGGCATAATAAGATGCGCATTTTCCAAGAAGAAATCTTTGGACCTGTAGTGTGCGTTACTACTTTTAAGACAACAGAAGAAGCTATTCAAATTGCCAATGACACACTTTATGGGCTGGGCGCTGGTGTATGGACTCGAGATGCGCATGAGATGTATCAAGTACCTCGTGCTATACAAGCAGGGCGGGTTTGGGTAAACTGTTATCATGCCTATCCGGCTCATGCTCCATTTGGCGGGTACAAAAAATCGGGCTTTGGAAGAGAAACACATAAAATGATGTTGAATCATTATAGACAAACAAAAAACATGTTGATTTCGTATAGTAAGAAAAAACTAGGGTTTTTCTAAGTGTAGGCATATTGGATAGAGGTAAGCAAAAAGACGGCGGCTGTTGAGCCGCTGTTTTATTTTATAACTATAAAACATAAGTATGATAAAGCGAGTTCTTACAACTGAGGCGGCAGAGGGGCTTATAAAGCGGTTGCAGTCAATGCACGGGCCCTTGATGTTTCATCAAAGCGGAGGTTGTTGTGATGGCAGTCAGCCCATGTGCTTTCCGGTGGGAGAGTTTAAGCTTGGTGATTCAGATGTGTGCCTGGGAGAGGTGGTTGGGTGTAAATTTTATATGAATGTGGATCAGTTTGAATATTGGAAACATACACAGCTTATAGTGGATGTAACACCGGGCAGAGGTAGCAGCTTTTCGCTGGAAATACCATTGGGCTATCGTTTTTTGATAAAATCCAGAATTTTTACAGAAGAGGAAATGAAGGAGTTGGATACTTAGGTCAGAAAGAATAGAGATCATTGGGAGTATTTAAAAGCTTCGAATATAAAATTTGCGTCATGCAACTCGTGTTGATTTATAGACTAGTTAAAGTATAGAGATTTTGGTGTTTTATAATCAATTAGTTAACACTATAAATACAGGGTATTATTTTTTTTATAAAAAATTACTGTTTGTACATCACTTTAAAGCGTTTTAATGTTTTAATTTATTTATATTTATCGGTTTGAAGTGACATCCATGACCAAAAACTATTTGCTTTTATTCTTTTCTGTCTTTTCGGCGCATATCCTGACGGCTCAATCCAACGAGCTGTATAGCAAGTTTGTAAAAGATTCTACTGAAAAAATTTATTACGAGAGTTGGCCACAAAAAACTCCATTTTACAATGGACGCCAATACTACGGTTATGTAGGGGGTATTAAAGGACATGCCTTTCACGTAGAAACATGGCAAAATGGAGCGGTCTTTTATGAGAATATGTGGTATTATGATGTTCCTCTGTTGTTTGATACCTACTCTGGCGATATAGTAACAAAAGTGGTAGGCGGCATGACCTATATAGTTGTTCGCGAAAAAGTTAAAGCATTTCTTGTAGGGGAAGATAGATTTATACTGCTGGGGAAACAATATGGGCAAAGCGTACCTGACGATTTCTATCAAGATATGCTGGTAGGAGATGAATCGAAGAAAATAAAGCTTTATATACGTAGAAAAAAATACTTAAATGAGAGAGCGGGGTACAGTACTGTATTAGAAAGGGAGTTTTATAAAAAAGACGAGTTTTATGTTTTCTCATCCGGAGAGTACAACAGAGTAAAAACGAAAAAACAAGTTTTGAAATTAATAGGGGATAAAAGAAAAGCGGCTCTGATCTATTTGAAGAAAAATGATATTAAGTTTAAAAGAGATCCAGAGGAGTATATCACATTATTAATCCAGTTTTATAATAACCAATAGGGATTATGTTAAGAAAGTGCGTACTTATTTCGGGTATGTTTTTGTGTTTTATTTTTGCCGAGGCCAGACAAAAAGAGAAGATCATCATAGGGGCTTTTGAAAATATTACACTTTCGGAATTATTTAGTAAGCTAGAGAAAGAGGGCCATGGCGTCTTTTATTTTGATAAGCGAGATACAGATTCGACGCGGGTGTCTTTACCCGCAAAAGATAGAACCCTGTCTCAGCTTTTAGAAGAGGCTGTCAATCCCTCCGGACTTTTTTTTTCCATTGATATTACAAAAAGAGTATTTGTAACAAAGGAGTTAAGACTGCAAACATCGCTACCTCAGGGTTTCTTTGATAAAAGCCAGATAACCAGAGTGATGACAGATACCGTAGTTGTAATTAGAGATTTTCACGATCAGATTAGCAAACAAAGAAAAGAGGCTTCAGAAAATAAACTATATGAGATTGGACTCAAAACAAATACGCTCAAAGGCAATGCAATTGTGTCCGGAATTATAAGAAATGGGAAAACAGGAGAACCATTGGTAAATGCTTCTGTTTTCACGACCGGTTCTAACATTATAGTAACGGATACTTATGGTCAATACTCGCTTACATTGCCCACAGGAAAACATACACTTACAATTCTATCTTTTGGTATGAAAGACACTCGTTTACCACTGATGGTATACGGAGATGGCAAGTTCGATATAAATGTTGGCGAGCAAGTTGTTACTTTAAAAGAAGTGTTTGTCTCTTCTCAAAAAAATGCTAATGTGATGCAGCCACAAATGGGGGTGGAGCGGCTCTCTGTTGAAAATATTCGCAAGGTTCCCTCTGTTTTTGGTGAGGCAGATATTCTTCGTGTTATTACAACATTGCCCGGAGTAAAGACAGTAGGAGAAGCTAGCACAGGATTTAATGTAAGAGGAGGGTCTGCGGATCAGAACCTTATACTATTTAATGATGCAACAATATATAATCCCTCTCATTTTTTTGGGATGTTTTCTGCGTTCAATCCCGAGATTGTAAAGGATATTGAGCTTTATAAAAGTAGCATTCCGGCCAAGCTTGGGGGGCGTCTAGCATCTGTCCTAGACATTAATAGCAGGGAAGGGAATAAAAAAAGCATAACAGGCTCTGCTGGGATAGGAGTTATAACAAGCCGGGTTAATGTAGAAGGACCTATTAATAAAGATAAGACATCGTTTATTTTAGGAGGGAGAACTACTTATGCAAATTGGTTGCTTTCATTACTTCCGAAAGAGTATAAAAGAAGTAGGGCTTCTTTCCAAGACTTGAATCTTGGTATTAGCCATGCTATTGATAGCTCTAGTAATTTATATATCAACGGTTATTTCAGTAATGATAGGTTTTCGCTTAATAGCGACACTGTGTATGGCTATTCCAATAGAAATGGTAATATCAAGTGGAGAAAAAATTTTAGCAACAAACTTTCGGGCGTATTCACAGGAGGATTTGATGAATATCAGTATAAGGTTTTAAGTGAGGAAAATAAAGTAAATGCTTTCCGCCTTCATTTCCGAATTCAACAACTATATGCAAAAGCAAACTTCACCTACTATAAGAATCAACAGCATTCATTTGACTTTGGTGCCAGTAGTCTTTTGTATAAACTTAATCCAGGTACGTTAACCCCTATAGGGGAAGAGTCGCTATTGATAGCAGATGACATAAGAGACGAGCAAGCCTTAGAATCAGCTCTTTACTTCTCACATAGGTATACGCCAAGTCATAAAATGACAATAAATGCTGGTATACGATATGTAATGTATAATTTTCTCGGTCCTAATAATATTTCTTATTATACATCTGGACTTCCAAGAAATGAAGGAAACGTAGAAGAAGTGAAATCGTTTGGATCGGGAAAAGCTATTCAAACATATCAGGCGCCTGAATTCAGATTGGCTGTACGCTATGCATTTTCAAATACGTTCTCCGTGAAGGCTAGCTATAATACATTGCGTCAAAATATTCATATGCTATCAAATACTACAGCAATTGCGCCTACAGATGTTTGGAAGCTAAGTGATCCCAATATAAAACCCCAGCAGGGAACGCAATACTCAATTGGAATTTACAAAAACCTTAAGGCGAACACCATCGAAACTTCTGTAGAATTTTATTATAAACAAATAAAAGATTATCTAGACTTTGCCCCTGGAGCAAGTTTGGTTATGAATCATTCTATTGAAAGAGAGGTGGTAAACACCAAAGGGAAAGCTTATGGTTTAGAGGTAATGATAAAAAAGCAAGCAGGAAAATTAAATGGTTGGATTAGCTATACTTATTCGCGCATATTTCTTCAATCAACCGGAACAGATTTTGCACCGCAGGTAAATAAAGGAGATTTTTATCCGGCGAATTACGATAAACCTCATGATTTAACGGTAATGGGTAATTTTCGCGTAAATCATAGGTTTAGTTTATCTCTCAATTCCACCTATAGCACAGGAAGGCCTATTACCTTACCAATAGGAAGATACTATTACTCTGGAGGGGCAAGGGTTCTTTATTCAAATAGAAATGAATATCGAATCCCTGATTTTATACGGACGGATCTTTCCTTGAATATAGATGGAAATCATAAGGTCAACCAGAAGACACATAATTCCTGGACAATAGGTGTGTATAATATGTTGGGGCGAAGAAACCCTTACTCTGTTTATTTTACTAGTGAAAATGGCCAGATTAACGGATACAAGCTGTCAATCTTTGGTAGTGCCATACCTTTTATTAACTATAATATTCGATTTTAATTATGTGTAATTTCAAAAGCATAAGTGTTGTTTTTGTAGTTGTACTGATAGCGTTTTCCTGTCGTGAAAGGTACTTTCCTGATCTTGAGGGTAAGCCTTCTTCTTATTTGGTAGTAGAAGGGGTATTAAATGTAAATGGCCCTACTTTTATTAGATTGAGTAGAACGACACAATTGGATACAGCTTTTCTGCGACCTGAGACGGGTGCACAATTGATAGTTGAGGGAAAAGATAACTCGACAAGAACACTAATACACCAAGGAGAAGGCACATATTATTCATTAAATCTAAATTTAGCGTTCAATCAAGAGTATCGTTTGCGAATACATACAAGCTCAGGAAGTGAGTACCTTTCAGAGTATGTGATGGCTATGAATACTCCTGAGATTGATAGTATAACCTGGCAACTTAGAAATGACGGATTGCAGTGGTATGCACATACGCAGGATGCATCAAATAATAGCCGGTATTATCGTTGGGAGTTTGACGAGACATGGGAGATTGAGTCTTATTTTCCACCATTATACATATATGATCCTGCTATTACAAATGTACGCCAACGTATGTTCCCTGAAGAAAATGTTCAGGTGGGATGGAAGTTTGCTAATTCAACATCAATTATTATAGGCTCATCAGCTAATCTTAGTAATGATGTAATGAGCTATGCTCCTTTAACATTGATTCCTTATGGGAGCGAGAAGCCGGCTGTTCGATATAGTATGTTGCTAAGGCAATATACAATTGATAAAAAAGGCTACGAATTTTATCAACTAATGAAAAAAAATACCGAGAGTCTGGGTACTATATTTGACGCACAACCTACAGAGATTACAGGAAATATAATCAATGTAAATTCCCCTCTTGAGTTAGTTATTGGTTATATAAATGTTAGTTCGGTTAAGCAACGAAGGGCCTTCGTTACTGCTCGTGAATTGGGACACTGGAATTTTCCACAAGGATGTATATCTTTCGATGTAAAAAATGACCCAGATAGTATCGAGTATTACTTTGCATTGAATGGATACCAGCCAATAGTTGCAAATACAATAGGATTGGGCGGTAATACTATTACCTCTTATACAGCGGCAATAGGTATTTGCGTAGATGTTACAAAAAGGGGGGCGACATTAATCAAACCTTCTTATTGGTAAGATGATACGAAAAATGAATATAGTTTTAATTATGAGTAGAGTTATTGCCATCTGTTTTTTTACAGTTGTGGGATTTGCGACATACGCTCAATCTTCAGTAAATGCTTACAAAGTATCTGGACTATTAGTTGAAAAAACCTATATACATACCGATAAGGATTTTTATATCGCTGGTGAAATTATGTGGTTTAAGCTTTATGCTGTAGATGCCTACACAACGAAAATTTCTGACTTTAATAAAATTGGCTATGTCGAGGTCTTGAATAGGGAGGGGCAACCCATTTTACAGGCCAAAATAGCATTAGGAAAGGCAGGCGGCTCTGGTTCTTTTTATTTACCACTTACGATAAAATCAGATGAGTATATAATTCGGGTATACACGGCGTGGATGAAAAATGCCGGGGCACAGAATTTTTTTGAGAAAAGGGTAACAATTGTAAATACAATGCGTGCAGATGGGGTGGCAGAGTCACCCGTTAAAGAAGAGACTGATATAAACTCTTGGGAGGTGGCATTCTTTCCAGAAGGAGGTGATATGATAGAAGACGTTGAGACAAAAGTAGGTTTTCGTGTGATAGGTTCAGATGGTAAAGGGATTGCCGCATCTGGTGTAATTGTAGACAATACTGGTGATACCTTACAACGCTTTCATACTACTCGTTTTGGTATGGGCCATTTCTTAATTAAACCGGTAGCAGGAAAAACGTATAGAGCCTTACTTAAAGACGAGGAAGGAAGAACAGGAAGTAGCGCACTTCCAAAAGCCTTATCACAAGGTTATGGATTAAACATTGTGGAATATAAAAATACTGGTGCAGTACGTTTAAAGTTGTCTTTTCGGGGCAGCTCTTCTCAACAACCGGCCATACAGGTAATGCTAGTTGCCCATCAGGGTGGGAAGGCAAGCTTTTCTGCCGCCTATAATCTTGGTAATGCTCGTGACGAACGCTTCATTGAAGTAGATAAAGAAAAATTGCGAAGTGGAGTGAATTATTTCACACTTTTCAACGGGAAAGGGCAGCCATTAGCAGAAAGATTAGTTTTTATAAAACCGGATATTCAGTCTAATTTAGAGATTTCTACATCAAAGAAAGTCTTCAAAGCAAAAGAGAAAATTGAGCTTACTACATCCGTAACTAGCAATGTTGCAGATTCCTTTCATTGCTCTATAAGTATTTATAAAATGCAACCTTGGTATAAGCAAAGCTCGGTTAATATGCTAAATTATTTCCTGCTAGGTTCTGACTTGAAAGGATCGATAGAATCTCCTTCATTTTATCTTTCGGACAATGCTAGTGTGGAAGATGTAGATAATCTGGTATTGACACATGGATGGCGCAGGTTCAAAAGCGATTCACTCTACCAGACAAATTATTCTACAATTCCTGAATACAAGGGCCATTTTATCACAGGTAGTGTAGTAAATACTACAACAGGGAAGAGAGTGGCAGGCGCAGATTGTTTCCTGACAGTTCCTTCGTCTCCCTTAGGTCTGTACACGGCTACAAGTGACGCTGAAGGTATCGTTCGATTTGAAATAAATGGCTATTATGGTCCTGGAGAAATAATCGTTCAGCCACATATAGATAGCGCTTCTAACTATAGGGTTGATATATTTACACCATTCTCAGAAGCTCTTCCCTATACTTCTGTTCCTCCATTTTATATTGACAGTACATATAAGGATGCTTTGCAGGAGCATAGCATAGCTATGCAAACGCAGAACATTTATTTTCCTGATAGTATAAAAAGGGTTTTACCTGCTATGATAGAAGATACACTTCCATTTTTTGGCAAAAGTGAATATAACTATTACCTAGATGAATATAAGCGCTTTAACACAATGGAGGAAGTGCTTAGAGAGTATGTGATGCCCATTGGAGTTGCTCAAAGAAAAGGTGCCCTTGTTATGGATTTGTATAATCCTGTGATTAAAGATGTATATAAGGATAATATACTAGTTATGTTAGATGGCGTGCCGTTAATTGATCACAATAAAATATTTTCTTATGATCCTCATAAAGTAAAGCAGCTTAGAGTAATAACAAGAAAATACCTAATGAATTCAAGATTATTTTCTGGGTTGGTAAGCTTTGAAACTTATAAAGGTCGATTTGATGGTTTTGAATTAGCCCCATCTTTAGTAGCAATTGATTATGAAGGGCTACAGTTACAACGTGAGTTTTATATTCCTAAAAGCACTGCTACAGAAGAAAATAAGGTGCCGGATATGCGTACTACGCTTTTTTGGACTCCCAATTTTTTATTAAAAACAGAAAATAAGTCTAGTATTGTTTTTCCCGCTTCGGAGCAGAAAGGAACCTTTTGGGTGGTATTAGAAGGTATTGGGCAAAAAGGCGAGCCCATATTTGCGACTACTACTTTTACGGTTGAATAAGATGTTCATGAGGAATATACTTCAGCCTATTGCAAATAGCTCATCCCATCTGGTTGTGTAGCGGGGGCTACGCTGTTCTTGTCGCATTTTCCAATCACGGGTAGTGCCGCTTGCTGCAAATTTTAATACATCGTCCCGCTGGCTAAAGTTTACATTGTCTATCATGTCCATCAAAAAGCGGCCGCTATTTTGGTTAGGCGTTAGAAATAAATTTCCCTGTATAGATGTATCGGGTACAATACCGCTAAGGGTAACGCCTGCTTTTTTGTAGTATGTTCCCTGGCGATACAATTTTTCCGCAATTGCCACAGCGGGCTTGATCAATTCGTTTGTACACGAAGTGGGTGTAGATAGATGAAAACTATCACTATGCATAGCACCACGATAGTCTACATTATGATTTTCTCCTTTGGTAACTACAAATACACTGATGATTTTGGCAGCACCATATTGTCTTCGCAATTTTTCTGCCGCTCTTGAAGTATAAGTAGCTATGGCTTCTTTGATATCTCTAACATTGTTCACCGGGTTGCCAAACATACGGGTTGTCGCTATCATTTTTTTATTGACTAATTCTTCTTCCATTTCATTGGCCACTGTAGCATTTAGTTCTCGTATGAGCCGGGCGCCTATAACACCCCCTAAATGGGTTTTTGCAAAATCTTCGCTCATGCGGCTTAGTTGCAATGCATCAAAAATTCCCCATACATCTTTTAGCTTATGCGCATACTGCCGGCCTATGCCCCAGATATCTCCAACAGGCGTTTGACTCAACGCCGTTCTTATTTTTTCTTCTGTATCAAGTATGACAACACAGTCCGTATTCTTTTTATTTTTTTTAGCCAAATGGTTAGCCACTTTACAAAGGACTTTTGTTGGCGCAACGCCAATAGAAACTTTTATGCCGGTCCATTGTTCTACGGTATGACGAATCTGTAATATTGCCGTTTGCAAATTTTTATGAGGTAAATGACTAACGTCGAGAAAGCATTCATCTACGGAGTAGACTTCTACTTTTTTATAACCTACAATACAACGCAATGTTTCCATTACCCGCCAGCTCAGGTCTCCATATAAATTATAGTTGGAAGAAAAGACTGAAACATTAAACTGATTTATTACAGGCTTGGCCTTAAAATAAGGCTCGGCCATAGGAATGCCCAATGCCTTTGCCTCATCGCTGCGGGAAACAATGCAGCCATCGTTATTGCTTAATACGACCACGGGATGTCGATCAAGGCCGGGCTGGAAAAGACGTTCACAGGAACAATAAAAATTATTACAATCTACGATTGCCTTCATGGTACAACCGATTTTAATACTCGATGAATAAATATAGTAGTAGTCGCTGCAGTACTCTATTAGGTTGGATGTATCGTATAGGTGACTACTCCCCATACGGCAAAATCAGTGAACTCCGCCAGATTGATGGGCTTATACCTTTTGTTTTCCGGTATAAGAAAGGCAGAAGAAAAATTTTGATGAAAACGGCGCACCAGTAATTCTCCATTAAGTATGGCTACTATTATTTTCCCACTACTTACTTTTATGGATCGATCCACAATTAGTATATCTCCATCACTGATGCTGGCTTCCTGCATGGCATCTCCCTTCATACGGAAAAAGAAAGTAGCTGGCTTATTGCGTATTAGTTGTTCGTTAAGATCTATTCCTCGTTCCATATAATCATCGGCCGCAGCGCCAAAGCCCGTTGCATTCGCTGTTTTTATTTCTTGTTGCTTATACTGCTTGGAGCCTTTATAAGCGGCGCCATAAAAATCTTCTCCCTCCATCGTCTGAAATTTAGAAAATAAAGGTGCAGAAAATATTTGATATACTAAAATAATTAGTATATTTATGCTAATAAAATGAGTATTTCATTTGAGAAATGATACGGTGTGTACAGAGTATAAACAATAATAAAAGCATACGGTAATGGCAACAATTATAAACACTATACCGGGTTACCGGATATATGAATACCTGCTGGTGCTAAGCCCGCATCAGGAGTTGATGAATAGAATTATGAAAGTAAAAGAACAGTTTGCGGCAGACTATCAGGCCGACTGGATAAGATGGTCAACGCCGCATATTACCTTGGTCAATTTTGTACAATATGCCATGCTGGAAGATCGCTTGACAAATAGACTACAGGGAGTAGCAATGGGTGTTACGCCTTTTAAAGTGGAGCTAAGCAATTACGGAAGCTTTCCTTCGCATACCATTTATATTACTATTCTAAGTAAGCCTTCTGTGCAAGGATTAATAAGAAATATAAGAACGGAAGCACAGCAGATTATGAAGTTGAACAATGATCATAAGCCGCATTTTATTATGGAACCGCATCTTACGATTGCCAGAAAACTAAAGCCCTGGCAGTATGAGAAAGCGTGGCTGAAGTATAACCAAGAGCACTTTACCGGCCGGTTTATTGCTGAGGGGATGACCTTACTAAGACGACAGGTGGATACAACAAAATACCAAACCATAAAACGATTTGTGTTTCAAAACATGCCTGTGGCTACCCGGCAAGGCGAGTTATTTGGATAATATACAATCCGTTCCCTCTACAATAATAATGCTACAAGTGGAGGTGGCTGCCAGTTGGCAGATGAGGAGGATGCGTATAAGGAGAATAAAGAGTAGGATAGTGAGAAAGAAAAGTGAAGTAGAACTCTTTGTTCTCCTTTTTGTGTGTAAATAAATCATTCTAAAATAAAGGCTATGTCGGAAAAATTGCAGCAAGATCATTTCAAGGTAAAGCCCGTTGTAGATAATGCCTCATCAATAGGAGTACCTTCTGATACGATGAATAGGAATGCTTATAAAGCAGGAAGAGGAGCACAGTTCAATACAAAAAATCGATTTCTAAAAAATGAAAGAACAAAGGAACATATTGAAGGTATTGATGACTGGGAAGAAGGTAATATACCTACACAATATCTGGAACAGGAGTCAAAAACCATCGTTAATAAAGTAGAAAGTAAGGATGTGGGGATGGGCTACAGTATGAACCCCTATGCAGGATGTGAGCATGGTTGTATTTATTGCTATGCACGCAATGTACATGAGTATTGGGGATACAGTGCCGGATTGGATTTTGAACAAAAGATTATTGTAAAGAAAAATGCGCCACAGTTACTGCGTAAATTTTTAATGCACCCTAAGTGGGATGCCACACCTATTATGCTAAGTGGTAATACAGATTGTTATCAACCAGCCGAGCAACAGTATCGCCTTACGCGACGTATGCTGGAAGTGTGTAATGAATTTAACCAACCCGTAGGCATTCTTACTAAAAATTCATGGATACTAAAGGACAAAGATGTGTTGCAGGAAATGGGAAAGAAAAATATTGTTTCTGCCATGGTGTCTATTACATCTTTTAACGAAGACCTGAGAAGAGTAATGGAACCGCGTACAACAACAGCCAGACAAAAATTGAAAGTAATTAACGAGCTAAGTAGTGCTGGGGTGCGCATGGGTATTATGATGGGGCCAATGATACCAGGATTGAATGAACACGAGATGCAACGTATCATGAAAGCAGCGAGAGATAATGGCGCGACATTTACTGCCTACACTTTTATTCGCCTTAATGGTGCTATTAAGTTTTTGTTTCATGATTGGTTGTATAAAAATTTTCCCGACAGAGCAGATAAAATATGGCATCTTATAGAGCAAAGCCATGATGGTAAAGTGAATGATACGCGATGGGGCGTGCGTATGCGGGGCGAAGGAAATATTGCAGAGCTGGTAGCACAGCAATACAAAAAATATGGAAAGTTATATGGTATGAATGCGGAAGAATGGAGCCTGGATAGAACAAAATTTAGAAGACCCGGGGAGCAGGGAAAATTGTTTTGAATGTTTTAGGAATGCAGTGAGGTCTCCTTTAATTTTTTATAATAGATGATTGCAGTAGTAAATAAAAAAAGCCTAGAATTTATTTTTAGCACAATTATTGTAAAATTAAGAGAAACGTTTAATTATGAAATCAATAACCGTTACGATTTGTTTTTTCTTAATGTGTTCTTTTGTACAAGGACAAGGTAAGCAGCTACCTAAAATCAATAATAGTTTTACTGAAGGGAAAGAGACTCTTAAGTTGGTAATGGAGATGCAGGGACAAAGCATTCCAATGGAGATGACAAGGACTACTACAAAAAAAGGAGATAACTGGGTAGTGAAAGATGAGATTAGTACACCACAAGGTGCTGTAGGAGATGAGGTTGAGTTCACTACCAGTTTTGAGCCGGTAACAAGATCTCTAGCACAAGGGCCGATGGCTATTAAAATGAGCTTTGCAAATGGCAAAGCTGCTATAGATGTTTCGGGCAATACATCGGAAGTTAATTTTAATGAAGTGTTGATTATTGATGGGCCCGGTTCTGATCTTGTTTTTGCAGGCTTACCATTAGCTGATGGGTATAAGCTTAGTTTTGAAACAATAGATCAAATGACATTGCAAGCAAAAAAAGCTACACTTTCCTATTTGGGGGAAGAAGAATTGAATGGTACTAAATATTTAAAAGTTGAAACAGTGGCGGATGCAGATGCAAATGAAAAAACTACTTATTGGTTAAATCCAACTACAAAGAAAGCAGATAAAATGATAAGTGTAATTCCCGCATTTGGTAATGCTACGATGACACTAACAAGAAACTAATCCTTCAATTTATGATAATAAAAAGAGTTGCTAATAGGGCAGCTCTTTTTTATTTATGCTTTATGCAATAAGAGGATAGCAGCAATGCTATTAAAATATTTTTTAAAAATTTCTGTAAAAAATTTGGTAGCTACAAAAAAATAGTTTCATCTTTGCATCGCAAAACAAAATTTAATAACAAATGCATCGCATACAATTAAGAAATATCGTGGGAGCGGATTGGTTTAGTCCCAAAGGGCTATATCATATGCGGGGCATTGTTGATGCTGAATAAATTGAAATAATAAATTCAATGAAATACAGGCCCCGCAAGAGATTGCGGGGTTTTTTGTTTTAGTGTATTCAAAAATATAGTCGTTAGCCTTTTTTGAAGACATGCTTAAACCAAAAGAAAATATAAACAGTTTTAAAAAATGTTGAAGCAAGTAATGCAGGGACTCAATAGAAAAAGTTTGATGAATGGAGTGATGGTCATACCCAATCGGTATCGCTATGCACACACAGTAATAAACGAATTATTTATTGATGATTCAGCAAACAGTAAATATAAACGACCGGATAGCGTTTGTACATAAGTAGGTACACTACTTTGTAGGGAGAGCCCGGTCAGGAAGATGACTGGGCTTTTTTTATGCTTGTAAAAGGAGGTGTACAATGAAATTTTTATTAAGTGTATTGGTGATTCATTTGATAGTTGAATTTGTCAATAGCAACCGAAAGAATAAAATACAACGTAGTGAGATAGAAGACAAGCCAGGTGTTTTACATCCGGCAGAATTTAGCATACGATAAACGAATTATATATAGAAGGAGGATAAACATTCCCCGTGAGGTGCAACGGGGATGTTTAAAAATATAGCAGCATTCCAACAGGTTGGATACTCCGTCTGGAGCGGAGAGGGTGCAGGTTCGAATCCTGTCTGCTATACAAGAAAAGTTGAAGATGAAAATGGCTAAGTATCAATTTGATTATACTATGCAAGTTTGGTACAAAGTGTAGAGAATGTAAAGGATTTGTATCCGCTTTTGAGTTGAAGAAGATTTGATAACATATGTTGGCTTTAGCTTAACGGGTAAAGTACCACACTGTGAATGTGGAGAACAGGGTTCGAGTCCCGGAGTCAACCAAAGAGGTTTAGTGTAAGGGTAACATAATTACTTTCCTCTCTTTCTGATAGGTAAACATAAAGTAATTGTTTTCAGTTCAAGTCTGAAAGCCTCTCTGAAAATAGCTCTTAGTTCAATGGATAAGAATAATTCATTACGAATGAATAGATATAGGTTCGAATCCTATAGAGCTAACGAATGATGATCTGACTCAATGGTTGAGCACTATCCTGATATGGTAGGGGTTGGTGGTTCAAGTCCACCGATCATCACAAATTGGTTCGTAACTAAATAGTGCTAGAGTACCGGTCTTTTACACCGGGAGTTCGGGGTTCGAGTCCCTGCGGGCCAACGAAGGATGAAAAGCTCAATGGTTGAGCAGCGGCTTGTTAAGCCGGGGGTTGAAAGTTCGAATCTTTCTTCATCCGCAAAAAGAAAAGGAGAGTTGGCAGAGTGGTAATGCACTGACTTGCTAAGTCATGGTTGGGGTAATACCCAGGTAAGTTCAATTCTTACACTCTCCGCATTTGCTGATAAATGAATTCGACGATGAGGAAACAAGATATCCGTCAGCATTTATCGCAGATGAAATGGACGAATAACTCTAATGGTAGAGTATTGCGTTGAAGCCGCAACTGTACAGGTTCGAATCCTGTTTCGTCCACTAGTAAAAAAATAAAAAATAAAAAATGAAAGGAAATGGAACGGCAACAACAAAGGTGGAGACGTTTTTCAGGAGAAAGGATAAGTGTGCCTATTCGTAGTGAGATAGAAAAAGCGATTGTACGAGAAATAGGTAATGGCCATCAGCTAAAAGTATGTATCGGTACAGATAGCCAGGTAAAAGGAAGCATTACGGAGTTTGCTACTGTAGTAGTTTTTATCCGTAAAGGTAAAGGCGGATTTATGTACATACATAACGAGCAAACAGTACAAAGGATGAGTATTAAAGAGAGAATGCTTACCGAAGCCTCTATGAGCGTCACGGTTGCATATGAGTTGTGCGGTTTGTTTACCCGGTATAAAGTAGCGATGGAAGTACATGCTGATATTAATACAGATCCTCATTTTAAAAGCAATGATGCATTGAAAGAGGCAATGGGGTATATCACGGGAATGGGGTTTGCTTTTAAAGCAAAACCTGAAGCCTTTGCAAGTAGTAGTTGTGCTAACAAAGTAGTACAATAAACAAGGAGTTTATTAAAAATGAATTTAAAATGGAAATAGTTCATACACAAAAGACAATTAATGCTAATAGCGTAGTAGATGGAGGTTTCCTAGAAGCCGGGGCTCTGTATTTATATTGTTTTCAAAAGTTTCCCAGCGTTCGATTTATCAATCATGCAGATGGTGTTAAAATCTTTCCTGAATTGACGGAAAAGTATAGAGAAGAAATTGAAAATATTTATACAAACCGTTGGTATAAGAGAGCAAAGAAGAATTTTCAATTTGATAAAACACTGATTGTTTTTAAGAACAATTGTATTGTGGAGTTGGATGAAGATTACTGTGAAATTTATCACGATGGAAAGAATGATAGGCTGATAGATGAAATTGCAGAGATTGCTATACGATTTAAGGAGAAGCAACGTAGGCAGCCGTTGGAGATAAACCTGATTGTGCAGTCAAGGAATAAATTGGAGTTGAAAGCTATGGAGATAAAGCGCACAAAGCTTGATTTGGATCTGTTTTACGAGTCGGACTTTAAAGAAGTGGATAAGATTATTCAAAGCCGCTTAATAAAGAAAAATGATAAAGGGATTGTGCTTTTACATGGTATTCCCGGAACCGGGAAAACAACATATCTGCGTTTTTTGGTAGGAAAGATGAAGAAGAGAGTTTTGTTCTTATCTCCATCTGTAGCTGGTAATTTGATGAATCCTGAATTTATTGAATTGTTGATTGATAATCCGAATACGGTGTTGGTAGTCGAAGATGCTGAAAATATTATCATGGACAGACGATATAACAATAGTTCTTCGGTATCTAACCTGCTAAATATTTCCGATGGCTTGCTGGCTGATTTTCTGAATGTACAAGTAATATGTACGTTTAATAGTGAGCTTGCAAATATTGACAGTGCGTTATTGCGGAAAGGAAGGCTGATAGCCAGGTATGAGTTTGGAAAATTAGGCATTAATAAAGCACAGCGATTGAGTAATCATTTTGGTTTTACCCAGTTGATTAATGAGCCGATGACTATTGCAGAAATTGCTAATCCCAATGAGAAAAAATCAGTTGTGGAGAAAAAGGAAATGATAGGATTCAGGTTTCGAAAAGAGATGAAAGAATAATTGATAAGATAAAAAAATATTGCTTCGGCAAAAAGAAGGTTTAGTGAGTAACTCAGATGTTTCAAAGAAGCATTGCAGTGCAGGCGTAGTAACAAACTGTATGCTGTTAAGGTTAGCTGCTGAATCACTGGATCTGTGTGTCAAGGGTTCGACTCCCTTTTCCGTTGATGGCGGAATAGCTCAGTGGAAGAGCAACAGAAACTTACGTGGGTTCGAATCCCACTCCAATTTGTAATTGGATAGCCAAGTGGACAAGGCAAAGCATTAGGGATGCTTCTAAAAAGAAGCTCACCACTTCTTTAAAAAAGGTGAAAAATAAAGTCAATGCATTTATCCGGTGTGGTCGGTAGTTACGCTATCGCTATACAGCCAGAAGAATGCCTGTAAGCAGGTAAGAAAGTTTGTGACGATAGTTACTTTGTTTAATAAAGCTTAAGCCGATAGGCTGCAAGAATTGCTAGACAAACTATTTATAAAAACAATTTAAACAGCCTGCTTCCGCAAACAGAAGGTGGATAGATGCAACAGCTTTATTAAAATTATTAGTAAATGAGTTAAATAAGTAACAATGAAAAGGGTAAAAGTAAATGCCATCCAAAAGGCATTGGTATTTAAACAAGGAGCTTATGTACGTATGCTGAGCGAAGGAACTTACTGGTTCTGGAATGATGAAAGAGTGATGTTATACGATATCACAAAACCATTTGATGCGCCAATAGAATTAAATATCTTACTGAGCGATGCTGTATTGGCCGATAACTTACAAATTATTGAAGTAAAAGATGCTGAAATTGTATTGCAGTACGAAAATGATTTGTTGAAACAGGTGTTGACTGCTGGTCGCTATGCATTCTGGAAGAGTATGATTCAATATGAATTTGTTCGGGCTGACATCAGTAAGGTTGAAATCACTGAAAATATCGATCGGGCAGTATTGCAAAATAGCAAGATGGTTCAATATGTTCGTACATTGAGTGTAGAGAGCTATGAGAAAGCCGTATTGTTTGTGGATGGTAAATATGAAAGGGTGCTGGAAAGCGGAGTTTATTGCTGGTGGAAAAACAGTATCGCTGTGCAGATAGCTCGTGTAGATATTCGTCAGCAGCAAATGGAAATTAATGGACAGGAAATCCTGACCAAAGACAAAGCAGCATTACGTATCAATGCCTGGGCACAGTATAAAGTAGTTGATATTGAAAAGGCGGTATTGCAAAATAAAGAATACGATAAGCAATTATATGTAGCGCTTCAATTGGCATTGCGAGAATATGTGGCTGGCTATAGCTTTGATGATTTGCTGGAGAAAAAAGAAGCCATTGGGTCATACGTTTTGAAACAGGTACAGGATAAAGCGAAAGGACTGGGTGTAGAAGTTAACGATTTTGGTATCCGTGATATCATTTTACCAGGCGATGTAAAAGACATTATGAATCAGGTATTGATTG
>CAZPPM010000007.1:0-48874 GCA_964588445.1 uncultured Citrobacter sp.
CCTTGCCCATCAATAAATTTTGTAGCAGAATGTAAAACCAAATCGGCTCCGTATTGAATAGGTTGCTGCACGGCAGGGGTAGCAAAACAATTATCTACCACAAAAAGAATATTATGCTGCTTGCAAATATTACTCACCCACTCAATGTCAATAATATCCAGCCCCGGATTAGAAGGAGTTTCCAGATAGAGCATTTTTGTTTCCGGCTTAATCAGTGAAACCACTGTTTCCGGTTTTGTCATATCAAAATAGGAATGTGTTATCCCCCATTTAGGTAAATACTTTGTGAGTATGGTATGTGTAGACCCAAATACGGCCGAAGCAGAAATAATATGATCGCCACTACTCAAGAAAGTCATAAATGTTCCAAAAATGGCAGCCATTCCTGTACCCGTAGCCACACCATCTTCCGCTCCCTCTAAGGCAACAATTTTCTCTATAAATTCATCAACGGTTGGATTAGAAAACCGACTGTAAATATTTATATCTAAAGAATCATCTGCAAAAGCAGATGCCATCTCTTCTGCTGACTCATACGTAAAACTACTGGTAAGAAACAGAGGCGTAGCGTGTTCTTTTTGCTCTGTCCGCTGTGTTTGTATTCTTATTGCCTTTGTCTCGGGCCGGTACTTAGACATAGAAAAATCAATTTTTGAGGGCCAAAGATACTAAGTCACCTTTGATAAATTGAGTATTGGTAGGATACAGGGACAAATGCTCATTTTCGATCGATCGCTATGGTGTGTTTTTTATTCTCTTTTTCTATAACCGTTACCACTCTTTTAAATCCAATACCTTCTACAGTTATTTTTAACGGAAAAGACTGCCAGCTATCGATAATAAACGACCCATTACTGTCTGTCATCGCTTCTTCTTCTCCATGCACTATGTATACATGTACATTGGCTACCGGCTTCCCCGTAACTCTCTCCACCACTATCCCTTTTACTTTTTTCACCTCATCTTTTGTGCAAAAGCCTGAAAGCATTAATACTCCTAGTAAAAGGAAAGGGATGATTTTCTTCATGTTTTATTTTGTGTTCAAAAAAATTATTGAAACTGTAATTCTTCCTCCAATACCGGTTCTTTCAATTTTTCTTTGGAAGCATTGTAAAGGTCATACCAGTCCTGCTGATCCAACTCAATTGCAAAAGCATTGACGATATTCCTTATTCGCTCTTCATCTACTGTCCCTATTATGGGCAACGCTCCTAGTTTTACCAGCCAGGCTACAGCAACAGATTCAAGATTGGCATTATATTTTTCACCTATTTCATTAAGCTTTCTATTAAGACGCACTGTTAGTTTATCTGTGCCATGTTTGATGCGTCCGTCTGCTAGTGGCGCCGACACTAAAGGACGCATATACTTTTGCTTGATGTAGCTAAGCTGTCCATTATCGAGTGCTTCCGTATTGAGCAGGTTTAATTCAATATGATTCGTAACTATAGGAACCCTTAAGTAAGAAGCTAATAACTGATGCTGAAAAACGGAAAAATTAGCAATACCAATATTGCGGATTTTACCACTGCTACGCAACCGCTCAAGGGCTAAGGCTGTTTCCTCCAGATTAGACAGAGGATCTAACTGTTCTAATAAGAATATATCTATATAATCCGTTTTGAGTTTTTGTAAAGAACTCTCTACACTTTTTACGATATGCTCCGCAGAAGTATCATAGTGCTCTATGCGTACATCTCGGCGTGCGGGATGAGGTATTCTTTTGCCGCATTTTGTGAAAAGAACAATATCCTGTCTCCTTACTTTCTTTTTATTTAAAATATTACCAAACAACTCTTCACAACCATATCCACCATAATAGTCAGCATGATCAAAAGTATTGATACCTAAATCAAGACATAGGTTGACAATTCGTTCCATGTCATTTTGAGAAGCATCTGTTAATTGTTGCCAACGCCAAAAACCATATATAGCAGGGGATACTTTAGGGCCGGAATCGCTTAAATAAATCTTTTCCATGATAATTTTAAATTTCATTTTAGAGGTCTTCAATTCATCCTTTATTATTAATGATTGTATTCCTCAAGTGTTTTTCCAAATTGATGTTACAGGAGGCAGGTAAGGAGAAAGTGTATCATCCACATCTGTCTCGATAATATTATTAAAAACATTTGTCGCAATAATTTGTCCGGCAAAAGCTGCCAACAAAACAAGCTCCTCCTTATTGTACAAGGCTGCTACACTATTATAAATATGATCCGCAATATTCCCTTGATACTGGGCTATACTTTTCCCAAAACATGTCAATACTTTTTCCCGCTCATCCAGCTTTAATAGTTCAGGAATCTCGCCAGCCTCTATAATAAGCTTTCTGAAATAAGCTGTATATAAAGAGCACCCCATTGTATTACAAATAGTAAATGCAAATAAATAAGCAGACCGTTCTCCTAACCTTGCTTCTATTGCTTCATATAAAGGATGCCATTGGCGATACGCAGCAAGCGCAGGAGCTGAATAACATAATGTAGCACGACTATTACTACTATCAACAGCCGGCTGTTTTGTATTATTAGCTAATACAGCAAAATCCTTATCCGACAGAGGTAGTATGCGAGCCATATAATTTATCAGATCAATTTAAAACTTGAACCTGTTTTAGGAGGTTGATTTTTTTGTCGTACATTTGTCTACAAATTTAGTAGACTATAAATAAAATGCAAAAGTTTTTTTACAAAAGAGCGGGACTTTCTATCCTTTTTTTCACAATTATCGCCTTAGCACAGGTAAATGCACAAAAAGACAATGAAAAATCAGATTTTTCACCTTTTCAAATCTGGCGCGGGGCCATTACCATACAGGAAACAATAGAAGTACCTTTTGTATTTGAAATTTCGGGAACCTCTCCTACGGATGCCCGTGTATTTTTTCTTAACGGAGGTGAACGATTTGATGGAGGGCCTGTAAACTGGACCAGCGACTCCCTATATATCAATCTGGAGCAGTTTGAAAATGAGCTAGCTTTTGCTATTGACCCGTCAGGAACACTAAAAGGGGTCTTAAGAAAACAAAACCTAACAGGCACTTCTACAACTGTACATGCAGTTGCTTATACTAATTATCGATTCCACACTCCTGTAAAAAATGCATTAGCAAACATTACTGGCACTTATGCCGTAGAACTTAATAGCCCGAATGGCTCAAAAGAAAAAGCCGTTGCTCTTTTCTCCCAGGAAGGAAATATAGTAAAAGCTAGTTTTCTCAGAACCACTGGCGATTCCCGCTTTCTGGAAGGAACTATTGAGGATAATAAATTCTTCCTATCTTCTTTCATAGGCTCTAGTCCTTCTTTTTACAGAGGTACAATTAGCGAAGACGGTAGCTTGCAGGGAGAAATAGTAGGCGCCAGAGCAAACCAGCCATTTACAGCTATACCTGATGAAAATGCTGCACTCCCCGACCCTTATGCATTAACCTATCTCAAACAAGGATATACCTCGTTTGACTTCTCCTTTCCCGATACGAGCGGAAACCTTGTTTCCTTAAAAGATGATCGCTTTAAGAATAAAGTAATTATCATCAGCATTACCGGAAGTTGGTGTCCTAATTGTTACGATGAAGCATCGCTTCTCTCTTCCTGGTATAAAACCAATAAAGACAGAGGTGTAGAAATTGTTGCACTACATTATGAGCGCCAAAATGATTTGACCTATGCTAAAAAAGCCATGACACGCTTTCGCCATAAATTAGACATTACTTATACTCAATTATTTGCGGGTGTTGCCGATAAACAGTTTGTGGCCGCTTCACTGCCTTCATTAAACAATTTCTTATCTTTTCCTACTACTATTTTTATAGATAGAAATAAGAAAGTAAGAAAAATACATACCGGCTACTCGGGGCCGGCAACAGGAAAATTCTATGACCAGTTTCTTAAAGAATTTAACGAGACTACTGATGCCTTGTTAAAAGAATAAACAACCCATTATTATATCGCTCTTCTGAGATAGCTATTTCTACTTTTCTCTAAATTCCTAAAACAACAAGCCCCATTTTACAAAAAAATGGAGCTTGTGTAACATTCTGCTATGAAGGTTAGACGCCGCGGTCGGATTCGAACCGACGTAAAAGGTTTTGCAGACCTATACCTTACCACTCGGTCACACGGCTGTAAAGAGGCATTCTGAAGAATCAGAATGCCGTCAAGCTAACAACTGCTTAAGAGAATCGACCTTTTCTCTTGCAACTTTTAATTGAAAGCAGATATCTTCTTTCAATTAAATAACGTACGGTTTTATTAATATCATTGAATCCAGTAAGACCGCATTACAATCTCTCTTCACTACTTAGTCGCTCATTTACCTGTACTTCCTAATTGGTTCCGGGTAATCCGGATTAGTAACAAGAAGACGCTACACATTTAGTTAGCTTAATCTGCAAGTACGAATCCGGGCCCGGTAATTTTTCAAAACTCAATACACGCTTGTAAATTATTTTCTGCTTATCATTTTCCTTGCAGCAAAAGTAAAGTTAAATTATTAGTCTACAAATATTGTAGACTAATAATTTAAAAAAAACCTATATCAATTTTACCAAAATTCGAATGCTCCAGATTATAACGAGCAATCCTACTAATATCATGGATGTTTTACGAGGCAGTTTCCCTACAAGCTTAGCTGCAATGGGAGCCGCAATCAATCCACCTATTATTAAACCAATGATTGTTTGCCAATGCGTAGCGCCTAACAGAATAAAAAAAGTAAAAGCGCTTGCCAATGTTACAAAAAATTCTGTAATGCTTACCGAACCGATAACATAACGCGGGCTTCTACCCTTGGTAATAAGTGTGGTGGTCACAATAGGCCCCCATCCACCTCCTCCAAATGAATCGAAAAACCCACCTACGCCCGCTAACAGTTTATACTGCTTGAATTTTTTCTTTTCTATGCGTTGCTGATAAGCATTGTATAGTATACGAAGGCCCAATAGTAAAGTATAGCAAGCCAGAATAGGGCGTATTAGATCTGTATATTTTTCTCCCAAATAAAACAACAGTATAGCACCAGCTATTGCTCCTATTACCCCGGGGAAAACCAGCGCCTTGAAAAGCTTCTTATTCACATTACCAAATTTATAATGACTATAGCCTGAAGCACCGCTGGCAAACATTTCCGCCGTATGTATACTTCCACTAATAGCAGCAGGGCTTACACCGGCAGACAAAAGAACCGTAGCACTGGTAACGCCATAGCCCATTCCTAATGCACCATCCACCAACTGTGCAAAAAAACCTGCAGCCAGCATGACTAGAAATGAACTATCCAGTGTTGTATATAATTCAATGGCTGTATCTTTCAATCCAGACAGCGGTATGTAGGAAAAAATAAAATGACCTATAAGCATTAAGCCAAACGCATATAGAGAATAGGTGGCTATCTTCTTCCATTTTCGTTCGTTTATCGAACTATCATCTTCCACCAGCACCTTTGTGAGATCATTTAGCTTTTTTACTTTGGTAGCAAAATTTCCATTCAATCGCTTACGCACATGATGGAGATTCTCAATCACCTCATTGAGCTCGCCGGGCATAGCTTCATTCAGTACTTCTTTCAATCGCTTTGCCATAGTAGGAGATTTGCCATTGGTTGATATGGCTATTTTTAAATCTCCTTTTTGTACAATAGAGCCTAAATAAAAATCACACAACGCTGGCGTATCCGCTACATTAATTAGTTTTCTTTGCGCTCTTGCTTCTTCATAAATACTATGGCTAAAACTTTTATCATTAGCCGCCACGATAACAATATCTGCCAGATCTAAATCAGAAGAATGATAGGCTCTCTCCTGCAACTGTATAGATGGATAGCCTTCGGCAAATGATTTTACCTCCTCACTTATGACAAGTGCAATAACCTGTACCTGCGTGCGAGGATTGTTTTGCAGTAATGCTTGCAGTTTTTCCAAACCAATTTTCCCTGCACCTATAAGTAAAACTTTTAAGTGATCGAGTTTAAAAAAAACAGGAAACAGTTCGTTTTTACGTTCTTCAGTCGCAGGTATCGTATCGTTTTGCGTTTCTTTCATTTTAAACATTTGAGCCCTCTACCCATTTCTTATAGGAAAAGTCTCCAAAAGTTTCACCTGGCTTTTTTTCTTCTGCGTATATTTTAAACAAATCATCTAAAGTGTTCAGTATCTCTGATTCATTTAAACTGTCTTTGAATTTTTTATTTAATCGAAGACCAAATCTATCTCCCCCAATATGTAAATTATATTGTCCATATGCTGTTCCGATAAACCCAATTTCTGCTGCGGGAGATCGTCCACAACCATTAGGGCAACCGGTCATTCGCATACTTATCTCTTCGTCATCAATTTTATATTTTTCCAATATGGGCTCAATCTTACTAATCAATGTAGGCAAATAACGCTGTGCTTCTGCTAGTGCTAGCGAACAGGTATTAAAAGCAACACAGGCTAGCGCTGTTCTTCTTACAGCTCCGGCTTGTTCCGTATGTGCAATGATTCCAAACTCTTCTAATATAGCGTGAACTTGCTCTTTATCTGTAGGAGCAACATCACTAATAATTACATTTTGATTTCCCGTAAACCTGAAATTCGCTTTACCACTCAAGGCTACTTGTAATAGCCCTGTTTTTAAAGCCACCTTTTCATCATCCAGCACACGACCATTTTCTACAAAAACTGTATAATACCAATTGTTTTCATGATTACGTCTCCACCCGTAATGATCCTTTCTTTCTGTAAAAGAAAAAGGCTTTGCTGGTTCAAATGCAAAACCACAACGACTTTCCACCTCTTTTTTGAATGCTTCTACACCCACCCTATCAATGGTGTACTTTAATCTCGCCTGTTTACGATCGCTCCTATTACCAAAATCCCGCTGTGTTGTCAATATCTCATAAACGGCTTTTAGCACCTGCTCTTCTCCGGCTACATAACCCAACACCGTTCCCAGCCTTGCATAGGTTTTATCATTACCATGTGTAGTACTAAGTCCCCCACCCGCAGCGATATTAAATCCTTTCAGTTTTCCGTCTTCTATAATAGCAATCAATCCAATATCATTGGTAAATACATCTATGTCATTATTCGGTGGGATAGCTATAGCTATTTTAAACTTACGAGGCAGGTACCTATCTTCATACAAAGGATCATCCTCCGATTTTTCAGCAAGCTGATCTTCATTTAACCATATCTCGTAGTAGGCTCTTGTTTTAGGAAGTGCCATTAAACTTATCTTATCAGCATAAGAAAATATTTCCGCATGTAATGGCGACTCATCCGGATGAGCCGTACACATCACATTCCTGTTTACATCACCGCAAGCAGCAATAGAATCGAGCTGTAATGTATTAAACGCAGCTATAGTAGGGCGAATAACACTTTTTAGTATGCCATGCAGTTGTACCGTCTGGCGTGTGGTTATTTTTATTACCCCTGTTGAATAATCACCTGCAATATGATGAAGACCTACCCACTGATCGGGCTTTAGTAAACCGCCAGGTAAACGAAGTCGGATCATATAAGAATATAACCACTCCAGCTTTTTCGCACTTCGTTCTTCCCGCCTGTCTCTGTCATCTTGCTGATACATTCCATGAAATTTTATCAGCGACTGATCGTCTTCTCTTATGGCACCTGTAATAGGATCCTTCAGGCTTTCCTTCATGGTACCACGCAGTCCATCACTGGCTGTTTTAATTCTTTCTACCGGTGAAAGATTAGGTTGGTTTTTATCCTTTGACATATGTGTCGATACTACTTTTTAATCTACTGTGATTTGCATTTCCGTTAATACACGTCTTTATGATACCTGTCTGTATCTATAAGCGATTCAATATATCCTTTCGCTTCTTCTTCTGTCTTATTGCCATGCTGTTGAATGATTCTTTTTAAAATCGTTTCTACATCCGCGCTCATGGGCTCTTTGGCTCCACACACATAAAGCACAGCCCCATTTTCTAACCAGGCATATAGCTCACTGCCTTTCTCCTCCATACGATGTTGCACATATATTTTTTCTTTCTGGTCTCTTGAAAAAGCCAAATCAATACGTGACAGCACGCCTGTCTGCACGTATTCCTGTATCTCTGTTTGATATAAAAAATCAGTCACAAAATGCTGCTCACCAAAAAACAACCAGTTTTGCCCTGCATCACCTTTGGCATTCCTTTCCGCCAGAAAAGATCGAAACGGAGCAATACCAGTACCTGGCCCTATCATAATTATATCTTTCTCCTCATCCGGTAACTTAAAGCCTTTATTCTTATGTACATAAAAAGTCAATGATGACTGAACCGGTTTATATCCCAAAAATTCACTGCAAAGACCGAAACGCTGCTCATCTTCTGCATTAAAACTATTTTTCGAAACAGTGATATGCACTTCTGTATCACCATGTGCAGCAGGGGAGGATGCTATAGAATAAAGACGAGGAGCAATCGGTGTCAATGCCTTTACAACTTCTATAAATTGATCGGTTGTCTTAATTGGATAAATGCGTAATAAATCAACCAAATCAATTCTTACTGCCGGAATATCCTGATTAATAATTTTTCCATATTCGTTTACAATAGAAAGAGGCAGATAACAAATATTCAGGTGTTCTGTAAGCAACTCTTCCAGACTTGCGGTTACTTTTTTTGTCTCGACAGTAGTAGTCAGATCGACACCGGTAATAAGTGCAATTTTTTCTATTACTTCTTTTCGATTAGAAGGCACAATACCAATTGCATCACCGGGTTCATACACAATAGTCTCTTCAGTTGCAATTTCAATATGATAGGTTTCTTTTGCCGATCCTCTATCGTTAAGGTTGATATTCGTTAAAATCGTTCCTTGATAATATTTTCTTCCTCCTCCTTTACGCGTAGCAGGTTTTGCTTCTTGTATAAAACTTACCTCTTCATTTTTTACATAATTCAATACTTTACTGAACCAGCCCTGCGCTTCTTCCTCATAATCCACATCACATCTCTGCAAAGGGATTACTCTCTCTGCACCAAATGCACTTAGCTGTTTGTCTACATCTTCTCCTGTTTTACAAAAGAAAGGGTAGGAGCTATCACCCAGCCCTAGTACACTAAATTTCAACCTTCCTAAAGAAAGTTGCTGCTGATGAATATGTTCGTAAAATTTTTTTGCCGTTGCTGGCGGATCTCCCTCTCCTTGTGTACTAATTACTATAAAAAGATATTCTTCCTTTTCAAGATCCGTTAGCCGATATTGATCTACTCCAGTTAACTTAACAGCAACTCCATTTTTTTTTCCTACAGCTGCCAATTGTGTTGCCAGTCGTTTTGCATTACCTGTTTCTGTTCCATACAGCAGGTTAATCTTTTTAGAAGAAACAGGTTTACCGGAAGCATTGCTATGAGCATTGCCCGCTAGCTTTTGTTCCCGCTTGTTAAGAAGGCCGGTTATATAGCCATTTGTCCAAATCAACTCTTCTGAAGAGAATGATTCGATTAACTCAAATAGTGTTTTTAATTTAGGCTCTTGTAACATACGGAATGTTATACGACTGCTTTTTGAAAAGCATCTACGGGTTCAAAATATTGTTCGTGACTATTGCTGTTGCGCAACCAGGCAAACTGCTCATGCAGCACCACTACTTTTCCTATTATAAGCAGAGAAGGAGAAGCCAGCTCAACACCTTCCAGTTCTTGTTGATAGTGGTG
Organism: uncultured Citrobacter sp.; assembly: GCA_964588445.1. Taxonomy (GTDB): domain Bacteria; phylum Bacteroidota; class Bacteroidia; order Chitinophagales; family Chitinophagaceae; genus CAZPPM01. The sequence continues at coordinate 9,663 of CAZPPM010000007.1, forward strand.
AATATTGCAAACATGTACATTTTGCAAACGTGTAGTTGCCTGTTCTACTACTGCAATATATTTATCGGAAGTAATCCCGTTATTCTTAAGATTTTTTACAATATCGCTCAATGTGCCAGAGGACATATAAAATACTAATGTATCCGTTGTAGTTGCCAGATCTTTCCAATAATCATCTGCCATGACATCCGTTTTGTAATAGGTTAAAAATCTTACGGCATTAGAATAATTGCGGGCCGTTAATGGAATACCAGCATAAGCAGCAGCACCAAATGCAGCAGAGATACCTGGAATAATTTCATATGGAATATTATTTTCTACCAAGGCCTGTAATTCATCCAGTATATTAGCAAACACAGAAACATCTCCCCCTTTTAATCGTACAATTGTTTTTCCAAGCCGACTATACTCAATCATCATTTGATTGATTTTCTTTTGTGGAGTGGAAAGACCATATCGCCCTTGCTTACCCACGCAAATAAGTTGCGCTTTGGGAGGAACAAACTCATTTAATAGTTCTCTACTTACCAACCGATCGGTCAAAACAACATCTGCTTTTTGCAGCCACCGCACGGCCTTTACAGATATAAGTTCAGGATCCCCTGGACCTGCTCCTGCTAATATTACTTTACCGCTTATATGTTCTACTTTCATAAAGTCTACTTTTTTAGTAGAGAATAAAGTCAAAAAAATTTATTGCAACAACACAGCCGCCGCAGTGCTATTGCTAGTCTCATCTATTAGTATAGCACTTCCGGTAGCTGCATTCTTTTTAAATGCATCATACACTAGTGGGCTTGCAAATTTTAATTTTGCTTTCACCACTTCATTGAGTTTAACAGACCCTTCAACAGCCTGCTGTTGAAGAGTGTTAACGTCAAGGCTATACTCTATTTCTTTTATATTGGCTTTTACTATGCGACTATTCTGCTGCAGGTAATATTTATTACCTTGTTGCAAAGGCTTATCATCCAGCCAGCATAGCAATGCGTCCACTTCGTTACTTTCTACAGGTAGATTATCAATTCCTACAATAGTATCACCCCGGCTTATATCAATATCATCAGCAAGGTGTATAATTACAGGTTGCGGCACAAAAGCTTCCTCTACCTCCTTGCCCGCTACTTCTAATTTGGTTATCGTTGTTTCTATTCCCGCAGGTAATACTTTTACCTTCTCACCTTTCTTATATACACCACTTAATACTTTGCCGGCATAACCACGATAATCATGTAAGTCTTCTGTTTGTGGACGAATGACTAATTGCACCTGAAAACGTGCTGTATCATAATCTATACTTTTCGCCACTTCTACTTCTTCCAGCAATTCGAGTAATGGTTGTCCATCATACCAAGACATTTTTTCAGAACGATGTACAATATTATCTCCATTTAATGCACTAATGGGAACATAAGTGATTTCTTTTAAAGAAAGCTGTTTAGCCACTTCTGCATAGTCAATTACTATATTGTTGTATACATCCTGTGAATAGTCTACCAAATCCATTTTATTAATAGCAACCACAACATGCTGAATATTTAACAAAGAAGCGATGATACTATGTCTTCTTGTTTGTTCCACTACTCCCTGCCGCGCATCGATCAACACTATGATAAGACTGGCACCAGATGCACCGGTAATCATATTTCGCGTATACTGCACATGGCCAGGCGCATCTGCGATAATAAATTTTCTTTTAGGAGTAGCAAAATATCGATAAGCCACATCAATGGTAATACCTTGTTCTCTTTCGGCTCTAAGCCCATCTGTCAGCAAGGCAAGATCGATATCCGTAACCTGCTTATTTTTTGTTTGCTTCTGCAATGTCTCCAACTGATCGGCCATGATACTTTTGCTATCATACAGTAATCGCCCTATCAAGGTACTTTTACCATCATCAACACTTCCCGCAGTTATAAATCGAAGTAAATCCATTGTTTTGTTAGTTAGTCATACAATCAGAAATAGCCATTTTTCTTTCTATCTTCCATTGCCGCTTCTGTAACCTTATCATCAATTCTTGTTTCTCCTCTCTCACTTATCCTCGCCGCAATTATTTCATTGATTACCTCATCTAATGTTGCCGCCGATGACTCTACAGCTGCAGTACAAGTCATATCCCCTACTGTACGATAGCGCACCTGCTTTTTTTGAACAATATCTGTGTCGTCAATTTGTACAAATGGAGAAACAGCCACTAACTGGCCTTCATGAAGCAACACGTCTCTTTCATGTGCAAAATAGATGGAAGGCAAATCAATCTTTTCTTTACGGATATAATTCCAGATATCCAGTTCCGTCCAATTACTAATAGGAAACACTCTCACATTCTCTCCTTTATGTATGCGCCCATTGAATATATTCCACAGTTCCGGCCGTTGTAGCTTGGGGTTCCATTGACCAAACTCATCCCGAACAGAAAAAATTCTTTCTTTTGCCCTAGCCTTTTCTTCATCCCGCCGCGCCCCACCAATGCAGGCATCAAAACCAAATTCCTCAATGGTATCTAAGAGTGTATAGGTTTGTAGCCAGTTTCTGCTACTGAATTTTCCTTTAGGCTCTTGTAGCTTTCTTTCGCGAATAGTATCCTCTACTTTTCTTACAATGAGCGTAGCCTTTTTTTTCTCCGCCAACTCATCTCTATAGGTAAGCGCTTCCTGAAAGTTATGTCCCGTGTCAATATGTACTAATGGAAAAGGTATTTTACCTGGAGCAAATGCTTTTTGCGCCAAGTGTACCAATGTTATGGAGTCTTTTCCTCCACTGAATAACAAAGCAGGCTTTTCAAACTGCGCAGCTATTTCACGAAAAATATGAATACTTTCCGCTTCCAGCTCTTCCAGGTAATCCAAATGATGTTTATTCATATTACTAAAATCAACTCTTTGCTACATTCAATTGACTATTCACTCCATGCAAACCACATTCCTTATGCGATACCTCCCACCACCATCTCCCTGCTCTGGCATCTTCACCCGGCTCAATAGCACGAGTACATGGCGCACAGCCTATACTAATAAACCCCTTATCATGAAGAGGATTGTAAGGCAGATTCTTTTCTTTTAAATAGGTCACCATCTCACTATAACTCCAGTTAATAAGTGGGTTATATTTAAATAATCCTCTCGCTTCATCCCATTCTATTAAAGGCACGCTCTGCCTGTTTTCCGACTGATCAGCACGAAGCCCTGTTATCCAAACTTTAACTCCCTGCAATGCCCTGTTCAAAGGTTTTACTTTACGTATATAACAGCAGCTCTTTCTATTCTCTACGGAATCATAAAAACCATTGACTCCTTTTTCCTTTGCATACACTTCTACATCTGTCGTTTCAGGAAAATATACTTTTATATTTTTCTTGTACCGAGCCTGTGTACGCTCTAGCAATTCATATGTTTCATTAAACAATCTACCTGTATCCAGCGTAAAAACATTTACCGATAAATTGTTTTTAAAAATAACGTCGGCAATAACCTGATCCTCCTGGCCTAAAGAAGAAGAAAAACTAACCGCCTCTGGAAACAACTCTGTAAGAAGAGTAATACTCTCTTCTATTGACTTGTGTTCTATGAGCGCTATTAATTTTTCTGCAGTTATCATAGATCAGGTTGCGGAGTATAACGTAGATAAGGCTTTACCACTTTGACCCCTTTTGAAAACTTCTTTATTGCATCTTCAGTAGAAACAGCAGGCACCACGATTACATCTTCACCATGTTTCCAATCTGCCGGCGTAGCTACACTATAATTCGCCGTAAGCTGTAAAGAGTCTATCACTCGCAATACTTCTGTAAAATTTCTACCTGTAGAAGCCGGATAAGTAATAATAAGCTTAACTAGCTTATCGGGCCCGATAATAAACAATGACCTCACCGTAGCGGTAGCTGATGCATTTGGATGAATCATATCGTACAGCGTAGCCACTGTTCTTTCGGGATCCGCAATTATTGGGAAGTTAACGGTAGTATTTTGTGTTTCATTAATATCATTTATCCAACCATGATGCTTATCCAGCGGATCTACACTCACTGCCAAAACTTTTACATTACGCTTACTAAACTCTTCCCCCAACAAAGCTGTTTTTCCCAATTCTGTTGTACATACCGGTGTATAGTCAGCCGGGTGAGAAAATAATACTCCCCATCCATTGCCTAAGAATTCATGAAAATCTATTTCTCCCAAAGATGTTTGGGCTTGAAAATTAGGAGCAGTATCTCCAAGACGTAGTGCCATAAAATATAAGTTTTGAGTGTACAAATGTAGTAGGATCCAAATACCCTACCAAATAAGTAGACTTATTGTTTATAAATTAACACTAAACAAACGTTAGCCAATTTTTACACCATTAAATCTTTGAGGGTGCGATTTTCGACAATACTTAGCGTTGCATCCCGAACTTCTATCATCATGTCATGGAGGCCGCAGTAGTTCTGGTTACAATTCTTACAACGTTCATAAAAGTAAAGACTGACACAGGGCAACATCGCAATCGGCCCGTTTACGAGGCGTATAATAGTGGCTACTTTTACCTTATCCGGAGGTTGTCGTAAAAAATAACCTCCTCCCTTGCCTTTTTTGCTATCCAGAATATTGGCTTTTTTAAGCTCTAAAAGGATGTTCTCCAGAAATTTTAAAGGAATTTTCTTCTTTTTGGCAATTTCTGATATCAATACAGGCCCGTCATTATACTTCTCACTTAGATAGGCAAGCGCCTTAAAAGCATATTGTGATTTTTTCGAAAGCATACTACGCCAATATCGCTATCTTATAATTAATAACCGAATTTTTTTTAAGCATCGCGGCTACCCCGCAATATTTTTCCAGTGATAACTCAATGGCCTTTTTCAGCTTTTCTTCATTTTCCGGCGCTGTGCGTATGCTATAAACTAAGGTAATCTCTTTAAAGACCTTAGGGTGCTCATCCGTTTGTTCCGCTTCAGCAGAAATTGACAGGTCCGTAAAAGGTACTCGCATCTTTTCCAAAATGTCTACTACATCTATACCGGAACAGCCTGCCAACCCAGATAATAGTAAAGACTTAGGCCCAGGTCCAGTTATCTTGTTTCCGTCTATTGGGGTTATTGTACCCTCAAATTCACTTGAAAATTCGTGCGCCTGGCACCATGTTACATTGACTTGCATATTTATTATAAACAATCTTTAATGCCGAAAGTTAGAAAAACCATCGCTCAATATTCATTTATACATTCTCTAGCAACTATTCTTTCCCAAACAAAGCAAGCAGCAATACTCACGTTTTTCCCGTATTAATCCTTTTTTACATGAAAAACCAACTTACACGTAAAATTCATCGAAAAGATACGATCGAAAAACAAGAGCTTTTACAACTTACTCGGTAAATACCATAGAATAGAAATAGGGCAGTTCTGCTATTGTCCACATCCCAATGTGAATATATTTTTGTATCGAAAGTTGATTGAAAAAGATGCTATCGTCAAAGTCCTAAAACATCCAATGTCCAAACCGTCCAGAAAGTCATTTCCAATCCCTTTGAAGAACCAGACGATTTACTCTTAACAGTCAACTTTCTTTTTTTCACTGGTACCCGTTTTTAAATGATCCGTCCTCTTTTGAAACTTTATCGTTTAAAAACCTGCTACCATTAACCTTGTCCAATTTTAATCCAACCTTTACCGAAATATTTTTCTTTCATAACAGTAACGTTTAAGTCCTCCTTGCCCGGAGGGCTTTTTTTATCACTATCATTTTTTAACAGCAATAAGATATGCTCGCTGATCATCCAGCTCAAATTGCTTTCTACCCGGTATGCTGTAAGCCTCTTTGAGCACAAACCCAGCTTGCAACAACATTTTTTCCATCTCGGCCAAGGAATACACATAGTCCACAGCTTCCTTATTTTCTATTTTCCCGTCAGGGCTAATAATAGTAGTAATAGCTTCCACCCGTGTCGGTCGAAACAAATATCTAGCATCTGTTAATACCTTATACCCATTAACCTCCATCCAGCCTTTGGACGAATATTGCTTAATAGCTATTTCCGCAAGAGACCATGTATTAATAAGAAGGCTTCCCTCTTTCTTAAGGGATTTATTGAGCTTTTGCAAAATAATCCCCGTATCCTCTTCATTGTAAAAATTAAGACTATTCCCCATGCACATAGCCAAATCAAACGTTTCTTCAACTATTTCCAAATCTGTAACATTCTGTAACAACACATTTAGAGGCAGTTGCTCCATTAGAGCTGTTTGCTTTATTTCTTCACTATACTGAGGCAGATTATCCAGGGCTGTTACGTTAATACCTTTACGAGCTAATGCAATAGCATGGCGGCCATAACCGCACATGATATCCAATACCCTACTATTTGCGTCAAGCTTAAAATAAGAGATGATAAATTCTACTTCTTTTTGCGTGAGCCCTTCCGGCATCAAGGCTCTCCATATATCTTTATAATAGCCATCAAAATAACTATCATTAACATTTCCCATTACACTATTTTAAATGAGTAAGCTATATAAGAAAACTTGATTACTCAAGCAATTTATTGCGGGAGGCATACATCACAAGGCCGGCAATTGTTTTAGCACCTACTTTCTGCTTCATGTTTTGCCGTATGGTCTCTATCGTTCTGGGGCTTAAAAAAACTTCCTTGGATATTTCTTCTGTTGTCTTATCATTAGCAATGAGCTTTAAAATACGCAACTCCTTTTCTGATAGCTTTACAGGATTAGGGTAAAACTGCCGAACCGTTTTTTTGTGTTGCAATTTCAAAAGCACTGCTTTATTCACCAGCTCATTAAAGTAAAAATCATCATTCATGCAGGTAAGAATGGCTTGGTAAATCTCTTCTGGATCAGTAGTTTTTGTGAGATAGGCGTTTGCCCCCATTTCCATCATCTTGGTAATCATTTCCTGATCATCATACATGGTCAATACGATGATTTTTAAGGATTCATACTCCTTTCGAATCATACTTATCGCATTAATTCCATCAATTTCCGGCATCCGGATGTCCATAAGTATTACATCAGGAATCTTCAGCTTTAGCTTGTGCATTAAATCCTTTCCATCTTCCGCCTCCCACAAAATCCTCAAGTACTCCTTTTCCCTCAAAGCCATACGTATACCATCTCTGAAAATCTTATGATCGTCTGCAATTGCCACTTTGATTTGTTGTGTGTTCATACTTAATCTGGAAATAATTTAGCTTGTAAAAATCAAATAATATCTATCTTTTTTGAATAAAATCGCAACCTCTATTTTCCCTATGCCAAATTTACCTTTTTGATTCTCCTCCTGTTTTCAATTTTCGAATCATCCTAACACCCACACCGCACAAACAGGCGTATTTTTTCCCAACCTGCGGTTTTTCCGATCTTTGGTTCGAAAGGTACTTGATTTTATAACGTGCCGAAAAGTAAAATCATTTTGGCAATTTACCTGCAAAAACCCGCTTTACAAGCTTAAAAAAACAATTGTAACTTTAGACTGTTGCCTACTAAAAACAGCACATTCAATAAAATATACCTTCTACACGCAGGTTTCTACTTAAATTTATCTTCAATTATACACCACGCTACTCCATAACTTACCCCGAATCCAACCCCTCGCAATTTTATCCACCTCTGTGAATAAGTTTATTTACCAAGGAATTTTTCGACTATTTTTAATAGTAAAAATACTATTTTTTTATAGTTATTTTACCTATTTTTACCAAGTAAAATTAAGCATAAAAATACGATTATTAGTTGATAATAAACAAATTACTGCTTAATTAAGTGTTTATCAATAGTCGCATCCCTATAGAAATCTGTGTCGCAATTCCTAAATTTTGTACCTAGAATCGGTTCTGTTTAACACTTTAAAATGGTATTGTTATGAAACAAGGCACAAACGGAAGAGTTTTATTAATTCTTAACAAAGAAGAAGTTAAAACATTTTGGCAAGACTAATCTAGCCTAATAGTTTTAAAACTCAAGAAAGTTTTTCTATTTTTGGACAAAGTCCAACTAATAGAAAAGCTTTTTTTATATTATACCCTCGTTGCATCATTTATTTTAATTCCCATTTTTTACTTGATCAACTACGCTAAAAGAAGAAACAGAACAAGTTTCCTGATAGCGGTGTATGGCTTTGTGTTTTGCTTCTTTGTCATGTTCGCACTTTCGCTGAATGATAGATTCTATTCTACCTTTACAATACAACAAAAAAAAGCCATCATTTTTTTCTATACCTATCTTGAGTATGTTTTTTTTACACTAATACTAGCGTCCAATATTGTAAAGACTGGAATAAAACGATTGATGCTATTTCTTTCCATATTATTTGCTCTGTTTCAAATCTTATACTATTTTTTAACACCGCTTACAAGAATTGACGATATCTCTATAGGAATTGAAACCATCCTGATTTTCATTTACATCATCGCCTTCTTCTACGACTTTTTTAAACGAAGCCATTCTGAGGTTATTTACAAGAATGCAGGGTTTTGGGTGTGCTTAGGATTACTTACTTATCTGGGTGGGACATTTTTTTTCAACATTTTGGCAAACCATGTAATAAATATTGACCATTATTGGTTTATAACCTTTATCGCAGAAACAATAAAAAATATCTTTTTTAGCATAGCAATCATTATTATTGCCAACCAAAAAAGTAAATCACCTTCTTCTACCAAAACAAACACATTACCTTACTTGGATATTTTATAAAATTTAGCACTCTACCACCGTATGTTTTTGCTGCAAGCCACCCACAACCAAGTCTCCACCTCTACTGTACTATTTATTGGTACTATAGGTATGATGGTGCTTACCGTGGGACTGGTACTATTCATAATTTTTCACCAGCGGAAAGTGGCTCGCTACCAGCGCACGCTGCAAAAAATGGAAGAAGAACAGCAAAAAATCTTGCTCAATGCTTCCATCAAGTTACAGGAAGAAGAAAGACAACGGCTGGCCGCAGACTTGCATGACGATGCCGGCCCCCTATTAGCTACGGCTCGTTTGTACCTTAATGAAAATCTTGTCAATCAGGATAAGGCTACGCAGCTTCAATCTATCTTTCAGGCTCGTCAAATTATTGATGATACGATACAACTGGTAAGAAATATCAGTCATAGCTTAATGCCGCCAACACTTAAAAACTTTGGGCTGGAATCTGCCGTGAATGACTTATTTCAAAAGATAAGCGGATCAGGTACAATGAATGCCAGTAGTCGTTTTCATGAATACAAGGATCGGCTTAAAGCAGAAAAAGAGTTGATCGTATTTCGTATAGTACAAGAACTTGTCAACAATATTTTGAAGCATAGCAATGCCAGCTTTATACACCTTACACAAAACCTTCATGGCGATAAATTTTACCTTCGCATACATCATGATGGACGTGGTTTGGTGCAAACAGACTTTGACAAGCTGAATAAAAGTACAATCGGCCTAGGCCTTAAAAATATCAGCAGCCGTTTAAGAGTTGTACAAGGGTCAATCTTTTTTGAAAAAGACATCTCGCAGACCTATTACAAGGTTACGATTGAATTGCCTAAGGACGATCCTTATCAATAAGCCTCTGTTTTACCATTATTTGTTAACTTTGCAACTCATCTGAGACTATGGGAATCATTAAAGTTGCAATTGCTGACGATCATAAAATCTTCCGGAAGGGTGTAGTTCTTTCTCTACGCCCCTTTACCAATATTAAGTTTGTACTTGAGGCGGAAAATGGGGACGAGTTATTAAATGGAATTGCAGAAGCCGAGCCTGATGTAGTTCTTATGGACTTGAGAATGCCTGGAAAAGATGGGATAGAAGCGACCAAGATAGTGAGCAAGCAATATCCTGCTATTAAAGTTTTAGTACTTAGCATGTATGAAGATGAGCGCTTTGTTTACCACTTAATGGAAAATGGTGCTAATGGATACTTATTGAAAAGTGCAGAGCCGCAAGAAATAAGAAGGGCGATTATGGAAGTATCAGAAAAGGGATATTATCTGAATAATTTCGTTAATCGCATACTACTAAAGAAATCACACTCTCGTCAAAAAGTAGTTCCTTCACTTAACAATGAAATCACACTAAGCGACAAAGAAAGAGATGTATTACGGTTCATCTGCATGGAATTTACAGCGCAGGAAATAGCACAAAAAATGGAAATAAGCCCGCGTACAGTAGAAGCCATTAAAGATCGGTTAATGGAACGATTTGGCAGTAAAAACACAGCAGGACTTGTCTTCTTCGCTGTGAAAAATAATCTTATTGAGTAGTGCGCCCATTCACAACTGCTTACCTAATTATAGGTCCTCTTAATTTGCTTTACCACACATCTGTTAGTTGTCAAATTCCGCTGCTTTTCTCAGTGCTAACTTTTACTCAAAGCCAACAGCAGACAAATACAACAATAAATAATTGATTATCAAAATAGTATACTCCATTTAGAAATCTCTTGCAGATATTGTAGAGAGTGTGTACATTCGTGGTACTTCCTCAGAATACTATTCCTTGTAAGAATCACAGAAGACTTAAGATACCAGTCTTATCCATTCCCGACTGAAAATCTCTGAACCCTATTTTAAGTTTAAAACTTTTGTGTATGAAAAAAAATTACACCGCTAAAAACGAGAATTTACAGGCCACTTTGGTTATTGCTTCTGTTTTCATTATTACAGCAGTTATTACCATATTGTCTATTTATTTTGGCTAATAAGCTCTCTTTACATTACAAAAAAGCCATTTGGATTACCCAAATGGCTTTTTTGTAATCCATCTATTTTCAAAAGAATACATCAATGCTCTTCAGCTTTGGCTTTTGCGTATACTTCCATAATAGCCTCTCTAATCAAAGGCCATTCAAACTGTGCGAGGCGATGCTCCCGGTTTTTGATAAATTGAATAGATAAAGAAGGAGTATTTATAAGGTATTCCCGGGCAAAGCCGGCATTAGACGTGTCTACAATGTTGTCGTTTTCTCCTTGTAAATATGCTACTGGGACTTTTATTTTATTCCATAAAGGAAGCATTTTTTCCAGTTCTTTTTTATGGTGTATTTTTTCTGTATTGGCCACTTTAAAAATGCGTGGTATCATCCATCGTAAAGACCAATGCTCTATGTAAGGTGTAATACCCAGCATTATTTCCCTCCCTGGGCCGATAGCGGGACCCGTTAATACTAATCCATCAACCAAGTGTGGATAATCCATCGCAAGGCGGCAAGCTATAGGGGCCCCAAAAGAGCCTCCGGCTACTATAATCGGGCGACGAGCCTTGTGTAGGCTATCCAAAATAGGCCTTATCAAAGCAGCTTGCTTTTCAATAGAAGGCTCAGCGTCTCCGAAATCGGAGTACCCGTATCCCGGCCTGTCAACAGTAAAAACCTTGAAAGTGTTTTGAATTATACTATCTGCGTATCGCCCACTGTAATAGCTCATAGAACCAGGAGATCCATGCAACATTAACAAAGTAGGCAAACTATCATCACCTACACTGGCATACCGAATTGTTCTCCCATCGACCTTATAATAGTTAATTTCTCCTTTAATGCCGCGAGCCGCAAATATCTCCAAGAGCTCTTTATCACTTTTTCTGAATTGCACAAAATAATCAAACAACAAACAAGCAATTATAATAACACCTATACCGACTATAGTTACACGAAGTACTCTTCTAAGCCATTTATACTTTCTTATCATACCTTACGCTATTATTTCTATACACTATAAAAATAGATGGCTATAATTTGACAAGTTCAACCACTTTGGCTATCATATTGCAGTTTTCCAGATACCAGCTTTTATTTACCTTGTCAAAGCTGTCAGTTACACGATGATAATCCTCATGATCTTCGACTCCAAAATATAAGAATGGAATCTGTTTTGCGTAGAAAGCATTATGATCACTCATTGTTGTCCAGTTAGCCCCTCCGCTACCCGTATCATGACCCATCAATAGCTTCACGTTTGTTAACGATTGCACTTCGTCAATCAGGTATCGAAGATTCGGATTATGCCAAACTCCACATGCAAATAGCTCGTTGTGATCATTACGGCTAATCATATCCATATTTATATTCAATAAAATATTTTGCAACCCGACGGCTGTCTCAAGTTTGCTTACGACTGCATAAGCTCCTTCCAATCCCGTTTCTTCTCTATCAAGCAACGCAAAAACTAACGAATATGCTTGTGGGTGTATTTTAAAATATTTCGCCAAAGCCATGAGGCAAGCAGTTCCAGAAGCATTATCATCGGCACCAAAAAAAGTAGTATTCTCTCCTGATTTACCTAAATGATCATAGTGAGCCGTAATAACAACAAACTTTTCCGGATTTTTTGTTCCCTTTACCCAACCAACAATATTGTTTCCTTCCGTGTTTCCGTTGATCGACCTACCCGTAAATCCTTGCTGTAATGAATTTCCAAAACTATCAACACCCGCCTCCCGCATACGTAAAAGCAATCGCTCCTGTGCCATCGCATGCCCCACAGTTCCAGGCCTTCTTCCTTCGCAGGCCGGAGAAGACAGAAACTCTAAATCTGTCATAATTTGGATGCTATCTAACACTCTTATAGGTGTTGCATACGCTTTGGTGAGCAAAGCTGTTCTTTGATCTCCTACTACCGGATACGGTGCTTCGTCTTCCTTCGGAGCTTTAGTACCTCTTCTACAACTACACAAAATAGAAGCAAAAAACACAAAAAAAATATATTGCCGGACGCCCATACAGTTTATTTTACCATTAAGCAGAACACTCTTTATCTCTCAAATATATTATTTTAGAAATAGCCAAAAACGCTTGTAAATAAGTTTTACATTATTTTACCTTACCCTAAACTTTCCTGATTTTGAAAAAACCTTTATCTTTCCCTTTATTCAAAACCAACTGCATGAAAGATATTATTATTCCAATTGATTTTTCCGAAACTTCGTTAAATGCTATGCGCTATGCGGCAGGCCTTTTAAGCGAGCGCAAAGATACTACTGTAGTCCTCTACAATATGTTTGAAGAAGAGGAACAGGCTGCTACATCTGCCCAATATCTGGAAAGTCTGAAAGCTGAAATGGAACAAAAAGGCGTTTCTAATATTGAGTGCATTAAAGAACTCGGTTCTGACTTAATTGATAATCTGGGCCGGCTTGCTCACCAGAAAGATGCAGAGCTTATTATAATGGGAATAACAGAAAAATCAGAATGGCGGCAGTTACTTTCTGGCAGCAATACACTTAAAATGGCTGAACAAAATGTATGCCCTGTAATGATTGTTCCACCTAGCGCAAAATATACTGGTATAAAAAACGTAGCCCTCACATCTGATTTCAAAAATGTAGACATAGCCACTCCTGAACTGGCTATAAAAACTGTATTACAAATTTTTGAGGCAAAACTTCATATTGTTAATGTAGACAGCGATCATTATGTTTCCCTTTCGGATGAATACCTGAAAGAAAGAGAACGCCTACAAAATATGTTTGCAGAGTTTACACCAGAGTTCTACTTTATTGGCATGAATGACTTTCACGAAGCTGTTCTTCAGTTTGCCGCAGATAAAAAAATTGACCTGATTGTAGTGATACCCAAAAATCATTCTTTTATCAATAGTATTTTCAGTGGTAGCAATACAAAAAAACTAGCGTTTCAATCTACCGTTCCGTTATTAGCAGCTCATTCTTAAAATCAACTAATTACTATTTCGCATAATAGCCCTTTAATAGGGCTATTTTTAGTTTTAGGCTTTGGTCTTTTTCGGCTAACTTTGAATAATGCTTGCACATAGGCTACCTATATAAAAAGAGAGGCCTTTCTGCCATATAGTCGGGTTGCAAACAGGATTTCATTTATTATCCTTTTCAAACAATTTCCCTACACTCTAAACTTTCTTCTATTAAACACTCATTCAATCGAAAATTTTATGTCAAAAGATAATACACAGCAAAATATAAATGTAAGTTCAGAAATAGGAAGACTGCGACGATTACTCGTACATAGCCCCGATAGTGGATTAGGAAAAGTAGTACCATCTAAAGCACAAGACTGGCTTTTTGAAGATATTGTACACTTGGAAACCATCAGAAGAAAAGAATATGACTTCTACACCAAACTTTTACTTTATTTTTTGGATGCCCCCAAAATAAAAGGCAGGCTTACCGAAATTGATAATAGTAAAAACCGATTTGATTTTTACAAACCTTCCCACAAAAACTTCTATCGATCACAAAAGGTTGTGGAAATTCAATGGTTATTGGCAGAGATATTAGAAAAAGAAGAGATTAAGCAAAAGCTAACCGCCTCCGTATGCGCCATTGAAAACTGCTCATACGATTTACAGAATAAACTTACAGCGCTCTCCGGACCTGATCTTGCAAAAGTGTTTATAAGTGGCAGTTTGAATGAACAAGAGATGCTCTTTGCACCTATACCAAATTTTATTTTTACTCGCGACATTGGTATTGTTATAAATGATCACATTTTATTAAATAAGCCAGCCAAGAAAGCACGTACGCGTGAAGCGCTTCTTATGAAGTATATTTTTTTCAATCATGAATTATTCAGTCAATACAAAGACAAAATAATCGAACTACCTGACACCTCACACCACTTCCTGCTACCCAAAGATGGCGATGATAAAAAAGTAACATTAGAAGGTGGCGATATTATGGTTGTAAGCAAGGACCATCTTCTTATTGGAATAAGCGAAAGAACCTCCTCCGAAGCAGCACATCAATGCATCAATATTCTTTTTGCAAAAAATATTGTAAAAAAGATTACGATTGTTAAGATACCTAAGAAAAGGGACTACATGCACATTGATACTGTATTTACGCAAGTAAAAAGAAATATGTGGGTAATGCTTGGGGCTTTCTCTAAAAAAACAATTAAAATGGAAGACGCCGATCCCGTACAGCGTATTTTAGAAGGAAGCAAAAAGGAAGATAAAATTCGCATTACACAGTTTAGAAAAAAAGATCCTTCGCAACCGATTTTTTTTGACAACCTGGAGGAATTATTGAATGATATCAGCAAAAACGATTTGAAAGCAGAAGAAAAAACAAAGTTCATTTATTCTGGCAATAATGAATTTCCTTATGATGCAAGAGAGCAGTGGACCGATTCCTGTAATTTACTGGCGTTGAAGGACGGGGTTGTACTAGGCTATGATAGAAATGATAGAACACTTGAAGCTTTTAAAAATGCAGGGTTTTCTATTATTCCCGCACAAGAGTTGCTAGTACAATTAGAGGCGGGAACGGTATCGCCCGATGAGATAGAAAATACTCTTATTGCCATGCCTTCAGCAGAACTTTCAAGAGCAAGAGGCGGCTTTCATTGTATGAGTATGCCTCTTCTTCGTGATGCGATAGATTAACCATTACAGTTTCTATAACTCAGTAAATATGCAAGCAACATCTAATTTATTGATGATACGGCCGGAAAATTTTATTTATAATGCTGAAACGGCCGTGAACAATACCTTTCAAGTACAATCTGCTGCTATTAATGTGCAAGAGCAGGCCGTACATGAGTTTGATAACTTTGTTACACTTCTTCGTAAAAACAATATTGATGTATTAGTGGTACAAGACACTCCCGTTCCTCATACACCTGATTCAATTTTTCCCAATAACTGGATTTCTTTTCATGCCGACGGTAGTATTATCCTATATCCAATGTTTGCCGCCAACCGCCGTGCTGAGCGCAAAGCACATGTACTTGAATCCATTCAAAACAATTTTTCAGTAAACACTACCATTGATTTCACTTCTTTTGAAAAAGAAAACAAGTTTTTAGAAGGTACCGGAAGTATGGTGCTGGATAGAGAAAATAAGATAGCCTATGCATGTATTTCTCCAAGAACAGATGAGACATTGTTGAAAAAGTTTTCGGAGAAAACGGGATATAGTATTATAAGTTTTGAAGCTATTGATGAAAAGAAAGCAGCTATTTATCATACCAATGTAATGATGTGTGTGGCAGACAAGTATGTAGTAATATGCCTTTCGAGCATTCATAAGCCCGATGACGCAGAAGCTGTAATTGCGGCAATAACCAAAACCGGGAAGGAAATTATCCCTATTAGCTTTGAGCAAATGAATCATTTTGCCGGAAATATGCTACAAGTGAAAGATAAAGATGGCCAATCTATTCTTATTTTATCAACACAAGCTTATCAGGCACTGACTCAAGAACAAATACAGCAACTCAGCCGTTACAACCCCCTATTGCATTCATCGCTGGAAACTATCGAAACAAATGGAGGGGGTAGTGCCCGCTGTATGATGGCTGAGGTTTTTTTGCCGAATAAATAAAAAAGAAGCAACGCTTTTTATTTATTGTCAGCTAGCGAAAAGCCACCATGAAACTACTATATGCTGTAGCCATAGCTCTATTATTCATAAGCAGCTGTAAAAAGAATACCGTTATTACTGTTAAGGGAACTGTGCTTACAAAACTAGGCTGTTTCCCTGACTCCTGGTTGGTGGCCATTGATAAAGACTCCGGAGAACGCTATCCCTTTTTATGTGATGGGTTTGTACCTGTAGGTTCTATGTATCATTGTGGTAACGCTGTTTATATGCGGCTAGAGGGACCTCTTGTACAGGAAGGAAAAAAAATCAGTTTTCAATTTGTATCTGATGAAGGAATACAATGTCTTTCTTTTTCATACGCACCCCATCATATAACTGCAAAAAACTTAAGCTTGTAGTAGTATTTTTCAAATTTGTACATTTGAAGATGCATAAGTTCATCATCATTTCCCTATTCTGTCTAAGCCAGTTTTTTTCTTTGTCTCAATCTGTATATACTGACAGTTTAGAACAATTCAGGAAAAATTATGTAGCCGAGCATGAAGTGGTGACCGGTGATGACAAATCCTTCTTCCGATTTTTCATACCATCGGAAGCTTACAACATAACGGCTTCCATCGAAATAGCCAAAGAAATAAAATGGCTAACGATGGAAACTTCCGGGCCTTTAAAGAAAACATTTCGCATTTATGGCTACGCCTCCTTTAGCATTCGTGATACATTGGTAACCCTTACCTTATACCAACCACAAGCATTATTAGAAAGTAGTGGCGGTACTTCCAATTATCTTTTTATCCCTTTTACAGATATCAGTTCCGGAGAAGAAAGCTATGCTTCAGGTCGCTATATCAATCTTGACATTACAGCTATACAAGACAATCAATTGCAAATAGATTTTAATAAAGCGTATAATCCTTATTGTGCGTATGTAAGTGGAAAGTATAACTGTCCCATACCTCCAAAAGAAAACCGTCTGCCGGTAGCTATCTATGCAGGCGAGAAAAATTTTGCTAAAAACAAATAGGGACACCTTACAGCATCCCTATTATAACTTTAAACGGCTATTCCTATTCGTTAGAAAGCTTTCTTTCCCTTCGCAGGAATTACAACCCCTGTTTTTACATTCTTGAATGGTACTCCCATATTGTACATAGAAAAGCTCCACAAATCTGCGGCCTCTTCTATCTGCTTGCTTGGTTGGCTTACCGGCTCCATGCCCTGCCTTGCTTTCAATGCGTATTAAAACAGGATTGTCACCCACATGTGCAGCTTGTAATCTTGCTGCAAACTTGAATGAATGTGCCGGCACTACCCTGTCATCATGGTCGGCAGTGGTAACAATAGTTGCAGGATAGGCAATGCCCTCTTTTAGATTATGAAGTGGGGAATATTTATACAAATAATCAAACTCATTTTTCTTTTCACTGCTACCATACTCTGTAGCCCATGCATAGCCAATAGTAAACTTATGATACCGCAACATGTCCATAACGCCTACTTGTGGTATCGCTACCTTAAACAAATCCGGACGCTGCGCCATTACAGCACCTACTAATAAACCACCGTTACTTCCTCCTTTGATGGCAATTTTATCTTTACTCGTATATTTTTCTTTGATTAAATGTTCTGCCGCTCCTATAAAATCATCAAATACATTTTGCTTTTTATCCAGCATGCCCGCTTTATGCCAGTCTTCTCCATATTCATTCCCTCCACGCAATGTTACTTGTGCATAGATGCCGCCCTGCTCCATAAAAAAGGCATTGGAAATACTAAAGCCTGGCGTCATGCCTATATTAAATCCTCCATATCCGTATAACAATACCGGATTTGAACCATCGAGCTGTAATCCTTTTTTGTAGGTAAGAAACATGGGTACTTGTGTACTATCCTTACTTGTAAAAAACACCTGCTTGGTTTCGTATTCTTCAGGGTCAAATTTTGCCTCCGATTTTCTAAACAATGTAGACTTGCCTGTGGCTATATCATAATGAAAGATAGACGGCGGATAGCTAAATGAAGTAAAGACATAAAAAAACTCTTTATCCTTTTTCTTACCACCAAATCCGCTTGCCGATCCAATACCGGGAAGCTCTATCTCCCTTACCAACTTACCATCATAAGTATATTGGTACACACGAGAAGACGCATCTTTAAGATAAGAAGCAAAGAGATAACCGCCGCCGGTTGATACGCTTTCTAAAACTTCTTCGCGAGCAGGAATAATCTCTTTCCAGTTTTCTTTTGCAGGATTTGCCGGGTCAACAAGCACCAATTTATAGGTAGGCGCTCCGTCATTTGTTAATAGCAAAAGTTTATCGCCTACATTATCTACAATAGATGGCTGTGTTTCAAATCCCGGAACTATTACTTTAAATTCTTTTTGAGCTGGATTTTTTAAGTCCTTATACAAAATCTCCCCGCCGCTTGTGCCTTCACTGGTTTGTAACACTAAGAAGCGTTCATCCTCTGTAAGCCCTATACCAATAAAACGTTGTGGATGCTCTTTGTCTTCGTACACCAAAACATCATCTGCTTGGCGAGTTCCCATTTTATGAAAATAAATTCTGGGCGACTCGTTTTTACCTTTCAATTCATCATTGGCAGCGGGCTCGGGATAGCGGGTATAAAAAAATCCTTCATCTCCTTTCCAGCTAAACCCTGTAAATTTTAACCAATCCAGTTTATCCGTTACGAGCTTTTTTGTTTTCACATCCATCACCTGTGCCGACTGCCAGTCACTACCCGATTTAGATACAGAATAAACTAAGTATTTGCTAGTCTTGGAAAAACTCCAGCCTGCCAGCGCTACGGTACCATCATCAGAAAGTTTATTGGGGTCAAAGAAAACCTCCGGCTTACCATCTATGGTTTTTTGGCGGTAGGCTACCCCTTGATTTTGCAGTCCGTCATTTTTAAAAAAATAATAATATTCTCCTTCTCTAAAGGTTGAAGAGTATTTGGGATAATTCCATAATTCCTCCAATCTCTTCTTTATCTCATCCCTATAGGGGATCTTGGCCAGATAGTCATCTGTAACCTTATTTTGCGCTTTTACCCAGGCTTTTGTTTCTTCACTATTATCATCTTCCAGCCAGCGGTAAGGATCAGGTACTTGGGTGCCATGATAATTATCTATCGTATCCACTTTCTTTGTTTCTGGATACTTAATCTGTGCAGTTGCTGAAAATGAAATCATAAGAGGTAAAATAATAAGTTTTGCTTTTCTCATAACTATGCTTTTATGGTAGTTAAAGATAGCGCCCAAGCAAACCCACATGGAAAAAAGGATTGCTGTTTACATAAATGGTCGCATTCTACTGCCGCCGCAAATATACTTAGCACGAACGGTTATTAGTATTCTGTATTGTCATTCTGTTACTTAATTTCTAATGCAAACAAATCCCTTATTTTTGGGACTTCTTAAAAATCTTAAAGAAGCCAGCACTATCTGGCAAAACACTAACATCTAAAACAATTAATGGAGAAGAAAGTTACAAAGATTGGCGTACTTACATCAGGTGGAGATTCTCCGGGAATGAATGCAGCGATACGTGCCGTTGTGCGTACCGGATTATATCATAATCTCGAAGTATATGGTGTATTGCGCGGCTATCAGGGTATGATAGAGGACGATATCATAAAAATGGAATCTCGCTCAGTTGCCAATATTATTCAACGGGGAGGTACCATTTTAAAAACAGCTCGTTCAAATGACTTTCGTACCCCCGAAGGAAGAAAAATCGCTTACAATAATTTACAGAAAAAAGGCATAAACGGTCTCGTCATTATTGGCGGAGACGGAAGTTTTAGGGGTGCGCAGATTTTCAGTAATGAATTTGATATTCCTTGTATGGGCGTACCTGGTACTATTGATAAAGACATGACAGGTACCGAAGTAACTATCGGTTTTGATACAGCCGTTAACACAGCCGTGCAAGCTATAGATAAAATCAGAGACACCATGGATGCACATGATCGTGTTTTTATCGTGGAAGTGATGGGAAGAGATGCTGGTTATATTGCCTTACACAGTGGTATTGCCACCGGCGCAGAAAACATTCTTATCCCGGAAACTAAAACAGATATTGATGCCATCGTACATGGTCTTTTAGAAAAGGAAAAAAGAAAAAAACTGGTAAACCTTATTGTGGTAGCGGAGGGAGAGGAATTTGGCGGAGGAGCTGAGGTAGCAAAAATCATTAAGCAACGTATGCCCAATGCGGATATAAGAGTAACCGTACTTGGTCATATACAACGTGGTGGCACTCCTACCTGCGAAGACAGGCTCGTAGCCAGCCACATGGGATATTATGCAGTAGAAAGCCTATTAATGGGTCGCAGGAATATGATGGTAGGAGTAATCAATAATAAAATACACTACACACCATTAGACAAAGCTGTAAAAGAAAAGCACAAGATTGGCATGGAATGGATCAGGATACAAAAGATACTTGCTTCCTGATGGCTTCGTCAAAAAAACGTAGTGCGTATTTTTTCATTTTATTAAAACAAGGGAGGAGACTATGACAAAAAAAGCGGAAAAATATTTTTATACTGAGATGAATCGGGAGGCTGGTCTTGAACATACTTTTCATAAAACGAAGATTGTAGCAACAGTAGGTCCTGCCTGTGATACGTATGAAAAACTATTAGAACTCGTCAAAACGGGTGTAAATGTTTTCAGATTAAATTTCTCGCATGGCACACATGAAAACAAAGCTGATATTATTAAACATATCAGAAAAATCAATACCACAGAGCCTTACAATATTTCCATATTAGGTGACTTACAAGGCCCCAAACTACGAGTAGGAGAAATAGAAA
Source organism: uncultured Citrobacter sp. (assembly GCA_964588445.1). Taxonomy (GTDB): domain Bacteria; phylum Bacteroidota; class Bacteroidia; order Chitinophagales; family Chitinophagaceae; genus CAZPPM01. The sequence goes on from CAZPPM010000007.1 coordinate 30,766, forward strand.
ACGGATCATTAGTCATAGCACCCGGCGATGTACTCACGTTTACTTCCACTGAAAAAGTTATTGGCACTAAGGAGAAAATTTATATTTCCTATCCCAATCTTCACAATGATGTGAAAGTGGGTGAAAAAATAATGATCGATGACGGAAAGCTGGAAGTAATAGTTATAGAAATTACAGCTGCCGGCGATGTAAAAGTAAGAGTAACCTACGGTGGTACCCTACTCCCCAAAAAAGGAGTAAACCTACCGGACACGGCTATTTCACTTCCGGCAATGACCGAAAAAGATATTATCGATTTAGAATTTATCATAGAACAAGAACTGGATTGGGTAGCCCTTTCCTTTGTAAGACAGGCCGATGATATTATCGATTTGAAAAAAAGAGTGAATGCTAAGAAGAGCGGGATAAAAGTAATGGCCAAAATCGAAATGCCTTCTGCCTTAGTTGATTTACGTAACATCATTGTAGAGTCTGATGCCATCATGGTGGCTCGTGGCGATCTGGGCGTAGAACTTCCCGTAGAAAAAGTGCCTATGGCACAGCGTGATATTATTAGAAAATGTATCCATCGGGGTAAGCCGGTAATCGTAGCTACGCAAATGATGGAAAGCATGATCGATCGGGTAAAACCTAACAGAAGTGAAATTACTGACGTTGCCAATGCGGTACTGGAAGGAGCCGATGCGGTAATGCTCAGCGCCGAAACCGCTACCGGTCAGCACCCGGCGCTTGTTGTAGAAACCATGCGTAAGATCATTCTGGAAGTAGAAAGAACAGAGTACCGCTATAACAGGGAAACAGATCTAAAACCGCTGGCACACTCTCCTTCCTTTTTAAGTGATGCTATCTGCTATAATGCCTGTAAAATTGCAGCAGATATTGAAGCGAATGCGCTTGTAGGGATGACGCAAAGCGGTTACACGGCTTTTATGCTTAGTAGCTATCGGCCAAAATCACCCTTGTATATTTTTACAAAAAAACTCTCACTTGTTAATCAATTAAGTCTTAGCTGGGGCGTGCGGGCTTTCTACTATGATGAAGAAGAAAGCCTTGATGATATTATTTTTGACCAGATCGCTATTCTCAAAGAAAGAAAATTTGTGAAACCAGGTGATACAATTGTAAATACAGGAAGTACCCCTGTACAGCAACACCTGCCTACCAATATTTTGAAAATTACCAAGGTAGAGTAAGGAAATTGAATATTGAACTGAAAGCCTGTCAATTACGACGGGCTTTTTTCATACCAATTCCTCAATTATTTTCCTTCTCCCTATTGCTGCAATGACGGTATTAGGTATACCAATAATCATTTGTGATCACTCCTGCTTATATTTTGGATTGCCTTATATTCTCTAAGTTTTCCCTTACTTTTGCCCAACTTTTATTCTAGTAAAGCATACAACATGAGCGTATTAGTCAATAAAAATTCCAAAATTTTAGTTCAGGGATTTACAGGCACTGAAGGCACTTTCCATGCAACACAAATGATAGACTACGGCACCAACGTTGTAGGCGGAGTAACACCGGGGAAAGGTGGCACTTCTCATTTAGAACGTCCTGTTTTTAATACAGTGGCGCAATGCGTAGAGGCTACGGGTGCTGATGTCAGTATCATTTTTGTACCTCCTGCATTTGCCGGTGATGCCATTATGGAAGCCGCAGAAGCCGGTGTACAGTTGGTCGTATGCATTACAGAAGGCATACCCGTACAGGATATGGTACGTGTAAAAAATTATCTGCAAGGCAAAAATACCCGCTTAATTGGGCCCAACTGCCCGGGAGTAATTACGGCTGATGAATGTAAAGTAGGTATCATGCCGGGTTTTGTGTTCAAAAAAGGCCGTATAGGCATTGTTTCCAAATCAGGAACACTCACCTATGAAGCAGCCGATCAAGTTGCAAAAGCAGGTTTAGGTATATCTACCGCTATCGGTATAGGAGGCGACCCAATTATAGGCACACCTACTAAAGAAGCTGTTGAATTATTAATGAATGATCCCGAAACAGATGCTATCGTTATGATTGGTGAAATAGGTGGCGGTATGGAAGCAGAAGCCGCTAACTGGATCAAAGCAGACGGCAATAGAAAACCTGTGGTAGGTTTTATTGCAGGTCAAACGGCACCTCCCGGTCGTCGTATGGGACATGCCGGCGCCATCGTAGGTGGTGCGGATGATACAGCTGCTGCAAAAATGAAGATTATGGAAGAGTGTGGTATCCATGTAGTAAAAAGCCCCGCAGATATTGGCAAAAAAATGGCCGAAGTCTTTGGCAAATAATTTATAAATAAAAATGCCCCGAAATTTCGGGGCATTTTTATTTATGCGTCTCATCACTTACCGCACACTGCGTATATATCTTTCCAGCTCCAATCGATTGCTGTTAAAACTAAAGAGAGTATATAGATCACTATAGTTTCTCCTGTCTACCGTATTGAGATAAGCTTGCTTTGCCAGCTCCAGTCGGTTATTTTCAAATCCAAACAAGAGTAGCATTTCTCTTACCTGCACAGTAGAGAGGTAATTATTCTTTACAATTTGTACAGCAGATTTCAACTTATTACTTTCTAACCATTCCCGGCTTATCGCTTGCAATACATTTCTAAATTCCCCATCACTCATCGCACGTGCCCTTGCATTACCTCTGTCATAATCATAATCGTTCCAAGTACCGTCTCTGTTGTAATCAAAAGGAACATCGTGGCCCCAACCTTTCCCATTCTGTAAAATAAGCTTTGTCTCAGCAACGCTGGCATACCCATTTCTGTCAATGTTAATTTTCAAATGCGTTCTGTTGCTCAATTGTAAAGAGGTGTTATACACCATGTCATACTTCTTTCCCAAAACAGAAAATACTCCTTTGTTTCGCTCCCGATAAATCTTAATGGTATGACGGCCTGCATGGATGTCTTGAATTACGAGACTATTACCTCTAGGCTCAAACCGTTTACCATCCAGCACCACTACAATATCTGCCCCACCGGCTGACTGTACGGTGAGCATTGACCGTGTCTTTGTTTCCGCAGCTACTACTGCAAAACTCATGAAGAAAAAAGTAAAGAGTGTAGAAATTGTTTTCATAATTTTTGTTTTTATATCCACATTCAATATCGAATGCATGTATACAAATTCAAAGCGTATGCCATGCCATAAAAAACAAAACAAGAAAAAGTTAAAGGAGAATTTTCACCCACTTTTTCTACTACAAAAAATCGATACAATTCAATACTGTCAAAGATTTCAGCGAAACGTTATTTAATGTTAATGAAAGATATTTTTTACTTTATTCTTTACGTTGGGGTAGCTTATACTAGCAGCCAATTGTTATAGGAAATAAATATTTTTTTCTCGGCTAAACTCTATTTTTTTTCGATAGTCTATGCACCCCTTTTTATAAAACTATTTTTTTAACTCTCCTCTCCTTCTCATTTTTACGAAACCGTACCTTTTCAGCTATCAACCCAAAAACTACCTAATTGGTAGTAGATTCCCTTCTTTTATGCAATTTCACCTGCTTTTGCATCCTTACCCTTGCAGAAGATCATTTACTTTGTATAGAAATTACTAAACTATGAAGCGTTTACTAGTATTTTTTGTCACTTACACCTTACTATCTATGAGTGCTCAAAGCCAACAACCCGTTAAAAACTATGAAGCTGCCTGGAAAAAGGTAGAAGACTTTGTCAAAAAACAATTGCCGCAGTCGGCATTGAAAGAGGTCAAAGACATTTTAGCTTTAGCTAAGAAAGAAAAACAAGAAGCTCAGGTATTAAAATCAGTTATCTATATCTCTACTTTACAGGGTGCCACCCGGGAAAACAATGAAGTACTTTCCATAAAAGAACTTGAAGCAGAACTTCCACAGGTATCGGGCGCTAGCAAAGCAGTTCTTTATAGCATATTAGCCCAGACATATCTTTCCTATTATGAAAATATTCGCTGGCAACTGTATGAACGTACACAAACTACCAACTTTCAAAAAGATGATATTGCTACCTGGGGTACTGAAGATTTTCATAAAAAAATAGGTGACTTGTTTCTTGCCTCATTGGAGCCTGAAGAAATAGTAAAAGCTACCCGACTGGAACCTTATGCAGCATTGATTCAAAAAGGCAATATGCGCCACCTGCGTCCTACCCTTTTTGATATGCTGGCGCATGAAGCATTATCTTATTTTCAAAACGACGAACGTAACATCAGCAAACCAGCTTACGCCTTTGAATTGAATCAGGCAGCAGCTTTTGAACCTGTAGCCGATTTTATTCACCGCCAATTTCCCACACAGGATACAGGTTCCCTGCAATATAAAGCACTACTCCTTTGGCAAAAGCTATTAGCCTTTCATAGCAAGGACGACAAATATGATGCACTTATTGATGCCGATCTTGGTCGTCTTTCTTTTGTAGAATCCCTATCAACGCATCCTGATAAAAATGAGTTGTATTTCCAATCAGTGAATCATATTGCCCACCAGTATGAAAGCATACCTGCTGCTGCACAAGCATGGTATCTTGTAGCGAATTATTATCATGAACGCGGTAGCGGCTATAAGCCTTATGGAGATAGTACTTACCGCATGGATCTTGTAAAAGCAAAAGAAATATGTGAGAGAGTAGTTGCACAGAAAGATTCTTCGGAAGGCAGAGTAAACGCATTTAATTTATTGCAACGCATTCAACTGGAATCGCTTCATTTTTCTGTAGAAAAAGTAAACATACCCAGCCAGGCTTTTCGTGCATTTGTAAAATACCGAAATATGCACCAACTACATCTGCGCATTATACCTGCTGATGAAAAGCTACTTGCCAGCCTTGAAAAAACATATGGTGATGCTTATTGGAATATACTCCTGAAAGCAAAAGCATTCCGCAGCTGGGATCAATCTTTACCCACAACAAATGACTTGCAGGAACATAGCGTGGAGATAAAAGTAGACGGATTGCCGGCCGGCGCTTATATGCTATTAGCAGGAAATGATAAAGATTTCGCTAACAAAAAAACAACATTAGGCGCTCAGCTCTTTTATGTATCGGGTATAAGCTTTATCAATAACGAAAGCGATTTTTTCCTTTTACATCGTGAAAGTGGCCAGCCGCTTGCCAATGCTTCTGTTCAATTATGGGAACAGAAATACGATTATACACAATCTAAATACGTCAAGGAAAGAAAAACGAAACATGTAACCGATAAAAATGGTTATTTTCTTGTACCCAATAACAACAAAGACAACGACCGGTATGGCAGTTATTCGTTCCTCCTCGATATTCAACATGGCAATGACAAGCTATTTATCAACGAGCAATTGACTCATTATCGCTATCGCAATAGAGAGGATGAAAAGAAAGCAGAAACAACCAGTTTCCTTTTTCTCGACAGAAGCTTATACCGTCCGGGGCAAATAGTCTACTTCAAAGGAATTGTCTTCTCCAAAACAACCGCTTTGAAAAAAGCCAGCGTACTGGAAAATTATACAACAACCATTTACTTAAACGATGCTAATAACGAAGAAATAGATTCTTTGAAAATCACTACTAATGAGTTTGGTTCTTTCTCCGGGCGCTTTCAATTACCTACCCATGGATTGACCGGTTCCTATTCTTTGGAAATTAAAGATCAAAGCGGCTACAATCATTTCCAGGTAGAAGAATACAAGCGGCCTAAGTTTTTCGCAGAATACAAGCCTTTACAGGGAACCTATAAAGTAAATGATACTATTGCTGTAAATGGTTTCGCACAAGCGTATGCCGGAAACACTATAGATGGAGCTACTGTAAAGTACAGAGTAGTAAGACAGGCTCGCTTTCTCTATCCGTGGCTCTTTAAAAGATGGTGGATGCCCCCTGCTGATGCTATGGAAATTATTCACGGCAAAACTACGACCGATAAGGAAGGAAAGTTTACCGTAAGCTTTACCGCTATTCCTGATTTAAAAGTTGATAAAAAGCTGGAGCCTGTTTTTGATTATACGGTATATGCTGATATCACAGATATCAATGGTGAAACGAGAAGTGCATCACAAACTGTTTCGGTAGGTTATAAGGGCCTTATTGTGCATTCTTCTATCCCTGCTTCTTTAGTTGCAGATAGTTTAAAAACACTTACCATTCATACACAAAATATGAATGGAGAATTTGAAGCAGCGACAATCGCTATAGCTATTACGAAATTGGATAACGAAAAAAGATTAATCCGTAATCGTTATTGGGGACGCCCGGATCAATTTCTTTTTACCAAAGAAGAGTATATAAAACACTTCCCTTACGATGAATACAATAATGAACAAGAACCTGAGAGCTGGGCAAAAAGTGGAACAACTTTTACACACAAAGACAGCTCCCAAAAAACGGGGCAGTGGCAGCTACCTAAACGTAAGTGGGAAAAAGGCCATTACATAATCGAAATTACCGCTACTAATGAAAAAGGCGAAGAAGTAAAAGACATAAAATACATAGAGCTCTATGATGCCACAGACAAGCAATTAAACACACCAGCCTATCTATGGAGCAAGAGCGGTGATGCTATTGAGCCGGGAGAGAAATCAACCGTTGTCCTCGGTAGTAGCGCAGATAATCTTTTCTTAATACACCAAACAGATAAGCAAAAAGAAAAGCAGCAATACACCTTCTCAAAACTGAATAAAGAAAAAAAATCGTTTGTTTTTGAAGCAACAGAAGCGGATAGAGGTGGGTATGGCGTTAGCTGGATTTTTGTAAAACATAACCGGGTATACCAATATACACAAACTATCTATGTTCCCTGGAGCAATAAGGATTTGCAAATAAGTTATGCTACCTATCGGGATAAAGCCATACCGGGTAGTGATGAAAAATGGACATTAAAAATAACAGGGTACAAAAATGAAAAAGTAGCAGCAGAACTTTTGGGCAGCATGTATGATGCTTCGCTGGATCAGTTTTATCCGCATCAATGGTACAAGCCTTCTATATGGCCTAGTTATTATAATAGAGCTTACTGGAACAGTAGCTTAAATTTCACCAAAGTAGAAACCAATCAGAAAAGAACAAATAATATTCCTTACCAGTCGCTGAACAAACAATATGACCAATTCCTGTTTGCTCATTATGTAAGAAGAGCAGGCAATGGCTATTATCGAAGATTCGAAATGAGCGGAAATGCAGATATGATGGCTGCGCCTATGGCTAGTAAAGAAAATTTGAAATCTGTGTCTATCCAAAACAGCCCAATAACCCTTGAAGAAAAAGCAGCGCCTGCGCCACCTCCTCCACCGCCCAATAAGGAAGACGGAAGCAGCTCCTCCAACGAAGAAGTACAGGTGCGCAAAAACTTTAACGAAACAGCCTTTTTCTTACCGGATCTGCGCACCGATTCCTCCGGCACCATCGAGTTTTCTTTTACCCTGCCAGAAGCATTAACCCGTTGGAAATTTCAGGCACTGGCACATACAAAGGAACTGGCACTGGGATATAGCAGTAAAGAAATCGTAACACAAAAGGAATTAATGGTGCAGCCCAATCCTACCCGTTTCCTACGGGAGGAAGATCGCATCAGCTTTAGTGCCAAAATTGTCAACCTTTCTGATAAGGACTTGACAGGGACCGCTGAGTTTCATTTATTCGATGCTGCTACCAACCAGCCTGTTGATGCCCTTTTACAAAATAGTACCACTACACAATCCTTTACAGTAAAACAAGGGGAAAGCATTCCCGTATCATTTCCTATTACTGTCCCCGACGCTTATACCGGTGCACTGGTATGGCGTATCGTTGCCAAAGCAGCTACTTTTAGTGATGGCGAAGAAAACATTTTGCCCGTGTTAAGCAATCGCCTGCTGGTAACAGAAACACTGCCCATCAATGTAAAAGGAAATACAGAAAAAACTTTCCGCTTTGAAAAATTGCTCAACAGTGGCAAAAGCAACACACTGGAGCAACATGCGCTCACCATTGAGTATAGTAGTAATCCCGCCTGGTATGCCGTGCAGGCCTTACCTTACCTAATGGAGTATCCGTATGAATGTGCGGAGCAAAACTGGAATCGCTATTATGCTAACTCATTAGCTACACATATTGCCAATGCATCTCCTCGCATCCAACAAATCTTTGAAAAATGGAGAACGCTGGATACGGCTGCTTTGCTTAGCAACCTGCAAAAGAATCAGGAATTAAAATCACTCTTACTGGAAGAGACACCTTGGGTATTGCAGGCAAAAAATGAAGCGGAGCAAAAAAGAAATATTGCCTTGCTTTTTGACATGGTAAAAATGAGTGCTCAGTTAACCGGTTCGTTTGAGAAACTAAAACAAATGCAAAGCAGCAATGGAGGTTTTGTATGGTTTTCCGGAGGACCCGATGACAGGTATATTACCCAATACATTATTACCGGCATCGGTCATTTAAAAAAACTGAATGCAATAGCTAAGGGACAAGAACAGCGACTCAACGAAATTTTAGCAAGTGCCATTCCTTATCTTGATAGAAAGATAAAAGAAGACTATGATCAATTGGTAAAAGACAAAATAGACTTAAAGAAATATACACCGAGCTATACCGCCGTACAATATTTGTATATGCGAAGCTTTTTCCCGGAGTATAAAATACCCGCTGCTACTCAAGCTGCCTACAATTATTTCAGAAGTCGTTTACCACTTACCTGGACTTCACAAAACAAATACATGCAGGGAATGACAGCGCTCACTTTGCATCGTACCAACGATAGCAAGACTGCCACTGCTATTCTGAAGTCATTGAAGGAAACCTCTATCAACCACGAAGAACTTGGTCGCTATTGGAAAGATGCATCAAGAAGCTGGTGGTGGTATGAAGCGCCCATTGAAAGACAAGCTTTATTAATTGAAGCTTTTCAGGAAATAAGTAAAGAGACAAACGTTGTAAACGAACTGCGCACTTGGTTATTAAAAAACAAACAAACCAATAGCTGGGAAAGCACTAAAGCTACTGCAGAAGCGTGTTATGCGTTGTTATTGCAAAACACCAACTGGGTAAGCACAGAACCGACAGTTGTTGTAAAACTGGGCAACACTGTTATTGCTAGCCAAGAAGAGCAGCAGGAAGCAGGTACAGGTTATTTTAAGAAAGCATTGGCAAAAGAAGCTATCACACCTGCTATGGGTAATATCTCTGTAAAAGTAGCCGGCCAGGAAAGTAGTGCTTCCAGTTGGGGAAGTGTATACTGGCAATACTTTGAGAAGTTAGATAAAATCACAACGGCTAACACGCCTTTACAATTAAACAAAAAATTATTTGTCGAGAAAAACAGCGATCGGGGGCCGATTCTTACTCCTGTAAATGAAGGCGATAATCTTTCTATAGGTAATAAGATAAAAGTAAGAATTGAGTTGCGAGTGGATCGGGATATGGAATATGTACACATGAAGGACATGCGGGCCTCTTCCTTGGAACCAGTAAATGTATTAAGTGGTTACCGCTGGCAAGGTGGATTGGGCTATTATGAAACCACCAAAGATGCCAGCACCAACTTCTTCTTTAACTATCTTAGAAAAGGAACCTATGTTTTTGAGTATACTTTATTTGTGACACATAGTGGAAGTTTTAGCAATGGCATTACCACCATACAATGTATGTATGCTCCTGAGTTTACAGCTCACAGCGAAGGTATACGCATAGAAATAAAATAGTTCTATAAGGATTTCTGTTAAAAGCAATTCTCTGGTGAGAGAATTGCTTTTTTATTTTCTCAATCTCATTTAATAGCAATGTTGAATATACCACAAGCCTTAGTTTTGCAAAAATGGGTACAACAATAAAATGAAGGTTGATTATCTTATCGTAGGCCAGGGTATCAGTGGCACATTTTTATCTTATTTTCTTTTACAGGCAAAAAAGAAAGTTATTGTTATTGATGATGCTTTTCCCCATAGCCCTTCAAAAATTGCGGCAGGTGTTATCAACCCTGTAACCGGTCGCCGCCTTGTCACCGTGTGGAGGGCTGATGAATTACTTCCTTTTGCCTGGAATAGTTATCATGAAATAGGAAACTTTTTAGGCATCACTGCTATTTCTCAAAAAAATATTGTCGATTTTTTTCCTAATCCTTTTATGCGAGAAGGATTCTTGAAAAAAGTAGCCGCTAACGATCACTACACACAACTCCCTGTTGACGAAGACAGTTTTAGCAATTTCTTTCACTACGAATTTGGTTATGGCGAGGTAGCGCCAGCGTACACTGTTCACTTAGAAACTTTATTACCCGCATGGCGTAATCACCTGATAGAGCAAGAGGCGATTATGGAAGAGCATTTTGACAGTACTCAATTAGAAAAAGAAGATCAGCAAATACGCTATAAAGATATTGTTGCAGATAAAATTATTTTTTGTGATGGAACTACCGGTGCCAATAATCCCTATTTTAAGAACCTTCCCTTTGCTCCTAATAAAGGAGAAGCATTGGTCATACAAGTAAATGGCTTACCTAATACTGTCATCTATAAAAAAACGATGCTATTAGTTCCCTATTCTGAAAAAAATATTTTCTGGATAGGCTCGGCTTACGCTTGGGAGTTTGAGAATGATTTACCAACAACTGCTTTCAGAAAGAGTACAGAAGAGCTTCTCAATAGCTGGTTAAAACTTCCCTATACCGTTCTGGAGCATAGAGCCGGACTTCGGCCTGCCACCTTGGAGAGGCGGCCATTTGTTGGCCTTCACCCTTTACACTCTTCAATAGGTATTTTAAACGGAATGGGAACTAAAGGTTGCTCCCTCGCTCCATTTTTTGCCAAACAACTAGCCGATCATCTCACTATCAATACACCTATCTACAGCGATGCGGCGGTAGGACGATACACAAAAATATTATCTAAATCCTAAGTAATAGGGTTACTTACATCCGCAACTAAGCTATATCTCTGAATTAATTATTTTCCGGGAAGTAGAGGGATCCTGATTAAGTACTTTACTAATAGCTTGAAATAACTGTGGCATATGCTGGCGCAGTTCTTCAGGGTTTTCAAAGAAAGCCTCCACACTTACAGCCCAAAACTCATGCAGGTTACTAAAAGCATAGCTACGTAAATAACTTTTGCGTGTTGTAATTACATCTGCAAAAATAGGACCTGTGCTACGGGAAAACTTTTCATAATTCATGCGAAAATTCTGATCCCCTTGTCCATATTGGATAAAGAAATTATTGAACAGTAATGCATGTGACATTTCATGAATGGCGACATTAATATTATCATGCCTATCGGCATATCCATATAGAAAATGCTTCCAGGATAGATAAATGCCGTCGGGCGCTACATGGCCTACATACAACTCTTCTTCATCCTGCATGCTATAGGCATCCGCCAGTACATAAATATCTTTAAAGTGATTGAGGTGAAATTTTTTTAACCCAAATGTAACTTGTACAGCAGAGGCGCTAATCAAAATAGCTATATCATCATTTTTTTCCAGCCCTATAAAGTGAAATTTTTTTTGTTGCTTAAACTCATGCGTTCTTCTTATAAAGCGCCATTTTTCCGGAACAGTAAGCTCATTAAAATATTCTATCACTTCACCAATAACAGGTGAATAAGCATTATAAATTGCCGCATCCATTGCTTCCCGAATAACAGTATCCAACTCTGACAACTGCTTATTTCGGCGAAAAGTGTTTTTTATTTTATTTATCCAAGAAGACATAAAGCACGGTTCGTGCTTACAATATAGTTCACGATACTTTTAAATGCAAGCAATCAAAAGTATTATGCCTTAGTAGATTTACTATTGTACAACAAAGCATTTATGAATCAACCAACTAGAATAAAATTCTTCTTTGGTATTATTGAATAGTAATTCGCTGCAGACCATTTCTTCCATAAAAAACAGGGAAATACATTAGCTCAACCTTGGCTGGATTGATATGATAAGCCCCGCTATAACGCGGTTCTAACTCTATTTCAAACTCATGTTTTCCCTTCTTCATATTCTCAACAAACAATACAACCCTATCTTTCAAGAACTCTGTATGCATGCGATAACCTTCCTGCTTTTTTTGCGCATAGGTACATCCGGCTGGAATTGGAATTTCCAATTGAACATACTCCGCATTGGCAGCCACTGTTACTGAAACTTTCATTGTAACTTTTTCACCACTTATTAACTGTTCCACTTTTCGTCCTTGCCTTTCAAACCAGCTATCAATGGAAAAATGAGTAGTAACGGGTATGGGATTGTTGTTAAATTTTTCCTGCCATGCCGTAGCATATAGCATTCCGCCGCCCTTCTTTTCCAATAGTACTTTCTCACTACTTTTTTCGATCCTCTTAGTAAAAGGGAATACTTCTATTTTTTCTCCATCAACAATCAACTGAGGCATTGCATTAAATAGCTTATCCTTCTGCAGTAAATAGGGCAACAATGTAGCCGTTACGCCAGCCGACTCAACTGTATTCCTCCACTTGCCCCCAATCCTTTGCTCTAAGAAATATTGCAAAATACCATCCAGCATATTATCATACTTCTTTTCCATATGCAATACCTGAAAAGCCAGTATCGTTGTAGACATTGCATTATGACTCCAGGAATAAATGTCTTCCCCCCAATGTATTCCACCGAGCATTGATACTTCCCTTTTGTCCATCATAACAAGTAGTTCTTTTTCATAAGACATTTTTTGCTGCTGTTTTATTCTAACAAATTGCCACTGCTCATGAATAGATAAAGAATCAAATGGAATCCTCGCCAGGTATTGTTGATAATTCATCGTGTGCCCTGCATCACTTAATGTATAAAGGACTTCCAATAATTTTTTCTCTTTTAAATAAGGAAGTTGATTTTGCAAGTACAATATGCCATTTCTAAGTAGTGTAGCTACAAGAGGATCTTTTTCTATTACCGTTAAAGCCCGTGTCACGTATGTTGTAACATATAGATTGGACTCTCCCCCTCCCCACCAGCTCCATCCTCCATCAAACAATTGCCCTTTTTGTAATTTAGCTAATAACTGTGCTATTAGCTTATCTTCCTTAAAAGCTTTTCCTATTTGCTTCATTATTGCTTTCTCTGCAACGAGCCCTTTTAGCTTAGAGGCAGTCTGCTCCAGACAGTAGTAAGGATACTTTTTCAAATGACTTAGCTCTTCCAGTAACAAATCAAGCGTTTTACTTTGTGCGTGCAATATTATTACCTCTGTGTGCTGTTCTGGATAAAATGTTACAGCAGTATCACCTTTCAATACCCAAAATTGTCCATTCACCTCTTCTATACCCTTTCTAAATACAGGTACTTTAATCAACTCACCGTCTTTATACCCCTTTTCATCATCCATAGCATATTGCAGAGAAAGCGTATCGTTACTAATAGGATTAACAAGAATAGGTTCTATCAAAGAAGCCGAAGCTTCTACTACCTTCTCCTGTTGATGCACTTCCTTTCCTCTTAGTAAGAAAGAAGACCTTACCGTTGCTGAAGATGAAGTGTAATTAATGATTTTTCCAATTACCCAGCTACTATCTCCTTCTACTAGAAATCGAGGGGCAGACAATTGCGCCAGCATTGGCTTAAAAGATTTTACGGTAACAGCAGCTTTTGTAAAACGTTTCTTTCTATCCATTCCTACCACAAATGTTTGCCAGCTTGTTATATTATCCGGATAGGTTACAACTATTTTTGCTTCTCCATTTTTATCTGTAATTAAATTCGGTTGCCAAAAAGCATAGTCTCTAAAAGTATCTCTGATACCGCTATTACTAAATCCGGGAGAGTTAATTAGTATAGCGCCATTTGCAGCTCTTGCTCCATAAATAGAAGTTGCCGCTGCACCTTTTAACACCGTAACCTGCAATGATGCTAAATCTAAATCATCCGGTAATTTATCTACGGGGACACCGTCAATAATATACAAAAGCTGGTTTGTGACCTCAACACTACTAATTCCACGCAATTGTATAGCAGCGGCTGCTCCGGGCGAACTGTCCTCTATACTTACGCCAGCCACTTTTCCACTGAGCGAACCAATAACTTCTTGTACTTGACTAGTAGAATAACCCACTACAGCCGCAGTTCTACGCATACCTAATGCTGTAACAACCACTTCTTCTAAATCTTGAACAGTCATCTCCATCTCTGCATTTACTATTTCCGGCTTGCCTACTCCTATTTCAATTATCTTCTCAAGCATTCCATAGCCAACCGATGAAAACTGTAAAACATATTTTCCTGCACTAATGCCAGTAATAACATAAGTGCCATCGCTTGCTGCTACAAAACCTGAATTATACCCCTTAAGCACAATAACACATGCTGCTATAGGTGCTCTTCCCTTTTTATCAATAACAGTTCCTCTAATACTAAACTCCCCTACCGGCAAAGACTTTTGCTGACTATCTGTTGCAAGTACATTTGGCAAATCCTTTATCAACTCTTTTACAATCGTTTCTTTATCCTTCGCATTTCTTATCTGCTCCTCACGTATTTCCTCAATCACTGTATTCTCTTGATCGTACACCGGATTATTATAGCGTAAGCAAAGAGTGGTGCCACCTTGTATTGCTAAATTTCTTCTGACCGAAAAATAATAATGTCTTGTTACAAGAATCAATTCATATTCACCGGGCTTCAAATCTCTTACAACAATGGGTGTATAACGGTTAGCTGCTGATAGAATCAACGTATCTAACCCCTTTCCATGCAGCACCATAAAAGCAAAAGAACTATCATATGGCAGCCATACTTTCAGTCCGCCAGTACTATGCAAGTAGTTTTTATTTTTATACAGATCTCTCGTTGTGTGCAAAAATGGCAGATCAATCGCTTTTCTCGTATAGTCAATTACAGGTATGTTTTTTAATGTATCCCCCAGTTGCCATTCTGTCTTTTTTATTAGAGGGAGTTTTACTTTCTCCTTTTCCGGAAATAGCACTTTCTTTTCCAACCTTACCACCTTGGGCGACACCTTGTATTGATAGCCCGGCTCAAATGGAAATTTTATATCAAATTCCCCCGGTTTGTAATAATGTATACTATCTCTCGCAGAAAAAGGACCCAATAAGTGTTTACGATCGTTACTTATTGAAACAAGTTTTAACCCTTGCCATGCATAACTATTAGCAGTAGTCCAATCTGTTTCCAACTGCCAAATATTTTTTTCCAAAAGTTCCCTTTCCTGATAAGTATAAAACGTATCTCGTTTTAGCACCTTAGTTTTTATGGGAAGACAATCAAGATTAAAAACGACATCATGTTTATAGCCCGGTTGCAGGTAAACACTATCTATCTCAATATACTTATCCTTTAAACGAAACCCCAAATGCGTATAACCCGGAAGTGCGGCAATAGCATAGAACCTTTTATTGGTAACCCCATTGTACCACGCAAAATCTTTGTTAACATACAACATATAAATCTCTTGAGGAACACCTTTTTCTACAACATGTACTGCCACCTGGGGAATAGCCTCTCCAATGCGGGTACGCTTTACCAGCATACTATCTGTTGAAAAAAGTAATTGATAGTACATCATAGTATCTACTTGAAACTTTTGTACCCAACTACGATAAGCACCTAATCCAAATCGACGGATAAACGAGATATCTTCTAACTCGTACTTATCAAATAGAATTCTCCTTTTTAAACGAAACTTCTTTAAATAAGGAGGTTCATTCACCTTTATGTCTTTCTGAAATTGATTATTATAACTTGCTACAGCAATATTTACACGATTTGCCGGCCTTCCTTTATAATCTTTAATGGCTATGGCAATTGTGTCTGTTTTGCCCGGATAGACCGTTGCACTTCCCTTAATAGAAGTTTGTAAAATTTTATCTAATAAAGCAATGGAATTGTACCCTGTTTCTTCTTTGCCCGCCCATATATAATTCCACTCTGCTCTATACATTTTTCCTTTAGAAATACCTGCTTTCCATTTTACATAAATAGCCGTATCACTTCCTTTAGCAACTACTTTTCTTCCATCAAAAACTGTATAATGTACCAATACCTTCTTAGGATTATATAAAGAAAACCCCGCTTTCCCTTCTTCTTGTAAATAATTGAAGTAAAGCTTATAGTTATCTTCTATTTCAAAATCTTCCTCTACATCAATTCTGCGAGAAGTATCGGTATAGGAAAAAGTATAGGTTTCAACATAGGGATTTATTTTCATCTTATAAGGGAAAGTCACAGTAACTGGCCGTTCCTGAAAATCAGTACTCATTTTCCCGATAGCATCAGTTAGCACATCGTTTTCATAATAATTGGCTAGTATAAACCCATTTTCTTCTTTTACTTCAATGCGCTCCATATCTGTACTGAAATCTACCGTCACTTGCTTCTCCTGTATTTCATTATTGCTGTTTCTAAATACGGCCTCCGCACGAATTGTCATATCTACATCAGGAAAATGTTGAGTAGGTATTGCAAAACGTGTATCACCTTCTATAAGCAAAGTTTTTGTTTCTCGCCATAAAGTGTCCGCCACCCAAACCTTTTCTTCGTTTATCCAACTTATATTTTCGGAAAGAAGAAATAATTCTACCCTGCCATCCATAAGAGCCAGCCCATTGGCATCTTTTGCACTCGCCGAAAAAAACAACGTATCTCCTCTGTAAACTTTTTCCCTCTCCGTATTCAAGGAATAACTTGCTACCTCATCCAGCAGGTAATCTTCTATTTTGAAACTCCCTTTAATCCTTGAAGCATTCTTTTTATCCTTCATGAGCACCTGATAACTACGGTCGCTTTCCAAAGAATCACCCAAAACAAAGTCATAGGTAAACGCTCCTGGAGAAACAGTAGATAGGCTGGCTATTTTTATTTCTTTATACTGCCCTTTATTTACATATTGGAGCCAGATAGACATAGATGATTTATACTGCTTCTGCTTACGATCTAACACATAGGCTTTTACCCTTACGGTATCGCCGGGCTTATAAACCGGTTTATTAAAAAGCATATAGCCATAATTAGTCGCTTGTTGTTTCCTACGCTTTGGCTTGTATTGATACCGCCCAATTGTTTTGATTTTTTTAACCGGCCATGTAAGCACCTTTCCTGTTTTAGTATAAGAAAAATTGGCCCACCATTGTTGCCAGGTACTATTTACCTCTTCTAATGCGGTCAGCTCCATAAACAATGTATCGCCTGGGATCACAATTTTTAGAAAAGCCTCATCAGGACGTTTCTGCTTCAACTGAAATGATTGCAATACAGATGAATAAGCTAGAGGTTTACCATTTACCCATACGGAGGCACCCAGAGCAAGCACACCCATGCCATCTCTTACATCAAGCAAAACCCTATTCTGGTTATTCATGGCCTTTACCTGTATATTGCTTTGTGCGTAATATTTTACCAGTAATTCATTCTCTTTTATAGAAAAAATAAGATAATGCCCAATAGGCAACTCATCATACCTTGAAGTATCTGCATGCCAGATAAAATCTGGCATCTTATCTAAATAAACATCCGGATTAAGCTTATTCGTAGTCGTAAATTTCTCCACAGAATCGGCAGGGATTTTAAAAATAAAATCCTTATACGCCTGTTTGCGGATATTCATTAACTGATCTTGCGAAAAAGCCGCCTGATTTACCAGAAAAAGGTATAGGAGAAGAATGAATTTCCTCATAACAGTCTGTTTGGTTGTTTACACGATGCAGTCTGCTTGGTTTTTACACAAAATACCTTCACGATAGCTACACGCCGCAATTGGACAATATGCCCGGGCTTAGTATCTTTGCCGCCTGCAAAAACAGAAAAGTTTTTAATTTTTTCGTTGTCAAACAAATCTAAGTCATTTAGTTATGTACAGGTCACATACCAATGGTGAATTACGTTTAAGTAATGTGGGTCAGGAAGTCATGCTCGCAGGATGGGTACAAACCGTTCGGAAATTTGGTGCTATTACTTTTGTAGACATTCGCGACCGGTATGGTATTACGCAGGTTTTGTTTGGCGAAATCCTCAATAAAGAGCTGGAAGCATCACCACTAGGTAGGGAATATGTGTTGCAGGTAAAAGGTAGTGTAAACGAGCGAACGAATAAAAACCCTAATATTCCTACGGGTGATATTGAAATTATCGTTAGCAGTTTTTCTATACTAAATAAATCTGCCGTACCTCCATTTACTATTCAGGATGATACGGATGGTGGCGATGACCTTC
>CAZPPM010000008.1:0-44742 GCA_964588445.1 uncultured Citrobacter sp.
ATGAGTGGACATAGAAAGAATTAAAATATAAAGGTATTAGTCCCAGCGGGATCACTAAATAGGACAAGTTCGTTTTTTACGGCTTGTCCTATTTTTTTGTCCACTACAATTTGTGTTGAGGTTGATTATCTGCAAAACGGCTCGGTGATACGAGCAGTTCGAAATCGAAATCCAGCAAAACTTATTTTTTGGGAGTATAACTCTTCTATTTCGATTTTGAGTAAGCAGGCAGTAATGTAGACGGTCATCTTTCTAGCCTATACATGAATATTCCTCTGTAATTTGATTGAAGTCTGTTCCAGTATTACTTTTTTCGCATGCTTATACTAAGCCCTTAATCTATTCAGGGGTTACTTTATCCATTTTTATTGAAACCAGACTGAAAACTTCTTGCGTTTTACAAGTTGGAAACCGTTCTACAATCATTTTTTAAAATAATTGGTTACAAGCTTGAAATCAAAAAATGATTCAAATGTTAGAATTCTATTTTTTACAAAGAATTATCCATGGTTACGAAAGGTCAACATTTCTATTGACTATTTAATTATTGGTATCCATCTTCTGATAAATTTTATTGCTTGCAATTCAGGACAGCACAGGATATAAGAGTCTCCTTTATTTGCGAACATGATGAGGATATGTTGGTATGTTTAAAGTAGATGCTATGCCAGATGGAATACGGTTTTGAAAAAATTAATTGGGTAATAGAGATTGAAAATGTGAAGGTAGTTTTTGGTTCAAAATAGGAGGTTACAGCTTTTAATGAATTTAAATACCGCAAACTCATTTTTGGATATAATGTCATTTATAATAAGAAAAGGAAGCATCTCTTTGAACTGATTCTCAAGATAGTCGGATTCAGTACAATACAGATAAGCAGTTTTTCCTTTCAAATACAAACTCACTACTCATTTTGTTAAAAGAATTGAATAATGAGATAATAAATCAATATTTATTTAGAATACAGGAAGGTAGTTTTGGATATTACTTTCCTTAAGTAATATCAGTAACGACTGCTTATTAATAATTCTAATGATTGCCTAGTTATGAAACTAAAGCTCTGTTGGTTCGCCTTTATTAAGGCTACTAATCTTTTAAAAGGTCACTTCCGGGTAGACCAAACAAATTTGCCAATTTTAAAACTCAAAAAGAAATGTCTTTCATTCAGCAGTAATGCCTTGGTTCTGACTGTTGCTGTCATGTTTTGTGGTCTCTTTGTAAATGCTCAGCAGACAATTAAGGTCAATGGTGTTGTCACCGATTCTCTAACATCACTTCCTATGCAAAGTGTAACTGTAAGTGTGGAAGGAGGCACGGAAGGTACTCAAACGGATATAAGTGGGAGGTTTTCAATAGATGTACCGGTTAATGCCTCGTTAGTATTACAGTATGTGGGTTATGTTTCCAAAACTATTTTAATAACGGAAGGTTTCAATTCATTAACTATTTCTTTAGCACCGTTGGAGCGTGAGATGGACCAAGTGGTAGTGGTAGCTTATGGATCACAGAGAAGAGTATCGGTAACCGGTTCTGTCGCAAGTATTCAGACAAAAGAAGTAAAACAAAGTCCAACCGCAAATTTGGCTGTTTCTTTAGCAGGTAGGTTGCCAGGATTAACCTCTGCACAAAGAAGTGGAGAGCCGGGGCGAGATATAACCCAGTTATTTATAAGAGGGATGGGGACTGTAAATGCTGCAGCTCCGATCGTGTTAGTGGACGGTGTTGAGCGGGATTTAACTTATGTAGATCCTAATGAGGTGGCATCGGTAACAATATTAAAGGACGCTTCCTCTACTGCAATATTTGGAGTGAGAGGTGCTAATGGTGTAATCTTAGTCACTACCCGGAGAGGTGTATCAGAAATTCCAGAGATAAGTTTTTCAACTGAAACATCTGTCCAAACGTTTACGCGATTCGTAGAGCCGGTTAATTCGTACGAATATGCCACTTTACGAAATCTTGCTCAAACGAATGATGGTTTAGGGGCGGCTTACAGTGCTGATGCATTGGAGAGATATCGCTTACAGGATGATCCCTTGCGTTATCCCAACACAAATTGGCGAGACATTTTACTAAAAGATTATTCCTTGCAACAACGGTTTAATCTGAATATTTCAGGTGCAAGTAAGATGATGAAATATTTTGTAAACGCCGGTTATTTAAATCAGGGAGGACAGTTTAAAATTGAAAAGGATCTTCCTTATGATCCGTCATTCAGACTTAAGCGATATAATTTCCGTTCCAATATTGATATACAATTAACCAAAAGCACAAAAGCATTTTTGAATATAGGCGGATACCTTGAAAACAGAAATATGCCTTTTGGACTAAGCTGGGATGGACTAGGAAATCCCCCTTCGCTGTACATCATGGCATACATGCATAGCCTCAATGCTACTATACCAGGTCCTTTAACTCCGTTCGGAGAAGTAAACACAACAAGTTTGATGAATTATCCTGCATATGGACAGTTGAATAGAACAGGTTACATTCAACAAACAAGTAACAATATTGTGGCCACCTATGGCATGGAGCAAGGATTAGACAACATTACAAAAGGTCTTTCTGTAAAAGCAATTATTTCATTCGATTCTTATTCGATTAATAAGCTGCAGGCACAGAAAGGATATGAGCACTGGGAGCAGATCATTATGCGCGGCACTCCGGGTGTAGACGGAAAAGATAGTGTGTATTATCGCAAAACCCTCAATGAACAAAATACGCCGCTGGCAATAAGTGGTGTAAGAGGTTTTAGCTCTCTTTCCAACATCCAGGGATACCTGAATTATAACAGGACTTTCAACAAACATGCGGTAACAGGTTTGTTGCTTTATCAGCAGCAGCGGCAGGTTATTGAGGCGCTACTTCCTTTTAATTTAAGAGGTTTCGCCACCCGTTTAACGTATGGTTTTAAAAACACTTACTTTTTTGAATTCAATGCAGGGTACAACGGTTCAGAGCAGTTTGCCAAAGGCAGAAGATTTGGATTTTTCCCGGCAGTTTCCGGAGCGTGGGTTGTTTCGAACGAAAAATTCCTGGAAGCCAGCAATAGCATCACTTCGTTAAAATTAAGAGGTTCGTTTGGCCTGGTGGGTAACGACCGTATTGGAAGCAGAAGGTTCCTGTACCTGGACGACATCCAGGTGGGTGCAGGAGGCCTTGGCAGTTTAGCCTCCGGACAAATAATCAACATCAATTTGTTAAGAAACGAAATGCTGAAGTGGGAGATTGCCAAAAAAATCAATGTTGGCATTGACGTTACATTATGGAATTCACTCAACATTACCGTTGACCTGTTTAAAGAGAAAAGAGATAACGTGTTGATTAACCAAGGTACCGTTCCAACTATGAATGGATTGCCGACAAGTGTATTACCTCCGCTAAATATCGGCATCATAGAAAACAAAGGCTATGAAGTAGAACTTGGTTACCGTAAAAAACTAGGAAGAGAGCTGACACTTTTTTCCAAGGTAAACGTGTCCTTTTCACGTAATAAGCAGCTTTATTCCGATGAAGTTTTACTGCCGGACGACTATGCCTACCGCTACCGCAATACAGGCTACAGAATTCAGCAACCATTTGCATACATCGTGGATCGCTATTTTAGAGACCAGGATGATATTAATAGCTCCCCTGTGCAAAATGTAGGTGGTCACCCGTCAAGGCCCGGAGACTTTAAATATGTTGATGTAAACAATGATGGTGTAATTGATGTAAGGGATCAGGCTCCGTATGGTTATTCGGCCATACCTGAGTACACGTTTGGCGCAGCAGTAAACCTTTCCTACAAACGCTTTGACTTTAGTATGCTTTTCCAGGGTGTAACGAACGTAACAAACTTCTTCTCCGGTTTTGGCTACTTCTCTTCGGAGTTTTATGTGAAACGACATTTGCAAAGCTGGACAGAAGATCGCGCTGCAAAAAATGAAACGATCAATTACCCAAGACTTACAACTCAACCTAACCCCAATGAAATTTATAATAATTTCTTCCTTCTCGATGCCAGTTATATCAGGTTAAAGAATGTTGAGATAGGGTACAACTTCATTTTCAAAAGCTGGGTTAAAGGCCTTAGAGTATATGCCAATGGATTTAACCTGATTACATGGGACAGGTTACCCACTAAGGATAGAGACCCGGAAATGCTGAATGATATTACCTATCCGAATGTGAAGATTTACAACATCGGGGCAAACATTACCTTCTAATTAAATTCTTGCGCATATTATGAAACAGAAACTAATCTATATATTATTTGCCATCGTGATTATGGCTGGTTGTAAAAAAGACCCGCTTGATATTACACCGGACGGAAGAATTACCCTGGCAGATGTGTTTAAAGATGAAATTAAAACCGCTGCTTACCTTAATTCAGTATACAGGTATGTGCCCACTTATTTTGCCGGCTATATTGAATATGCATTACTGGCTGGGATTACCGATGAATGTCAGGATGCTGATGTGGGAAATGCTCCCAGCGTGATGGCTGATAACTGGAAGAACGGTACATTATCGCCCAGTTTTAACCCGCTGACATTGGGAAGTTATTCTAATTCATCGAACCATTACCCGGCTTTTTGGAGCGGCATCCTGCATGCGAATATTTTTCTTGAAAATATTGACAATGCCAATGTGCCCAATTTGGCAGATAAAAGCAGGTTCAAAGCAGAAGCGCAGCTCCTGCGTGCCTTTTACTATTTTGAAATGGTGAAACAATTTGGCCCGATGCCGATTTCCGCTACGCCATTCCCGGTTGGATTTGACTTTTCCTCATTGAAAAGACCAAGCTTCCAGGAAAATATCGACTTTATTATAAAAGACTGTAATGAAGTAATCGCAAATACAAGTTTGCCAATGCGTATTACCATTGAATCGGAAAGAGGTCGCTTCTCTAAAGCAATTGCCTATGCGCTCAAGTCAGAAGCTCTTTTGTATAATGCAAGTCCATTGTGGAATCCTTCAAATGATGTAGAAAAATGGAAGGCTTCTGCCGCTGCATCCAAAGCTGCTATAACTCATCTGACTTCCTCGACTGGCGGTAATTACCAGTTAATTGCTGATTATGGAGATTATTTTATAAGCAGGAGCGATCTTGTAAATAATCCCAAGGACAAGGAAACAATATTGGGCATTATTGGAAGCACTCCCGGACAGTTGGGCACCGTGATTGGTTTACCCAGTAAGCCCGGGTATAAAACCGGTGCCTGTCCCACACAGGAACTCGTGGACAGTTATGATATGCAGGCCACAGGCGAACCTGCAATACTCGGATATTCCGACGAAGACCATTTACTTCCCATTGCCAATCCTGCATCGGGTTACGACCCGGCTAATCCATATGTGGGAAGAGATCCTCGTTTTTATGCTACTGTCTGGTACAATGGTTCTTTGTACGACAACATAAACGGGAATATTCATACTATAGAAACTTTTGTAGGAGGCAGGGACCAGTTGCTTAAAACACCTCCTAACAGATATAACACACATACAGGATACTATCTCAGAAAATTTGTAGACCCTCGTTTGCAGGTTTGGCAAGGCCCCAGTCCTGAATGGAAAAAATACAGGTTAGCTCAAATTTATCTCGACTATGCTGAGGCTGAAAATGAAGCTTCCGGTCCGGTGGCTGAAGTATATGAAGCTATAAACACGGTAAGAAGAAGAGCGGAGATGCCCGAACTTCCGGCTGGATTAAACAAAGATCAGATGAGAGCCCGCATAAGAAATGAACGCAGGGTAGAACTGGCTATTGAAGAACATAGATTCTGGGATGTAAGAAGATGGAAGATTTTGGATAAAACCGATAAATTGGTTACTGGCATGGAAATAATAAAGAACCCGGATAATAGCTATAATTATACCCGGTTTGTTACAGAACGTAGAAACTCCTGGCAGGATAAATTTTTAATATTCCCTATTCCTATTGGTGATGTTTCTAAAATCCCTGACTTCAATCTTAATCAGAATCCGGGTTGGTAATACCTACATAAATTGAGTGCAATGGATATGTCGATATATTGGTCAACCTTCCCCATGAAAAGAGTAGGCGGATTATTCATTTTTCTTTTTTTTCTAACGCCACTGGCAATAGGACAAAGTGATAATCTTTATGTAAAAGAATACGCTGATCCAATTTTTACTTGGGGAGATGAGATTGCAAAGCCAATACCATATGCAAATACGGAGTCACAAAAAATAAACATTCAAAAAAGTAATCCCCTTGGTACTACTGAGGGGATGCTTACTACTACAAAGAATAGCAAAACGCTGGGAATCCCTTTTAAAGGATCTGGTGCATATTTTACATTTTCGTTTTGGATATACTTTCAAACCAAACAAGAAAATGCAATCATCTTCTCTGCAAAAGAGCAAAGGACTAGGAATAACCTATTTGAAATAAAATTCAATGCACAAACTGCCGGGATAGATTTTGTCTCCAAGTATTTTAGCGGTGCAAAAACAGCTTCTTTAGATCTTCAAGCTGGTCAATGGCATCATATCGCCATTTCTTATGCACCCGGTGTAATGAAATTTTATAAAGACGGGATGATTATGGTAGAGCAAAATGTAACTGGTGCTTTAGCCATGCAAGATATAAGCCTTGTTTATGGAAGCTCTTCTACTAAGATGAAAAGCTTTGTGAGCTCCTTAACGAGTGTAAAGATTTACGACTATGTGTTAAACGAAGCCTCTATTAGAGATTTGTTTAATCAAAAATTAACCAGGTGGAATTTGACAGAGGGAGAGGGCACGAATACATTTGAAGTTAACGGTCACGCTGGATATGAGAAGTGGGAAGGTTCTTCATGGCGCTCTGATATAGTCTTTAGAAAAAAAACATTGGAGATGCCGGGCATTCACGGCAAAATTAAAGGAGCCAAATGGGAAAAGGATGAGTGGATGGGTAACGCGTTGCACTTTTCGGAAAACAATGATTATGTAGAAGCATATCCAGTACAACAAATTTCTCTGGCAAATCAATTCACCATTACATGCTTCGTTAAGCGGAAAGGAAATAATAGTACCGAAAATATTATTCTTGCCCGAGAAGATAAGGATATCCCTTCTGCTAATTTTAAAATTAGCTTAGACAAGGACAATCATTTGGTATTTCTTGCATCAGGAAATACATTTCGATCTACCAAAGTTGTCCTCAATTCTTTTGATCAATGGAATCATCTTGCTATTCGTAAACAAGGAAGTGAATTAGAGATTTTTAATAATGGCTTACTGATTGAAAAAATTAAATGCGAGAGCTATATTGCTTCTTCTGCGACCCCATTGTTTATAGGCGGTATTCCTGGTAAGGCGCATTCGTTTAATGGCGCTATTTCTAAAGTTACAATTTTTGGAAAAGCGTTAGATAAAGGGCCTATTTTAGATATACTAAATGAAATAGCAGGTAGTTACTGGAAAATGGATGAAAAAGATACCTATTTAGTTAAGGATAACCTGGGGATAAAAGAAGGTGTAGTAGCTAAAGCCCTCACTGTATATGCAGAACGTTCTCCATTTGGATTCGTAAAAAAAATTACTGAACCAACTGCATATATACAATTACCTGAAAATAACGGGGTGTATAATAACAGGTTTTCGCTGGCTTTGTGGGTTAAATTAGATCAGGATGTAAAGCAAAAGAGAGTTATTGTGGCAAAGGGAAAAAAGGAAGAAGCCGGTTCTTACTCCATTTATCTAAAAGAAGAAACAGGTAGTCTGTTTTTTAGGAATCAAAATTTACCCAACGATATAAATGCGGGTATTTATATTAAAGATACATTATGGCATCATTTATTAATAAGTTATGACGGTGCCCATTTAAGGTTTTACCTGGACAGAAGCTTACAAAAAATCGAGAAGGCTAATGGTGTTACAATTGAATCAAAACTTCCTTTAACGATCGGTAATTCGATAAACATGAGTTTCCCATTAAAGGGTAGTGTTGCTCATGTTAAATCATATCACGCTGTTCTGACACCAGAAGAAGCTACAACTGTGGTGCCTCCAGCTAATGGCCCCTATTTAAAATTAAATCGAGGTATTGCATTGGATAGAATACAGCGTTCATTTCCTTTAAAACCTGAAATGGAAATTAGTTCTCTGGATATGAAGGTTGTTCGCTACATGGGATTTGATCACGTGAAAGTGTTATTTACTGCAAATTCTTATATTAATGAAAATGGTTTGAATGGGACGAATATGGGGTATGTTCAAAAAATGGTGGATACTGCCTTGACATCAGGTTTGCCTGTATTGATTTGCTTGCACCCAGAACCGGATTTTAAGTTCAAACATTTAGGAAATGAGAAAGAGTTTATAAAAATGTTAGGTTTCTATGAAGCATTTACTAAGTATATAAGTGAACGATGGACTAAAGATCAGGTAGCTTTCCAGTTAATGACAGAACCGCATGGCCCTGCATATGGGCCGGAGTTTAAAAGTTGGAATTTGGTTTATCGTGACATGCTTACAACAACCCGAAAAAACCTGAAAGAGCATACCATTGTAATACCTGGCAATCGAGTGGGGAATTTATATGGAATGACATCTATGATACCCGTTGAGGATAAAAATGTTTATTACAGTTTTACCACACACGAGCCTTTCCAGTTTAGTCAAAATGCACGGTTTGGTGATTATATGGGCGCAGGCACTCATTGGCGTGATATCAGCTATATCCCGTGGCCGTCTTCGCCAGAGATTGTACGGGAACGATTGGGAAGAATGATAAAAGACGTTAAGCCAGAAGAGCAGGAGCAGGCAAAAAACGACCTGCTGGCCTATGGCGATGCGCATTATAACAGGCAATGGATCAACATGCGGATCAACCATATCAACAACTGGAACGATTCGTATGGCGGTAACCTCGCCGTTATGGTTGTTGAGTTCGGTGCACTTGATCCAATTTGGGTAAGAAAATTTGGTAAATCAAAAGGAGTTTATCCTATAGAGTTGGCACAATACATTAAAGACTTGAGAGAAGCGTTAGAATCAGCAGGTATTGGTTGGACTTTTTGGGGGTTTAATGAAGCTTCTGCCGTTTTAAATCCTGTTTCACGGATGCCTTATGCGCCTGCTGTTAAACAAGATGTATCCAATGAGCTCATGGATGCTTTAGGACTCTTTTTAAGAAATTAGATGAGTTGGATAGCTATACGCATTAAGCATTGTGCCGACAGTTGAAAGGATATTGATTAATAAAAAAGACATTATGATTGCTGATTCTATACAACGAAAAAAAAAGTATCTTCTTTGTACTATCCTGATTGTTTTTTTTATGATGCAGCCAGGTATTTTGTTTGCTCAGCAGGAGCAAAGTGTGCTGGCATGGGTGAATGCAAAAAAAGATTCGAATATTATTAGTTTCAAAGAGTATACGGTTTTCGATGGAAACAAGGGAGTAGCTATTGGTAATATCACTTATCGATTGGCCTGTGGGCCTACGTTTGTTGCATTGCCTGATGGGGAGTTGCTATGCACATGGCTTTCCGGTAGTGATAGTGAGCCGGCGACAGATAACTGCTCACTGATGTCCCGTTCCAGAGATGGAGGAAAGACCTGGAGTACTCCCTATATCATTTCGCCAGCCGGAAAAATGGCAAGCAGTTTTGGTAATATGCGTGTTACAAGTGATGGTAAACTAACCGCTTTTGTAGCAGACTGGCCGGCTGATAAGCAGTATACGGAAACGTATTATTCCAAAACCCAATCCAGTGATAATGGTTATACGTGGAGTCAACCCGTCCCTTTTTCAGTAAATGATAAGCATAATCTTCTTATTTCAAGGCCTGTTTCTTTGCAAAATGGAGCGCTATTATATGGTTCAAGTTTTTTTGAAGAAAGACCTGTTCCGTTAAAATCTCCAGTCAGAAGTTTGATTGATATAAAAACTGAAGCAGGCGCTTTGGCTGTGAGGGATACACTTCGGGCGGGAGATCTTGATCCCTGGAAGTTTGGACAATATTTACATGGTGTAAATGTGCTGTATGCAGAAAACGATACAACTACTGTATTGAAGCAGCAAGGGCATATAAGCAATCGGCCTTTAGGTTTATTGGAGCCCACTTTAATGAAGTTAAAAAATGGTACCATCGTAATGCTAATGAGAGCGGAATGGGGCGGTTTTTTATGGAGAGCTGAAAGTAAGGATAACGGAAAAACCTGGAGTAAAGCCTGGCAAACGGATATACCTAACCCGACAACACTTGCCGATCTTGTTCGGCTGCCAGACGGTAGAATTGCACTTTTGCATAATGCAAATGGAGAAAAAGGAAAGTTTGGTGTACGGAGCCCTCTTTCTTTGTGGATTAGTAATGATGAAATGAATACCTGGTACATTAAAGCGGATCTGTTGACGGGAGAGAGCCATTTCGCATACCCGCATGGAAATATTGTGAACGAAAAATTATTATTTGCCTATGATAAAAATCGAAGGGAAATTAAGTTTGTTGAAGTAACAATAAAAAAGTAACCGGCAGTTAAGGCGAATGATTATTTGATAAAATATAAATGAATTGAATAACGATGAAGTTTAAAGTAAGTCTTTCTGGAATTTTGGCATTCTTAATGTTTAATGCATGTACTACGAAAGAAAAGAATAATTATGACGGATGGAAAGCCTATGGTGGAAGTTATGAAACCATTCGCTATTCTTCAAATAAGCAAATCGACACAGCCAATGTAATGCAGCTAACCGAAGTTTGGGCGTATGAGTCGGAAGGTGGCGCAGACATGACGGGTAAACAAATTCAATGCAATCCTATTGTTGTAGACGGTGTGTTATATGGAACTTCTCCCCAACTAAAACTTTTTGCGATTGATGCTTCCACAGGAAAAGAAATATGGGTATTTAATCCATCTGATCCTGCTAGTACGGGAGGGGTAAAAGTAGATATTCCCAATACAAATCGTGGGGTAACTTATTGGACAGATGGAAAAAATGATAAAAGAGTCTTATACACTTCTGGCTCTTCCATTATAGCAATAGATGCAACAACAGGGGTTCCTGTAGCAGAGTTTGGAAAAAATGGATTAGTCAATCTGGCTGACGATTTGGAAGGAAATTTTAAAGGCCGTTCAATAACATCTAATACACCTGGAGTTGTTTACAAGAATACTTTTATACTGGGTACTGTTGTATCGGAAAGCGCCGATGCGGCATCGGGGTATATTAGAGGGCTGGATGTTAAAACAGGCAAGTTAAAGTGGGTTTTTCATACCATACCACATCCTGGTGAGTTTGGTTATGATACCTGGGATGATCCGGAGGCTTATAAATATGTGGGAGGTGCTAATAATTGGAGTGGTATTAGTTTGGATGAAAAGAGAGGAATTGTTTTTATACCAACAGGGTCAGCTTCTCCCGACTTTTATGGTGGTAAGCGCTTAGGCGATAATTTATTTGCCAATAGCCTTATCGCATTGGATGCTTCCACTGGAAAAAGAATTTGGCATTATCAAACTGTACATCATGATGTTTGGGACCGTGATTTACCCGCAGCTCCTGCACTGGTTACCATTAATAGAGAGGGTAAAAATATAGATGCAGTAGCGCAACCTACTAAAACCGGAATGCTCTTTTTGTTTGATAGGGAAACTGGTAAACCAATTTATCCAATAGAGGAAAGACCCGTCTCTGTAGAAACTGAAATAGAGGGAGAAAGATTATCACCCACACAACCATTCCCTCTACTTCCCCAACCTTTTGTAAGACAGGATTTCACCGAAGAAGAATTAAATAATCTCGTTCCAGATTCTTCTTTTCAGGATATAAAAAAACGTTGGAATAGTTATAAAAAAGGAGGTCCTTTTCAGCCGTCCTCCAAGCAAGGAACAATTATTTTTCCTGGATATGATGGTGGAGCAGAATGGGGAGGCCCTTCGTTTGATCCTCAAACAGGTATTATGTATGTAAATGCCAATGAAATGCCCTGGGTGTTGACAATGATGGCAGTTGAAAAAAAACAATCAGAAAATGAAACTTATTTACAGGCAGGAAAGCGGCTATATGCGTTAAATTGTGGTGCTTGTCATGGAGCAGATAAAAAGGGTACGGGAGATTTTCCTTCTTTAATTAATGTAAGTTCAAAATATACAGAATCCTCATTTGAAGAAATGATAGCTGCGGGAAGAGGAAGAATGCCAGGTTTTAATCATTTGCCAAAAGAAGATAAAGATGCTATTACTTCATATGTTTTAGGTAAACATAGCAAAGCGGATAAGCCCTATATCGTTAAACAGGAAAAGTCAAATTATTATACAGATATTCCCTTTGCTACTACGGGGTATAACAAGTTTTTGACAAAGGAAGGATACCCTGCTGTTAGACCGCCTTGGGGAACCTTGAATGCGATAAACCTTAATACCGGAGAACTGTTGTGGAAAGTAATGTTAGGAGATCATCCAGATTTTAAACCAAAGGGAATAGAAACAGGAACCGAGAACTATGGAGGTTCGGTTGTTACAGCAGGAGGTTTAGTTTTTATAGCATCTACTCCAGATAGTAAGATCCGGGCATTTCATAAAACTACGGGCAAAATATTATGGGAATATGATTTACCTGCTCCGGGTTATGCTACTCCAGCTATTTATAGTGTAGGTGGAAAACAATATCTGGTAATCGCTTGTGGGGGTGGTAAATTAGGCTCTAAATCTGGCGACAAATATGTAGCTTTTGCATTGCCTGATAAAAATCAATGATCTTCATGACTGTATCTAATTTTTATTCCACTCCTTGCATATTAGGCGAATCTCCCGTATGGCATAAAAAAAGGAATACTTGTTTTTGGACAGATATAGAAGGGAAAAAAATATACGAGCAATCTCTAGATGGAAGAAAAAAAAACTATTGGGAAATAGATCGCCGAGCTTCTTTACTAATTCCCTTCACACAAAATAGTTTAATTCTTGCTGTGCAAGGCGGAATCGCAGAATTTGATTTGGAAAAAGGGTCAATGCGGTGGTTGTGTATTATAGAAGAGCAGCTTCCTGCTAATCGATGCAATGATGGTGCAATAGATAGTAAGGGACGTTTATGGGTGGGAACCATGAATGTTTCATGTGAACCTATGGCAGGCGCATTGTATTGTATAGATGATACATTACAACCGATGCTAAAGATTCCTCAGCTTTCTATTACAAATGGGTTGGTATGGTCGCTTGATAATAAAACCATGTATCATATTGATAGTCCTAAATTTTGTGTTCAAGCATATGCGTTTGATGAATACACTGGTAATATTACTCCAAATGAAATTGCAGTAAAAATTCCCGAATCAATGGGCTCACCAGATGGAATGTGTATCGATGAAGAAGGAATGTTATGGGTAGCTCATTGGGGAGGTTTTGCCGTAAGAAGATGGAATCCGAATAATGGAGAGCTTTTGCAAACTATTACTTTTCCTGTACCACAAGTTAGCTCTTGCGCATTTGTAGGAGAAAACCTGGATAGACTCTTAGTAACGACAGCTCGGGAAAATATGAGACCTGAGCAACTTACTAGCTATCCAGAAAGTGGGAATGTTTACCTCGTAGAAGGATTAGGAATAAAGGGTGTTGCAGATTTTGAATGGAAGGGTGTAGGTGTAAATACATAATTCAGATTTAGATAGTATATGACTAATACGTTAGAAGAAAAGAATTGGGATAATTCCAGCAATAGAAGAAATTTTTTGCGACAAATGGCTGTAGGAGCTTGTGTGGGAATGGCACCTTTAAATCTGATGGCAACAGAAGAGGAGGCATCCCGTAAAAAGAATAAAATTCAAATTAATCCTGGAGACGTTATTGTTTTTCAGGGGGATTCTATAACAGATGCCAATAGGAAAAGGGAAATTACCGATGCCAATAATTTGGAGGCTCTAGGATATGGCTATACCTATATAAGTACCTTAAAGCTGTTGTGCGATCATGCTGAAAAAAATCTGGTAATTTACAATAGGGGGATAAGTGGTAATAAGGTCACAGATTTGTTGGATAGATGGGAAAAAGATTGCTTGTTACTAAAACCTAATGTACTGAGTATATTAATTGGTGTTAATGATTTTTGGTCAACATTAAAAGGAGGCACGAATACACCTGACGCTTTTCTACGTAAATACGAAGAACTACTGGATCGTACAAGGCAACGTATACCCGATTGCAAAATAATACTGGGAGAACCGTTTGCTATCAAAGGTGTGATGTTTGTTGATGATAAATGGTATCCACAATTCAAGGAGTATCAGCAGGCGGTACACGAAGTGTCATCGAAATACAAAACTGTATTGATTTCCTATCAATCGCATTTTGATAAGGCGCAGAAAAAAGCTTCAGGATCTTACTGGGCGGTAGATGGGGTTCATCCATCCTTGGCTGGCCATCAACTTATGTCCCAGTGCTGGTTAAGTAAATTTAAATAGGCTACACAGCATTTATGAATGCTATGCGGGTAAAGATAAATTTTTAAAGAATGATACTTTGTATTGATGCGGAGTTACGCCTATTTCATCCTTAAATACCTGGCAAAAGTGCGAAGTAGAACGGTAACCACAGGAGAAAGCAATATCAGAAATGGATTTATCGACACTTATTAACAACTGGCATGCATGAGACATCCTTAAGTTTAAGAGGTACTCTGAAAACGATTTTTGTGTTCGATTTTTAAAATACCGGCAAAATGATTGTTCTGTCATGCAGGCTATCTTAGAGACTTCCTTTAAAGAAATAGGTTCGCTGAAATTATCTTTAATATACTTAATGACTTCAATTAACCTGTCTGAATGAGCATTTTTAATGCTGGCCGATTCTTCGTCAATTATATGGGTAGTTTCTTCTGAAATAGAAATAAGATACAGGATAGTGAGAAATTCATTGAATTTTTCAAATCCTGTTTTTGCTACACAGGTCTGGAGTCTTTCGGCGATTTTATCTCTCGTTTCTCCAATAATACGTATTCCGCGGGAAGCTCGCTCAATCATGTTTTTTATAGAAGATAATTCTTCAATATGGGTAAAAACTTCCTTGAATATTTTTGGGTGGATATAAGAAACGATGGATTTTGAGTATAAGATTGAATTTTCTTTGTAGAATGTTTCATCGCTTAACCAGATGTGCGGCACATTGGATCCTATAAAAACCATGTCTCCGGAGTTGAAAGATTCTACCTTATTTCCAATAATTCTCTTGCCATATCCCTCCATTATGTACACGAGTTCTAACTCCGGATGAGAGTGGAACGATGGTTGGGTATGAAAAGGGGAAGAGAAAAAGTCTCGCTCTCTTTTTTCAATAAAAAAGGAACTGTTGATCAAAGGAGAAATTTCGGTACACAAAAGTTTCATATAGCAAATTATAGAGTATGAAAAAAAAACAGCAACAAAAACTATATTATCGCTAAATAAATATATAATTTTTTCAACACATCCATTTGGATAAAAACATTATTTTCTTTTAAAAATCCATTATCCGATGGGCATTACTTTTATAGAACTGCTGCTATTCACATACCAATCCGCCGAAGTTTCGACTTCTATAAATTTCCATAACACAGGTACTTCATTTCTGTGTACTCTTCAATTCCATATTTAGAACCCTCTCTCCCTATTCCAGACTGTTTTATCCCGCCAAATGGAGCTACTTCCGTTGAAATAATTCCTTCATTAATGCCCACCATGCCATATTCTAATGCCTCAGAAACACGCCAGCAACGATTTACATCCCTGCTATAGAAGTAAGCAGCTAATCCATATATGGTATCATTGGCAAGTGCTATCGCTTCTTCCTCAGTTTTGAATTTAAAAACTGGAATAACCGGACCAAAAATCTCTTCTTTAGCCAACCGCATGGATATGTCTACATTAGCCAGTATTGTTGGTTCAAAAAATAATTCTTTTATAACGGATCCACCTCTAACGCATGTAGCTCCGTGTTGCATAGCGTCAGCAATAATATCTGCTACTTTATTTAGCCCTGATTTATTGATCAGTGGCCCAATGGTCACATTGGGTTCCAAGCCGTTTCCAACTTTAAGGGCATCCACTTCTTTTACCAGCTGCTCTATAAATTCATCGTATATCTTTTCATGAACAAGAATACGATTTGCGCATACACACGTTTGGCCGGCATTCCTGAACTTAGAGGACATGAGTCCTTTTATCGCAGCCTGAACATCCGCATCTTCAAATAGGATGAATGGAGAATTTCCTCCAAGCTCCAGGGAAACCTTTGTGACATTTTCTGAAGACTGCTTTAGTAAGATCTTACCGACTTTCGTAGAACCTGTAAATGACAGCTTTTTAATTTTACTGTTTTCACAAAACTCCAATCCAGCCTCACTACTATTCAGTGTAGTAACAATATTCAAAACACCGGCGGGTATACCCGCTTGTTCCCCAATTTGGCCTAGCAATAAAGCGGTAAGTGGTGTGGCCTCAGCAGGTTTTACTACGGATGTACAACCTGCTGCTAATGCCGGTGCAACTTTTCTTGTTATCATGGCCATGGGGAAATTCCATGGTGTAATAGCTGCAGCTACGCCTATCGGTTGTTTAATTACAACAATTCTTTTGTCTTTTGTATTTGCGGGGATTACGTCGCCGTAAATGCGTTTACCTTCTTCCGCAAACCATTCCAAGAAGGAAGCCCCATATAGTACTTCTGATAAACTTTCTGCTAAGGGCTTTCCACATTCTAAGGTGATGAGATGTGCAAGCGCATCCTTATATTCTAAAATAAGTTGGTGCCATTTTAAAAGAATAGCGGATCGCTGTTTTGCTGCCAAAGCCGCCCAGCCTGGAAAAGCTACATGAGCTTTATCTATTGCCTGTGCGATATCTTTTCTCGATAAATCTGCTACTTCGGCTATGGTTTCACCTGTTGCCGGATTTGTAACAGCAAAGGTTGTTCCTTTATTGGCAAGTACCCATTGTCCATTTAGGAAGGAATGAGTATCGAAAAAATGTTGAATCGTTTTCATTAATAACTGTATGTTGTTTTACATCATAATTACCTGTCTTATTGCATCTCCTTTTGCCAAGCGCTCAAAGCCTTCATTAATCTCGTCTAACTTTAATTGATGGGTAAGTAATTTTTCCACTGGCAGTCTCCCTGTCTGGTACAAATTTAAGTAAGCAGGAATGTCTCTTGCTGGAACACAACTACCCAAATAGGATCCTAAGAAAGAACGCTCTTCTCCAACTAATTTGGTAGGAGAAATTTCGATTTTTTTACTAGGGTGGGGAAGTCCTGCGGTTACAGTTTTTCCGCCTCGCCTGGTAGCCTCAAAGGTAAATTCTAATGCAGGGATAACGCCGGCAAATTCTGCACCTATATCTACGCCGCCATGCGTGAGGTCTTTTAATTCTTCTAATGCATTTTTTTCTGAAGGATCGATTACATGATGAGCTCCCAATTGAAGAGCGATCTCTCTTTTTGCCGGATTCGTGTCCGCCGCAATTACTTTACTCGCTCCACAAGAAAGAGCTCCTAATAAAGCAGCAAATCCTACGCCTCCTAATCCCGTGACCAAAACACTTTCTCCTGTTTTTAATTGTGCGGTATTTAAAACAGCACCCACTCCCGTAATTACAGCGCATCCAAAAAGTGCTGCAATTTCATAAGGAATGTCGGAGGCAACTTTTACTATTGATTTTTCAGAAACAACAGCATATTCTGCAAATGCAGATACCCCCATATGATGATACACCGATTCACCTTGATTATTGGAATATTTGGATTCACCAGTTAAGAGTACGCCTTTCGTATTGCTCTGTGCGCCTACCTCACAAAGAGCGGGTCTTCCTGTTGCACAAGGCAAACAGCAACCACAGGTTGGCAGAAAATAAAACACAACATGATCGCTAACGTTGAAATTGTGTACGCCTTCTCCGCATTCTACAATTTCACCAGAAGCTTCATGGCCTAATATCATGGGTAATGGACGAGGACGATTACCGTCAATAACGGAAAGGTCGGAATGGCAAAGGCCGGCAGCATGAATTTTTACTAAAACTTCCCCGCGACCAGGCCTGGTTAAATTTATTTCTTCAATGTGTAAAGGGTTTGTTTCAGTATAGGGGCGAGGCAGACTCATCTCTTTTAATACTGCGGCTTTGAATTTCATAATGTCGATACTTATTTTTAATAAATTATTGATTCTGTAAGTGTACTCTCCAAAAGTAGACCCGCCTACCTGGCTAAAAAATCAAACTATTAACCAATAATATCAACCTTTAATCATAAGTCTCGCTTTGGTTAACCTCGTATCAACTAAGTATAGAGTGTAGTATCTTATAAAACTGGTTAACAATAATACATTTATTGGTTTTTGGTCAGTATAGTTTTGCCGCTACTATTAAGAAATTTTAGTAGGTTAAATACTAGCGAATTATGATAGTAGCGCTGAAGCAACTTGCCGCCAACCTGGAAGGAGAACTGTTTGCGGATGAAGGAATGAGGATTATATACGCAACAGATGCGTCCCCATACAGGGAAATGCCTTTGGCGGTAGTAATTCCACAATCGATAAATGATCTGAAGTTATTGATTCAATTTGCCAATACGCATAAAACATCGCTTATTCCAAGAGCAGCTGGTACTTCTCTGGCAGGTCAGGTAGTAGGTAGTGGTATTGTTGTGGATATATCCAAGCATTTTAATCGAATACTTGAATTGAATGCCGAGGAGAAATGGGTTAGGGTACAGCCAGGAGTAGTGCGGGATGAATTAAATGCATTTTTGCTTACGCATGGTTTGTGTTTCGGACCAGAAACTTCCACCGCCAACCGTGCTATGATAGGAGGTATGGTGAGTAATAATTCCTGCGGTTCCAATTCTATTCGTTTTGGTAGTACCCGCGATCATGTGTTGGAATTAAAAACATTATTAAGTGACGGCTCTGAAGCCATATTTAAAGAAATTTCTCTTGATGATTTCCAGGCGAAATGTGAATGGCCCACATTGGAAGGTCGTATCTATAAAAAAACAAGATCTGTTCTCAGTAAATACGAAAACCAGTTATCTATCAGAAAAGAGTTTCCTAAAAAGGAAGTTCAAAGACGGAATACGGGATATGCTATAGATAGTTTATTAGAAACAGCCCCCTTTGTCGCAGGAGCAGATGATTTCAATTTTTGTAAGCTTATTGCAGGTGCGGAAGGAACATTGGCTTTTATAACAGAAATAAAATTAAATCTGGAGCCGCTACCGCCTAAAGAAAAAGGTGTTCTTTGCGTTCACTTTTCTTCAATTGATGAAGCCTTGCGAGCTAACCTGATAGCTGTAAAATATAATCCAATCGCCTGCGAACTTATTGACCATTACATATTGGAATGCACCAAAGAAAATATTGAGCAACGAGCTAATCGGTTTTTCGTTAAAGGAGACCCGGCTGCCATTTTAATTATAGAGATTGCTCAGGAGAAGATGGAAGATGTGGAGAGGATAGTGCAACAGATGATTGAGGAAATGCAAATGAGTGGTATGGGGTATCATTTCCCATTATTAAAAGGCAAGGAAATTGGCAAGCTTTGGTCACTTCGAAAAGCCGGGCTTGGCTTATTGAGCAACTTACCTGGAGATGAAAAAGCGGTGTCAGTAATTGAGGATACTGCTGTTGCTGTATCGGATTTGCCGAAGTATATTAAAGAGTTTAATCGTATACTGGCTAAATATTCCTTGCATGCGGTACATTATGCGCATGTGGGATCAGGCGAATTACATTTGCGTCCCATATTGAATTTAAAGACAAAGGAAGGGCAGGAGTTATTTCGAACTATTGCGCAAGAAATTGCAATACTGGTTAAAAAATACAATGGCTCATTAAGTGGTGAGCATGGAGATGGAAGATTGCGTAGCGAGTTTATACCGCTCATGATAGGGGAGTCTAACTATAAAATATTGCAGGAGATCAAAACGGCATGGGACCCCAATAATATTTTCAATCCTAATAAGATCGTCAATGCGCCTCCCATGAATACGATGTTGAGGAGTGATATAACAAAAACGCCTGCTGCTACTACATCTATTTTTAGATTTCCGGGGCAAAACTTATTGCAGCATGTTGAGCAATGTAACGGATCCGGTGACTGCCGTAAGAGTCATTTAGCCGGAGGCACCATGTGCCCTTCCTATATGGCAACCAGAAACGAAAAAGATACTACCCGAGCCAGAGCTAATATTCTTCGTGAGTTTTTAACAAGACCTGAAAAGCTTAATCGTTACGGTTATCAGGAGGTATATGAAGTAATGGATTTATGCCTAAGTTGTAAAGCGTGCAAATCTGAATGCCCTTCCAATGTAGACATGACAAAACTAAAAGCAGAGTTTCTTCAACAATACTATGATGTGAAGGGTGTTCCGTTTCGAGCTAGGCTAATTGCCAACTTTTCAGCAATATCCAGGATTGGATCCCGAATGCCTTCATTTTATAATTTCTTAGTTAGTAATAAGACTTCTGGCAGTATCATTAAATACTTTTCTGGTTTTGCGCCTAAAAGGTCCTTGCCGGTTTTGCATAAGCAGACCTTAAAACAATGGTTCAAGACCTATCAAAAAAGCCGGGAACAAACAAACGAAAGAAAAGTCTATCTTTTTTGCGATGAGTTTACGGACTATAACGATACTCAAATAGGCATAAAGGCTATACTGCTGTTAAATGCCCTTGGCTATGAAGTTTTAATGCCAGCGCATGAAGAAAGCGGCAGATCCTGGCTGTCAAAAGGACTAGTGAGAAAAGCAAAAAAAATAGCTAACAAAAATATCAGCAGCTTAGCTCCCTTGATAAATAGTACAACCCCTTTATTGGGTATTGAGCCATCAGCGTTGCTTACTTTTCGAGACGAATACATTGATCTTGCTGATGAAGAGAATTACGATGCCGCAAAAGCGCTTGCTTCTAATACCTGGCTAATAGAAGAATTTATTGCAAAAGAATGGGAAAAAGGAAATATTAATAGGGACCTGTTTACTAAGGAGGCCAGGAAAATACTCCTGCATGGACATTGCCAGCAAAAAGTTTTGTCCTCAATTTCTTTTTCTGAAAAAATATTAGCTATTCCTGAAAATTATCAAGTCCAAACGATTGCTTCAGGTTGCTGCGGTATGGCAGGGTCTTTTGGATACGAAAAGGAGCATTATGAAACGTCAATTAAAATTGGAGAGCTAACCTTGCTACCTACGGTACGGAGTCAACCTATTGATGTTATCATTGCTGCATCTGGTACAAGTTGCCGTCATCAGATTAAAGATGCTACCTCAAAATTGGCCGAACACCCTATCGAAATTTTGTTTCAGGCCTTACTCTAGTTGAAAAGCAGGTATTTGCATCCATATGAAGAGCATCTCTTTGATGCTATAGAATGCAATTGATTCTCAATAATCCAAGGGGTAAATTATCAAGATAAAGAGATAATAAGCTGATATTAATATAGAGATGATGAAATTATTTTTGAAGAAGTGGAATTGCCAAGAATGTTGGAGAAAAGGATACAGGAAGTTGCCATAAGGTTGAAAGAAGATAAACTAACGTAAAATATAATTTTAGGAATGAAAAAACGGTTGCGCAGTCAGGATTGGTTTGGAAGAGAAGGAAAAGACGGATTTATTTATCGGGCATGGATGAAGAATCAGGGAATACCTGATCATGAATTTCAAGGGAAGCCGGTTATCGGTATCTGTAATACCTGGAGTGAATTAACACCCTGTAATGCTCATTTCAGGGAACTGGCGGAATCTGTTAAGAGAGGAATTTTAGAAGCAGGAGGATTTCCGCTTGAATTTCCGGTAATGTCCTTAGGGGAGCCCTTAATGAAACCAACAACGATGTTGTTTCGGAACCTGGCGAGCATGACGGTTGAAGAAACGATAAGGGCCAATCCACTAGATGGAGTGGTGTTATTATGTGGTTGTGATAAAACAACACCTTCCCTGGTGATGGGTGCCAGCAGTGTCAATATTCCTTGTGTTGTCGTTTCAGGAGGAGCCATGCTTACCGGAAAGCACAAAGGACGTAGTATAGGAACCAGTGATTTATGGCGATATATTGATGATATGAAAAGCGATGCCGTCAGTTCGGAAGAAATGCTGAGCATCGAATCAGGCATGTGTCGCAGCAGAGGCAACTGTGCAGTAATGGGTACAGCAGCGTCAATGGCTTGTATGGTTGAAGCGCTCGGTCTTTCTTTGCCTGGAAATGCTGCTATACCTGCAGCGGATTCGAGAAGAAAAGTGATGGCGCAATTATCAGGTTCGCGAATTGTAGAAATGGTAAAAGAAGACCTGAAGCCATCTGATATTCTTACCCGAAAAGCATTTGAAAACGCTATTAAGGTAAATGCAGCCATCGGTGGATCTACCAATTTCGTAATTCATTTATTAGCCATTGCCGGAAGGGTAAAAGTGCCACTGGCGTTAAAAGATTTTGATAGAATTTCTTCAGAAATACCCCTCATCGTTAACCTGCAGCCTTCCGGAAAGTATTTTATGGAGGATTTGTACTATGCAGGAGGCTTACAGGCTGTATTAAAAGAGTTGGATGGTTTTCTTCATCAAGATTGCAAAACGGCAAATGGAAAAACCTTACGGGAAAATTATGAGAGAGCAGAATGTTATGATAGGGAAGTAATAGCTCCCGTAGATCAATCATTCAATCAGGCAAAAGCGCTGGCTATTTTAACCGGAAATATTTGCCCCAATGGAGCCGTCATAAAACCTACCGCCGCCAGTGCACATCTATTGAAGCATACAGGAAAAGCACTTGTATTTGAAAACATAGATGATTATAAGCAAAGAATTGATGACCCTAACCTAGATGTAGACGAAAACACGATTCTGGTATTGAAAAATGTAGGGCTAAAGGGATACCCAGGCATGCCGGAGGTGGGCAATATGGCCTTACCCAAAAAATTACTTGAAAAAGGGGTTAAGGATATGGTGCGTATTTCAGACGGACGCATGAGTGGAACAGGTTTTGGAACCGTCGTTCTGCACGTTTCTCCTGAAGCCGCAATTGGAGGAAATTTTAGTGTATTGCAAACAGGGGATATTATACATCTAGATGTTGAAAAAAGGAGTTTAAATGTTGAGCTTTCAGAAGAAGAATTAAGCCAAAGGAGATCATTGTGGATAGAACCTGTTACTGATTATGACAGAGGTTACGTAAACTTGTATATGAACCACGTAGAACAGCCCCATTTGGGAGCTGATCTCAATTTTTTGAAAGGGGGATCGGGCAGTATTGTTACCAAAGATTCTCATTAAAAATGCTGTATGATACAAGAAAGTAATCAAAAATTTTCAGGTAAAGTTGCCGTTGTTACAGGGGCGGGTCAAGGTATCGGCTATGAAATGTGTAGACAGCTGGCATTAAAAGGAGCGATTGTTATATTAAATGATATTGATCCTGTACTAGCTGAAAATGCCTCACAGGCTATTCGCCAAGAAGGGGGCAATTGTTTAGCTTTTCCGGGTAACTCAGGCGATAACGAAGTGGTGAAGAATCTTGTGGCATTTGCTATTTCCCAGGCTGGGAGGCTAGATATTGCCATAGCCAATGCCGGGATTACATTATTTGGTGATTTTCTGAATTTTTCTGCGGATGATTTTCAAAAAGTAGTGAATGTTAACTTGGGTGGTACTGTATTTCTTGCGCAGGAAGCGGCCCGCCAAATGAAAAAGCAGAAAACAGGGGGCTCTATATTATTTACTTCTTCAGTTACGGGTCATGTTGCTCATAGAGGACTGGCTGTATATGGAATGACGAAGGCTGGGATAGAAATGCTGGCTAAATGCCTGGTGATAGAACTTTCCCAATTCGGTATTAACATTAATACTGTAGTTCCAGGAGCAACGCTTACGGAGAGAACGGTAGAAGATCCTGCTTATGAAAAAACATGGGCATCCGTTATTCCAAATGGCAGGGTAGCGCGATCATTAGATATCGCTAATGCAGCATTATTCTTGGTTTCAGAAGAAGCCAAGCACATCAATGGGCAAAGCCTGGTGGTAGATGGAGGGGTTACAAGTATTAGTATTTCTCCCTATTAAATCATGATAATTGAAATATAAAATATGAAACAAAAAGTTTTGTCGTCAACTCTTTTCCTGAGTATTATTCTTTCGTTTTTAGCATGCAACGGATCGGATGAAAAAAATAATACAAAAGCAAACTCATCAGATTCTTTAAATCGTCATTGGAAAATGGGAGTAGTATCCTGGTCATTCCATAAGTTTTCTTTTGATACAGCTTTAGCAAAAATGGATAGTACAGGTGCTCGGTTTGTAGAGATATCGGCTGGTTTTGAAATGGGAGAAGCCTATGGTAATAGATTATTGCTAACCCTTAATCCTGATGAATTAACTGCTATTAAAACTAAATTGAGTGATAGAGGAATTAAAATGGTGTCAACCTATGCTGATGGTCATGATATAGGAGCATGGAAAAATAATTTTGAATTTGCTAAGTTGATGGGTCTTGAATTTATAACAGGAGAGCCTCAGGAACATTTATTAGATGGGATAGACAGCCTGGCCAATATCTATAAAATAAAAGTAGCTATACATAATCACTGGAAAGGGCTTAGCAAATATTGGCACCCCGATTCAGTATTGCAGGCAATTAAAGGGCGTCCAAATATCAAAGCTTGCGCAGATATAGGTCATTGGGTTCGGAGTGGTCTTGATCCCGCCACCTGTCTTAAACAATTAGAGGGAAATATGCTAAGTATGCATATGAAAGACAT
This sequence comes from uncultured Citrobacter sp., assembly GCA_964588445.1. Taxonomy (GTDB): domain Bacteria; phylum Bacteroidota; class Bacteroidia; order Chitinophagales; family Chitinophagaceae; genus CAZPPM01. The sequence continues at coordinate 24,714 of CAZPPM010000008.1, forward strand.
TGCAGAGTTTGATAACGTGAAGGGAGAAGATGTAGTAGTGGGTAAAGGAGTGGTTGACTTTAAAAAAGTAATCGAAGAGCTTCGTCGCCAGAAATACAATGGTCTGATATACGCTGAGTGTGAATTAAACTGGTACAACAATGTGCCTGATGTAATTGAATCGCTCAACTATTTTAATAAAATAAGTGATGCCGTGAAATAAATAGGCACTTTAATTTTTCGAGATTTAATCAAAACTGTTTAAGGGAAAAATGTTTAAACTAAGTTCAAAGACTGCCATTGTTACTGGTGGAGCTAGTGGTATTGGCAAAGCGATAGCAGAATTATTTGCCAATCAGGGAGCTGATGTGTTTACCTTGGATGTTGGCGGCAATGAAGAGGATATAATGCTGGAGAATGGAAGAATTACTCGTAAGCGCTGTGATATTACACATCTTCAAGAAGTAATAAAAACTGTAGATGAAGTGGTAGCCGAAACAGGCCAACTGGATATATTAGTTAATAACGCAGGCGTTTCACATATAGGTAATCTGGAAACTACAAGCCCGGAAGATTTTGAGAGATTGTTTTCAGTCAATGTTAAAGGGATGTATCATGTTCTAAAGGCAAGTATCACGTTTATGAAGCAAAAAGGCGGCGCAATTCTTAATGTTGCATCCACTGCTTCACATGTCGGACTTCCTGAAAGATTTGCTTATACAATGACCAAAGGAGCCGTCAGTGCGATGACGCTTTCCATAGCAAGAGATTATCTGTCTTATAATATCCGATGCAATAGTTTATCACCTGCACGTGTACATACTCCATTTGTAGATGGCTTTATTGCAAAAACGTATCCCGGCAAGGAGGAAGAAATGTTTGAAAAATTGTCAAAAGCACAACCCATAGGTCGCATGGGTAAGCCGGAAGAAATTGCCGCTATGGCACTTTTTTTATGTAGTGATGAAGCTGGTTTTGTTACGGGTAATGATTATGCAGTAGATGGTGGTTTTTTAAAATTAAATACTTAGACAATGAAACTTATTCGCTATGGAATGGCAGGACAGGAAAAGCCAGGTGTTCAGGTTAACGGAGAAAATTATGCTCTGTCAAATTTCCATGAAGACTATACAGAACATTTTTTTGAATCGGGTGGTTTAGAACGATTGAAAACATATCTGGATAATAGTAGAGAAGATGGTATTTCAGTGTTGCCTGGAGATGTAAGAATCGGTGCTCCTTTAGCTAATCCGTCCAAAATAATTTGCGTAGGTATGAATTATGCCAGTCATGCCAAAGAAACAAATTCTCCGATTCCTACTGAGCCCATTTTGTTTTTTAAATCAACAACGGCTATCATCGGACCTAGCGATGATGTAGTGATTCCCAGGGGAAGTCAAAAAACAGATTGGGAAGTGGAACTGGCGGTTATCATAAAACAAAAAGCAAGCTATGTGGAAGAGGTAGATGCTTTAAAATATATAGCTGGTTATTGTGTGCATAACGATTATAGCGAAAGAGCCTATCAACTTGAAAGAGGAGGACAATGGGTGAAAGGGAAAAGTTGTGACACTTTTGCTCCGCTGGGCCCTTGCTTAACAACCAGCGATGAAATTTCGGATGTTCACAATTTAAACTTGTGGTTAAGTGTGAATGGTAAGATGATGCAGCAAGGGAATACAAGCGATCTTATTTTTTCTATTCCATTTCTTGTTCATTATATAAGCCAGTTTATGACCTTGTTGCCGGGGGATATTATTTCTACAGGCACTCCACACGGTGTAGGATTAGGAATAAAGCCCACCCCCATTTTTTTAAAACCCGGAGATATTGTTACCTGTGGTATCGATAGCTTAGGAAGCATCACTCAGCAACTGATCGCTTACAAAGAAAAATAAAGAAGAGCTTCTAGTTTATCAGCGTCACAGTTATAAAGTACATTAAATAGGCAGTTGTGTTATTCTTCAAATAACTGCATAACAGCGTCATGCCCTAACCATATACCAAGAACTTATTTTATGAATCACATTAGTAGTAAGTCCCACGAGGTGCAACCCCTTTCTTTAATTAACAATCAGGCGGTAATAAATTGGATTAAAGAGATTTCCGATTTGTGTGTACCGGATGAAGTATTTATTTGTCAGGGTGGTAGTGAAGAGTACGAGCAAATTTGTCAAAAATTAGTAGAAAAAGGAACTTTTATTCCATTGAATAGAAGCAAGTGGCCCGGTAGTTATGCCTGTTTTACCGACGCTACTGATGTAGCACGCATAGAAGATAGAACATTTATCTGCTGTCAAAATCAGGAGGATGCAGGGCCCACTAATAACTGGAAGAATCCTGATGAAATGAAGGAAGTATTGAACAGATTGATGAGAGGTTCTATGCGGGGAAGAACAATGTATGTTATTGCGTATTGCATGGGGCCACTAGGCTCTTCATTTTCGGAAATTGGTGTTCAGATTACAGATAGTGAATATGTTGTAGCCAACATGCACACCATGACTAGAGTAGGAAAGGAAATTTGGGCAGAATTAGTCCCTCAGAAAAGTTTCATAAAAGGTCTTCATAGTATTGGAGCTCCTCTTGAAGAAAATGCCAAGGATGTTAGCTGGCCTTGTAATAAGCAAACCAAATACGTAGTGCATTTTCCAGAAGAGCGTTCTATTATTTCCTATGGATCGGGTTATGGCGGTAATGCGCTTTTAGGAAAAAAATGTTTTGCATTACGTATTGCTTCTGTCATGGCGAAGGAGGAGGGGTGGTTAGCAGAACACATGTTGATCTTAGGAATAAAAAATCCAGCGGGAGAAAAAATATATGTGGCGGCATCCTTTCCGAGTGCATGTGGTAAAACAAATTTTTCAATGCTAATACCCCCTGATAGCTTTCAAGGTTGGAAGGTTACTACGGTGGGAGATGATATTGCATGGATTCGAAAGGGGAAAGATGGACAGCTTTATGCGGTTAATCCTGAGAATGGTTTTTTTGGCGTTGTTCCTGGAACTAACAATCATACCAATCCAAACGCAATGTCGGCGATGCGTGCCAATACAATATTTACCAATGTAGGCGTAACACCAGATGGTGATGTATGGTGGGAGGGTTTAAGTGAGTCTGCACCACAAGGAGTAATGAACTGGAAAGGGTTGGTTCATAATCCGGCTACAGACAAGGAAGTGGCCCATCCTAATTCACGGTTTACAGCTCCTTTGCATCAATGTAATTCTATCGATGAAAACTGGAACAATCCTGAAGGAGTGCCTATCAGTGCATTTATTTTTGGAGGAAGACGAAGTACAGTAATACCCTTGGTTTACCAATCGTTTAATTGGGATTTTGGAGTTTACTTAGCATCAACAATGGGTTCAGAAACTACTGCAGCAGCTTTTGGCCAGCAAGGTGTTGTTAGGAGAGACCCTTTTGCAATGTTGCCTTTTTGCGGTTACCATATAGGAGATTACTTTAATCATTGGTTGCAGTTTGGCCATAGACTTGAACAGCCTCCGAAAATATTTGGTGTCAACTGGTTTAGAAAAGATGAAAATGGAAAATTTATATGGCCAGGCTTTGGAGAAAATATGCGGGTGCTAGTATGGATATTTGAAAGGGTTAAAGAAAGAGCAAGTTCCAGAGAGCATGCCATAGGTCTTGTTCCGCAGTATAGTGATATGGTATGGGATGGGCTTGACTTTTCCGAAGAACAATTTATGCAGGTGATGGATATTGAAATAGAGGAATGGAAGAATGAAATTGGTTCTCATAGAAAGTTTTTTGATAAAATAGGAAATAAGCTTCCTAAAGAAATTGAATTAATTCATGAAATGCTTATGAGTACGGTTTCCCGAAAACATTCGGATGAATAAGCGTATAAAAAAACTTCTCTAACAACTATTTTATGCAACATATAAATAGAAGGCAGCTTTTTGTAGCTAGCTGCCTGGCTCTTTTGGTAACCTCCCTTTCTTTTGGTATAAGAGCTGGAATGCTTAATAAGTTGGGTGTAGAATTTGGACTGGATAAATCAGAATTAGGGATCATTACCTCTACCGCTTTTTGGGGATTTCCGCTTGCTGTAATTATAGGTGGAATAGTAGTAGACTCAATCGGTATGAAGCGCTTGTTAGTAGCGGCGTTCTTTTTTCATATAGCGGGCGTATTACTTACTATTTTTTCAGACCAATTTTCAAATTCCTTTTGGGCATTGTTTATATCTACTTTATTAATAGGAATCGCTAATGGCACAGTTGAAGCGGCTTGCAATCCTTTAGTCACAACATTGTATCCTGATAATAAAACAACAAAGCTCAGCCATTTTCATTTGTGGTTTCCTGCCGGAATTGTTTTAGGTACCTTAATCGTATATTTTTCTGATAGCGTAAATATCGGTTGGAAACTGCAAATGCTCATCATGCTTTTGCCCACATTTATATATGGATATATGTTTTGGCAATTAAAGTTTCCTGTTACAGAAAGGGTCTCTAGTGGTATTTCACAAAAGGAAATGTATCGATCACTTTTGAGTCCCTTATTTATTTTCATGATCATTTGCATGTTGGGAACGTCGATTACAGAGTTGTTTACCAATCAATGGATTGATGTTCTGCTAAAAAGTGTCACAAGCAATTCCCTGTTAATTCTGACGGTTTCTACAGGAGTAATGGTTGTGGGTAGGGCTTTCGCAGGACCAATTGTGAAGCGGTTGGCACCCCAAGGGGTCTTATTAATGTCTGCCATCATTGCTGCACTGGGATTATATGTATTAGCGAATACTTCCGGAGTCATGATATTTGTAGGCGCTGTAATCTTTGGGATTGGCGTATGTTATTTCTGGCCTGCCATGTTGGGCTTTGTTTCTGAATATATACCTAAAAGCGGTGCAGTAGGAATTAATCTAATGGGAGGAGCGGGGATGTTAGCCGTTTCTTTTTATATGATATTGATGGGGAATCACTATGACAGAATAATTGCAAAGGAATTACCTGCTGGTGCAATAGTAGCGCAGTACAATAGTCCGGATGCTACTGCAACAATGAAAGAAGCATTACTCTTGGCCAATAAGCAAGCAGGACCGGAGATCATTACAACTACATTGACAATTCCCTGTTTACTTATTATCGCTTTTGCTGGTCTGTATTTTTATATAAAGAAAAGGAAACAAACGTGCCCATAATTTGGCGGGACTGTCATTATAGTTTACTCTTTATTGTTGGTTGTACTATCAATTAATTATACAAGTTAAAAATATCGGGAATTAAGTTATGAATCGAAAATTAAGAATGGGAATGATCGGGGGTGGTCAAGATGCTTTTATTGGATCTGTTCACCGCATGGCGGCAAATATTGATGGAATGATAGAATTTTGCAGCGGTGCGTTAAGTATTCATCCGGACATCGCACGTTCATCTGGCGAGGCATTGTTTCTTCCTAAGGAAAGGATATATCTGAATTACCAAGAAATGATTGAAAAAGAATCTCAACGGGATGCCGACACACGCCTGGATTTTATCACTATTGTTACTCCAAATTTTGTACACTTTGAGCCTGCAATGCTGGCTTTGCAAAATGGTTTTAATGTGGTAATTGAAAAGCCAATTACCATGACTTTGGAGGAAGCGAAGTTGCTGCAAGAAAAGGTAAAAGAAACAGGACTCTTACTCTGTTTATCTCATGCATATTCTGGTTACCCAATGGTAAAACAGGCACGAGAAATGATTCGTCATAATTCAATAGGGAAAATTAGGAAGATATGGGTTGAATATCCTCAAGGATGGCTTAGCAAAGAATTAGAAACGCAGGGTAGTCAGCAAGCAATATGGCGAACAGATCCGAGTAAGAGTGGTAAGAGTGGATGTATGGGCGATATAGGAGTACACGCAGCTCATTTAGCTGAATATGTGAGTGGTTTAAAGATAACTCATGTATGTGCAGAGCTTAACTCATTTGTTGAAGGCCGAAGACTTGATGACGATGGGAATGTGTTATTAAAATTTGAAAATGGTGTAGCGGGAGCTTTAATGGCTTCGCAAATTGCTGCCGGCGAGGCCAACGGAATCCGAATTCGGATTTACGGAGATAAGGGAGGAATAGAATGGAACCAGGAAGACCCAGGTGTATTGGTTGTAAAATGGCTCAATGCTCCAACTCAACTATTCAAAGCAGGCAATAATTATCAGGATATTTTATACAAAGAAACGCTGTATAATTCCAGAACTCCCGGTGGTCATCCTGCTGGATTTTTAGAAGCATTTGCTAACTTATATCGAAATTTTGCAACTACACTTTCTGCAAAACTGGAAGGACGAACAGTTTCAGAAATGGAAATGGATTTTCCTACAGTGGAAGAGGGGGTGAGAGGTATGGCCTTCATCGATACATTGATTTTGTCTGCACAATCTTCTCAAAAATGGACTCCCTTTATTTCTTAGAACAAAGACTTTACTACAAGAAAAATCAGCTCTTCTACTAATCAAGTGATAGAAGTCCCAATGTTTTGAAAAGGGTATCGTTTGATCACTAAAAAAGAAAAGGTCACTATAAATTAGTGACCTTTTCTTGTGTCTATCTCTTCTCTTCAATTTCTTATAGGGCTCAATGTTTACAATTCGATAAACTTACTACTAGCCTATTCGAAAGAACAAAAGATGAAGGAAGACCGTAAAACTGAAGAGTAGTAGATAGTTTTTACTATATGATAGCCATAGCCCTTTCCTTACTCGATACGGACAGTTCCATAAGCTTATAGTAAAATCTATAATAGGATAGATAGTACTGTGTAAGCGTGTTCTTTCGTTTGTTTTAGTCGTCAATTCCTTTTCCGTCCAAAATCTTCTGGTAGTGTTTTTCAATTCTGGCTTCTCTGGTTTTGGATTGCTTGGCTTGATTGAAATAAAACAAATATCCTTTTTGTCGTCCCGGGGTTAAAGTGTAAAACGCTTTGCTTAGTTCTTTGTTTTCGTCCAAAGCTCTTTGGAATTCTTCGGGAACGGGATATTCTGAAGCTGTTTTTAGAATAACTTTTGCCCCTGCCTTTTCCAGTTCAATAGCTTCTTTGATGTAGGCTTTGATAATGGATTTTTGTTGTTCAATTTGTTCCGAATGGGTGAACCTAAGTTGCCTTGCCGATTGCACATTTTCGGTCTGCTGTATTAATATTCCTTTGGTGTCTTTTAATAAAGCTCCTTTATGAAACAACAATGCACAATATTTCTTAAAGCCATGGATGAGTACCACATTTTTTTCTTGAAAAGTATAACAAGGATGCATCCATTTAAAATCTTCCTCCAATGATTTGTTTTCAAGAATTATTTCTCTCAACAGGTTGTACTCTTTGTTCCATTGTTTGGATTTTTCAAAAAATCTTTCTGCTTGTGTATTCATTAGTTTAGGAATTTGGTAAAATTAATTTTCTGTCTGTTGGTCTGAAATACCATGACAAAATAGTCAGCAATAGTAAGACCAAAGATGGAATAGCTTCTGCGAATGATTGTCCAACTGTCAAATGGGAAATGGCAGCACCCGACATTGCAAAGAAAAATCCTGCATAAGCCCATTCTTTTACTAACGGAAACTTTGGAAGAAGAAGGACGATAACCCCCAACATCTTCCAAACACCTAGTAGGGTTAAAAGATATAAAGGATAACCTAATGTTGTTACGATTTCATTGTAACCACCTATTTGCAGCATTTGTTGTATGCCGCCTGCTGTCATTCCCAATGCGAGAAAAACGGTTGTTACCCAATAAATGATTTTGCTATGGTTGTTCATTCTGTTATTTTTTTTAGTAGGCTAACAATTTTCTGTAGCCGGTCATGAGCCATATTCAGCCCTTGGGCAAAAGGCATTTTCAATAATTGGTTACGAAACTCAACTGATTTAAAAATCGTTTTTATCGTAAGGCGACTCGTTTCTTCCGTTAATGTATCAAACTCCAAAAATTCCAACTGAACGGGAAAAGGCGTATTCTCCATTTCAAAAGTCCGTGTGATTTTTTGATTCTTTACAAACTCGTGTATTGTTCCGTTGGCACGAAAGACTACATTGCCATTGCGAGAGGTTTCAAACACATAAGAGCCGTGGTTTTTGTTTTCCATTTTCAGCACTTTTGTTTCCATCCATTGCTCAAATAGTTCAGCGTCTTCATACGCCTTGAATAATAATTCCAAAGGCAAGTCAAACTCTCTTCTGATAGTCAGTTCTTGTACGTTTTCTGCTGCCACTATTTTTGTTTTCAGTTCCATTTTACTTTTTGTTTTTACTCAATTGGTAATTATTTCTTTTTGTGTTCGGGAGTCTTCGATTTCATTAGCTTTTCCAACTTATCAAATCGGTCGTCCCACATTTTGCGGAATGGCTCGATGAAGTCGGCTATTTCCTTCATTTTTTTAGGATTTAAGTGGTAAGAAATTTCTCTTCCGTTTTGTTCCCAGGTCAATAATTCGCATTCCGTAAGTATTTGTAAATGTTTGGATACGGTCGGTCTTGCTGTGTCAAAATTAGAAGCGATGGCTCCTGCCGTCATTGATTGAGTAGCTACTAATAGTAATATGGCTCTTCTTGTCGGGTCGGCAATAGCTTGAAATACATCTCGTCTTAAATTCATTGTGTAGTCATTTGACTACAAATGTATGTGTAGTTATTTAACTACGCAATTTTTTTATTTCTTTTTGGAGTTGGATAGCGTGTTGGGGATTAACTTTTGTCAGATTATAGCGAAGAACGATAGAATTATGCCCGTCCGCGAAAATAATAAACTGTAATGGACAAGGCCAAACGTGTCGGTAATCACTAAGCTACTAAAACAAGTATTTTCAGTAGTCAAAAACAACAGCCTATCATTAGCGTGTTTTTAGTTAGTTAAACAAGAGTAGCCAATTAATCTTGTCCTGAATCTTATTGGTGTAACTTCTATTCCATTTTTTATCATTAATGTCTCAGTCCAATTCCCCTTTCCGTATGATTTAGTTTTAAAAGTCAGCTTATTATCCGGAAGTTTTTCCCCTGCAATGTATTTAAAGACGGTCATGGTTGTCTCCTCACTGTCATCTTTATAGAATTTTCCATAGACAATAACAGTGTTTTGGTCAAAGGGTTCTGGTTTGTCTTTTTTTATCAGATTGCCGTTAAAAGTATCATACTCAAATTCATTAAACTCAAAAGTTGCCATAGAAAATGTCGAGTCGGTTTTTGAAAAACCAAAATCTTCCAATGACCACATTGTATGCCATATACTTTTCGTCACGTTACAAGTATCAGTCAAAATGTCCTTAAGTTTATAGGATGTTGTCAACTTGCCGTTTTGAAAAAATATTAGAGCAGGTCTTTCTTTAATTAGGTGTCCTTCCATGAAATCGTCAATTACAACAAGTCTTTGTCCATCATTAGAAATAAAGATTGTCATACTCGTATAGTTTTTATCAGGGATGCTATAGATTTTTTTTCCAAACTCATTTATCAAATGCCATTTCTTCTTTGAATACTTTATTGAATACTTGCCATTTTCACTTTTAAACAATGTATTCAAACGTTGTTGGTCCGCAAAAGATATTGTGGTAGAAAAGATTAGTAGAAATATTGTGATCGCTGTCCTCATAAAATAACCGCTGACGCCCCACGGCTTTATGCCGTGCTGATAGTCTGAGTTACTTCAGCTGGGACATTTGCTGAGTAAAGTTATAAAGCTGATATTATATTCCAAAGCTGATCAGCGAATCTAATGATTGAACTGAAGCCGAGTAGCGATATATCGATGAGAATTTATTCTGTCGCCAGCATGGCACAAAGCCGCCTGTTAGCGGCATACCGTTAGAATCAAAACTTTATATATCCAAGTAAACCGAAAATACTAACAACTATAAAACTTAGGGCTACTAACAAGCCGAAAGTTAAGACTAGGTTGTTAAAACCCGATTCGTCTGCCAAGACAAATTTTGTGGGATTCTTAGGATCATACAAAACTTTGACTTCAGTGTCTATAAGATTTTTATAAGTTCGAATTTTACTCAAGTCCGTTGAAGTATAAACAAAAGGCTGCTCTGATATGATATCCCCATTAAGAGTCTTAAATTCAATAACAGGAGTTTTGGAGCCTCTTGACCCTTTCTGATAGGTCAATATCTTTCCGACTGCTGTTTTGCCATAAATATGTAGGCTCCTTAAAAATAGTATTGAGCTTACAATAATGTAGGCTATCAAAGCCCCAAAAATGAAAAAACAAACTGCCGGTTTTACTAACGCAAAAAAGAACAGGATGCAGACAATACCTATCCAGTATTTTTCAATATACTTCATAAAATGATTGAATCTTTTGCCTAAAAGCCTGTACTTTAATAATCCAGCAAGAAACGATTGCCGCTAACGGGTAAGGGCTTTCTGCTGTGCTGGTATTCTGTGATCCGTCCAGCCCGGAACAAAAGCCCAATATTGTTACCAAAGTTGAAGATATAATATTTTGTTCATCTGTGATTCTTCTGCTGGAACTGAAGCTGATTAGCGATTTGGTGTTGATGATTTATTCTGAAACCGGCATGGCAGAAAACCCAGGTTGGCAGTAGGTTTTTCTAATCTTCTGCTGTTCCTTTTCTTGCTGGCTGTACATTGTCTGGTAAATTAGCTTTTACAATCCTAAGAGCTTCCTCGGCGTTTCCTTGACCAATATATTGAGTTTTGTTCTTTGTAACTACATATGTAGTTTTGTTTTGGATAGACGTGTCTTGTACAATCTTAGAATACTCAGAAGTATTCTTTGGTAACGCAAAATGTATATATTCAATTTCCGTTACATTCGGTAAGTCATTGGTGTCAAATGGGAAGCCAGTACATCTACTAAAAGAGAGAGTATACAGACTCGTAAAAGGAAAAAGTTTATTTAAAAGCTCGTCTTTGCTTGCAAGGTTTATGAATTCCTTGAGTCCCAAAGTGTCGTCTTCCTTCAATAAAAACCTCCAAACATATTCAACTTCTTCATTGTTTTCAAATGCAGATGCATTCTCATATGGTACTACGAATGCAAATTTGTCTGCCAATACTTTTGTACTAACATCATTGCAAAGCCAAAAATCTAAAACCTGTCCAAGGTTTGAAATGTTGTCCGTTTCTCCATGAGCAAGACAGACTCCCTCTTTCCAGAAGTCGGGTAGATATAGATGATTTTCCGCGGCGATATATACCTGTGAAAATTTATTTCCATTTTCAATTAATGCGAATGTTAGAGGAACTTTGTCCAAGTCACTATTCCTTGTAACTCTTAAGCCTGAGTTGAGTTTTTCAAATTCACTATCTATAGCATTTTTAAGTCCGCCAACTTTTTCTAACTCAGGATACATTTTCTGGGTAGGCGTCTTTGATTTAAAAATGTTTAAGATTTTTTGTAACATCTTAAATTGTCTGGTGGTGTCGAACAAAACTTACTGCTTACACATAAATATACGACACTGTCCTTTAAATACCCAACCCTTATCCCTTATAAACCATGTAGCTGCAATTCGCAATTTGTATTGCTGAAAGTCTTCGTAAGTACCAATATATATTCTTACTTAGTTAAGTGATTCTATTAAGTGCAGGATAATTTTTTAAGTACCGTAAGAAAACGGTGATAGATTTTATTGAGGGTTTATAAAGGACTTTCTCGCAAAAATCTTTTCAATTATAACAAAAGAAAAATGCATAAATAAAAAGAAGCGGCATCAGTACTGATGCCGCTTCTTAAAACTAGTGAATATATAGAGATTATTGCACGATGAATTTTTGGGTAGTAGTGCCTGTTTTTTGTTGCACTTGTACAATATATATGCCTTTGGCGAGATGGCTTGTTTCAATAAGGTGGTAACCACCGGTAGCAGCTTTCCATCTTTGAATAACTAGGCCAGCAGAGTTATATAATAATCCATCGTAACTACTTTGATTATCGGTAGCTCCGGTGTGTAAGACTACTGCCTGTCCGGCGCTGACTACAGACGGGTGAATAGTTGTAGCAACGTTTTTACCAAAATTTACAAGGTTGATACGGCTATAGGAATAGCGCCCATCTTTATCAATCATTTTTAAACGGTAATAAGCTTTATCAAGACTGTTCTTCGCATTCACATCGGTAAATGTGTAGGTTCCGCTTGTTTCAGCATTAGCAGGTACAGTACCTATTACGGAGAAAGCAAGAGGAGAGAAAGCAGATCGCTCGATTTCAAAATGGCTTACATTATCCTGATTGGCTGTTACCCATTGGAGTTTTGCATTTGCATTGTCAGTAATAGTAGTAAATGAAACAAGGTCAAGCGGTAATGAAACGGAAGGAAATACCAACAGATACAATGTAGCATTGGTACAAGCAGCCGGCGAGCCATTATCACAAACCTGATAAGGAAAGTTTACCGGTCCACTAAAGCCTGGCACAGGAGTGAAGGTGTAACTTCCATTATTGGCAAGAGCTAAAGTGCCTTTACCTGAAATAGTGGTATTCTGTAGGGTAATCGTTTGCTGGTTGCCTTCCGGATCGCTGTCGTTATCTCGCACATTGCCTGTTATCGGATTGTTGAGTATGCCGCTGTTATAATCATCTGCGGCTACAGTACTGTTGACGGTGGCAGCAGGTATAACAGTTATGATTTGATTTGCGGTAGCAGAGAGAGGTGTAGGGCTAGAAAAATCAAAAACCTCGTAAGTTAAAATATCATAACCCGTATAGCCATTATTGGGTGTATAGGTAACTACGCCTGTGCTGGGATTAACAGTGGCAGTTCCATGCAGTGGGGCTACGGTAATAACAACCGAAGCGGGGTTTAATGTAACGGCCGTATTATTTCCTGCTTTATCATTTGCCAAAGTGTTAATAGCTACCGGTGTATTAAGCGGCGTGGTAGCCATATCTGTATTAGCAAATGGTTTATTCGTATTGGTGTAGGGCTCGCTCACCGTTATTACTAGTTCTACTGCAGCACAATCCGGCACAACTACGCTACCCGGACACATGGGCACCAAAAATTTGAAGACACCTGCTACTGATGAAGTAAAACTATAAGTGCCATCTGCATTAATTGTAGGAAGCGCAGGGCCGGGATTGCCGGGTTGAGCAATAGCTGTACCATAGGTAGTACCTGTTGGTTTTACATCATTGGTACCTACATTGCCGGTTGCCAGTGTCCCTACAAAAGTGGCATTAACATCTACTGGTGCTTTTACACAACGTGTATAGGAAATAGATGTGAAGCCCAATGTAACAGTACTGTTGCTATTATCTCCTTTGCCACTGGTCATTACAATCCTGGTTACAGGGCCGGGTATGGTAAGTGTAATACGATTCGTGTTTACCGAAGTGCCGCCAGCTGTATTTTTTCCTGTAATTGTATTACCTCCGGAAATAACAATAACTCCTGAATGGCCGGGATCGGCTACATTGTCGCTGAAATTGGCAGCCGTAATGGTAATAGGAGCGGCATTATTAAATGCTTGTATAGTAAGTTGGTCTTCGTAATTAAGCCCTGCACAGCGAAGGCTGAAATTGGTAACAGGTTCGTTAAACTGAATGGTATACGTGGCAACATTTGCGGAGGCCGCATTGTTGGTAGAAGTGGGTTGAACATAAATGTAATCGCCTACTGTTCCATCATTTTGAATTTGAACACCGTTTGACCATCTGGCGGTACCAGCCACAGCCGCGGTAAAGTTAAACATACCACTACTCAGGTTATTGATAGTAGCGACACCAGTGTTATTGGAGTTAAAGGCTGCGTTTAGGGCGTAACTTGGTGTATTAACAGTTGTAGTCCCTCTTACGGTGGCGGGAGTACATTGTGAAAAAACAGGATAATAAAAGCTCATCAGGAAAATAAAACCAAGGCAAATTTTTCGCATGCGTATTTTTTTAGGCGCGAATGTACTTATATATATAAGTGTTATTACATATATTTATAAACACTAGTGGAAAGAAAACATACGTATAAACCATTAAATGTATTTAAGTCAGAGATTTTCTGACTAATTGTGTACCTGTAAAGTCACTATTCATCGTAGAAGAAGCGGATTTTCCTTACCAATAGGAGAGAACTGTTAGTTTTCGCATGTGATTTATCAAGTTTCAAATAGTGATTTCTATCTGTTTACTGGCAATTCTTTTACCAGGGAATTTCGCCTGCTTCAGGATTAGTTTCTTCACTGATAAATTTACCCGTTACTCCATTTTTGTCCAGCAAAGCATATTTTACAATGCGCTTTCCTGCATCTTCTACTTCGCCACCATTGTAACCTGTAAAATCAGTTTTTGTATAGCCCGGACAAACCGCATTTATTTTGAAAGAAGTGTCTCGCAGTTCGTAAGCCAAATGAACGGTAAACATATTCAATGCTGACTTAGACGCACCATAAACCGCATATTTTGCAAAGTTGTAACCGAACCAATTCGGATCACTTTGCAGTGTAAGCGAACCGACACTTGTGCTGACATTCACAATTCTTGGCTCGGACGATTGGTGTAGTAGATCAATAAAGGCTTGTGTAACTCTGGCTACACCAAAAACATTGGTATTGAAGGCTGAAAAGAATTGTTCGCTACTTGCTTCCAATGCGGTATAAGGCGCACCGCCATTTATTCCAGCATTGTTGATCAACACGTCCAAAACTTTTGTTCTTTTGCCGATTTCCATTCGGGCGTTATTTACTGAGCGATCATCCGTTACGTCTAGTTGAATGGCCTCTACGTTTCGTAAGTTTAGGGCTTTCAGTTTCTCAACGGCTTGTACTCCTTTTTGCCAATCGCGACTTCCGATAAAAACATAAAATCCTTTTTGTAATAACTGCTTGGCTGTTTCAAAGCCAATACCTTTGTTGGCTCCTGTGATCAATGCTGACTTCATTTTTCTTCGTTTTAGATGTAGGATGCAAAGCTGCACTCTTAAAAAATGAAGTCATTTACCATTTGGTAAAAACCGATGCTAGGATATTTTTTTTCTGATTCTGCTCAATGATTGTTGGGTTACGCCTAAGTACGAAGCCACATGCGAAAGGGCTACACGGTTGGTAAGTGTTGGATAGTTTTCTATAAATTCCAAATAGCGGGTGGTGGCATCTTGTGAAATTACCGGGCTTTTTCTGGATTTTTGGTAAAGGCACTTTTGTACCATTTTGTTTTTGATGTTGTCCCAGCCTACAATTGTATGAGAAAGTTCTTCCCAGTCTTGCTTTGAAAATACGATGATGTTACAGTCGGTGCTGGCTTGCAAGTATTCGGCAGAAGTAGTGTTCGCTTCAAAATTTGGGTAGTCAACTACTAAATTATTTTCGGGAATAAAGCAACGGGTTATTTCTTCACCTTTATTATTGTAATAACAGCCACGAACAATACCGTTCACAACGAAACCCACTTGTCGGGGAATTTTTCCTGCTTCCGAAAAATACTCGTCTTTACGCAGTTCTACTTCGGTCACTTTGCTTGCAATAAGTTCAATTTGATTTTTATTCAAATTGCCAAACTGCAAAATATATTCGATCAATTCTTTCATTTCGGTAAAGTTAGCAAATGAAGAGGATCCTTATTTACCATTTGGTAAAAAAGGGCTGTTGTATATCATTGATCTTGTAGGTTTATACATTCCACTGTTGATGAATAAAAACTGTTGATCATAACTATATTCGCGATCTTATAAAAGTACAGCAGTGATTATCGTTTTTCCAGTTCTTTTAAAAACTGAGTAGGCGTTTTCCCAAATTCATTCTTAAATGCTTTTGAAAAATAAGACTGGGTCTGTATACCTACGCTATACATGATATCAGTAAGTGAAAGATCGTTGGCTGTCATTAAAGCGGCTGCACGACGCAAACGAAGTGTGCGAATAAAATCGCCTATAGACTGGCCGGTAATATTTTTTACTTTATTGTACAATTTGGTGCGGCTCATGCCTATTTGCGTACACACAAAATCAATATCCATTGTAGGGGAGGTGAGATTATCTTCAATAATACTAATGAGCTCTTCCATAAATTCTTTGTCCTTACTACTGTGTACAAGATCATGGATTTCCGCATGATGATCACTTCGGTAGCGAGCCTTTAGTTTTTCTTTTTGCAAAAGAATATTGCGGATGCTCAAAATGAGTAATTCAGTATTAATAGGTTTTGTAAAATAATAATCCGCACCGGAACCTGTACCTTCTAATTGTGAATCGATGCTGGTTTTTGCTGTCAGCATAAGAAAAGGGATATGAGCGTATTCCTGAGACTGTTTTACTTTATTACAAAAACCTATTCCATCGAGCACTGGCATCATAATATCGCTAACGATTATATCCGGATAACTTTCTTGCGTTATTTCCCAAGCTTTACTACCATCTGGTGCTTCCAGTACCTGAAATTCCTCTTCCAATGTTTCTTTCAAAAAACCACGTAATTCTTCATGGTCATCTGCAATAAGTATCACCGGCTGCAGATTAGTTGCTGTTTCAGTCTGTGTTGTAGCAGGTACTTGTGATTGTTTTTCCTGTGCTTGTTGCAGCACGGCTTCTAGCGAAACATTTTTTTCTTTTGTATGTGCCCATCGCTCTGTGGTTGTATAAGCAACACGATTAGCGGGTATGCCTATAATTATTTCTGTTCCTTTATTCCGTTCACTGGAAACAAAAATATTCCCTTTATGTAATTGAGTAAGGGATTTAACAAAGGCCAGCCCGATGCCAGATCCCATATGCGCATCGGATACACGGTGATAGCGCTCAAATAAATGTGTAATGGATTCCTTGGATATACCAATTCCATTATCGGCAATCCTGAAATAGAGAAATGATTGGGCTTTCTCATTGCCTTCTATACGTATTTCATTTTCAAAGCAAGGCTTGAAACCATTTAATGAAGTTAATATCTGCAGTTGTACTACTCCGTTTTCCGGCGTGTATTTAAATGAATTGCTAAGCAGGTTGATAATTATTTTTTCAAGAACTTGTCTATCAAACCAGCTTTCTTGTTGTAGCTCTGGTAAGGTGACTGTAAAACGAATATTTTTTTGTGCAGCCAGTTCGCTGAATTCTTCCGCTATTTCTTCTATAAATAAAGGAACACTACCCGGCATTACCTGTAATTTCAATACTCCGGATTCAGCCTTTCTGAAATCCATTAATTCGTTAATCAATTGTAGTAAGCGATTCGCATTGCGTTGTATGATTTGGTAGGCGTTACTATTTTTAGAAGAAGGATTTTCTTTTACTAACTTTTCTATAGGGCCTGTAATGAGCGAAAGAGGTGTGCGGAATTCGTGGGAGATATTGGTGAAGAATTGTAATTGTAATTCATGCAGTTCTTCTCGTTTGCTTTCTTCAAATCGTTCCAATTGTACTTTTCTTCTAAACTGATAGAAGTAATAAGCTCCGGTAAGTAATATTGCAGCTACTGCCAGCCGAAACCACCACGTTTGCCAAAAAGGAGGGGTAATGAGGATTTCAATTTGCCTACCTGCTTCATTCCATAAGCCGTCGTTGTTAGAAGCTTTTACATAAAAGGTATAGTTGCCGGGGATTACATTGGTGTACGAAACTTTGCTTTCGTCTCCCGCATAGATCCAGTCACGATCCCATCCTTCCAGCTTATAGGCAAAACGATTGTTTTCTGCAGCAGTGAAATTAAGAGCGGCAAAGCTAAAAGAGAATGTACCTTCTTTATAGGAAAGCTTTATTCTTGTTGTATAGCTAATGTCGGTGGTTAGGTGTTTATTAGCAGGTCCGCCAATAATTTTTCTGTCTTCTATAGAAAAATCGGTAATATAAACAGGTGGAATAAAACTGTTACTTGTAATTTCAGTAGGATAAAAACTATTAAAGCCATTTACACCACCAAAGTAAACTTCTCCATCTACTGTTTTTAAAAAGGCATTAGCTTCAAATTCTTGTCCTTGTAATCCATCTACTGTATTAAAGCTTCTTGCTTCTTTTGTTGCAGGGTTTAGTTTACAAATGCCGTTGGACGTTGCTATCCATAAAATGCCTGAATTGTCTTCTACAATTCCTTTAATGAATAATTCGTTGAGACTACCTGCTGTTGTAAACAGTTCAAATATATTTTTCGATTTATTAAAAAGATAGAGTCCTGATTGACCTACCCACAAATTGCCTTTACTATCTATTTGCAAAATGCGTATGTCGGGTTTCTTTTCTTCGTTATTGAAATAATGGGTGAATTCCCCTGTTTGCGCATCCATCCGATGGAGGCCTCCATCATCGGTACCTACCCATACGTTTTGATCTTTGTCCTCTATAATAGAAAGGATGTTATTGCCAATAATACCTGTCTTCCCGGTTTTGCTTCGGGTAACGCGATTAAATTTTCCTGTGCTACGATCAAACAAATGCAGTCCGTCATAATAAGTGGCTACCCATAATTGCTCGCGACTATCTTCATAAATATATTGTATGTAAGAAGGGCCGCCATAACGTATAAACTGATCGCTAGCGGGTAGATACTGACAAAGGCCTCCGCCCCAGGTGCCCACCCAAAGTTTACCGGCTTTATCTTCTGTAATAGCAATTACTTCATTGGAGCCCAATGTTTCTTTATGAAAAGGGCTGTATTTATAGTGGCTAAAACTCTGTGTTTTTCTGGTGAATTTATTTAACCCTCCACCATCTGTTCCTATCCAGATGTTTCCATTATGATCTTCACAAAAAGCTTTTACATCATTATAGCTTAAGCTGTTTTTCTCCGGTCGCTGTCGGTACAATCGAAATTTTTGAGCGCCGGGCATATATAAGTTCACACCTCCGCGGTGTGTACCTATCCATATATTGCCTTGTTTATCCTCCAATAAAGCAGAGACTGTCCGTTGGCTGAGGCTTTCCGGATTATCCGGTTGATACTGGTAATTAAAAAACTCTTTCTTTAGAGGGTCAAAATAATCTAATCCACCATTCACACTACCCGTCCATATATCTCCTTTTGTGGTAACAAGTATTGATCTTACCAGATTGCTACTGATAGAGTGTGGCTGTGTAGGATGATGATTAAGCCATTGGATGGTTCTAAACGGGGCATTATAAATAATAAGCCCATTATTTTCTGTTCCTAATAATAAGTTGCCCGATTTGTCTTCGGCAATGGCTCTGATGGCTAAATGTGTAATAGGCTCTCCATGGGTGGTGGTTGCTTGCTCAAATTTTGCAGTATTCTTATTATATATATAGATACCGGACTCTGTACCGGCCCAAAGATTATTGCGGCTATCTTCAAACAGCACATAGATATGATTTTCCGGAGAACCGCTCGTTTTTCTGATAACCGGTATCGATTCAAGTTGTTCTATCCCGTTTTGATAAAGCAGTACCCCCGATCCATAACTGGCAATCCAAACTTTATTGTTCTTATCGCAGTACACATTGGAAACCCGGATATTTCCCTGGCTATTTGTTTTTGCTATATCCTGTTTAAAGTGTTTAAACTGGTTAGTTGTTGGATTAAACCGGCTAATACCATTTAATGTGCCTATCCATAATTGTTGCCCGGCATCCTCTGTGATGCTGGTGATGTAATTGTCGCAAAGAGAATTACTGTCAGCAGAGTTATTACGATAAGTGATAATATGATGGCCGTCAAAACGATTCAACCCATCACGAGTACCCAGCCAGATGAACCCCCGCTTGTCCTGAAAAATAGCTTCAACGGTGCTATTACTAAGCCCATTTTCATTACTTATATGCTTGAATTCAATTTTACCTGGTTGGCTTAAAAGAATAAGCGGCCGCAGCAAAACACAGCAACAAAACAAGATTATAATGGGCAAAAATCGCATAATATAATAGGAGATGCGGTTTAAAATTAAGGCTTTGCTTGTTTAATTTGTTTAGTTTTTAGCTACAAATAGGCTAACTAAAAATTTGTCAATCAATTATTCAGCAATTATGTACGATTGAAACAAATGAATGAATGCTGGGATAAAAGATTGGAAAGCTTAGCACTTAGATTTGTTGAAGCCCTTTCAATTAAGTGGGGCAAAAAACTGCTTGTATATGAAAATCTTTAAAAGATTGCGTCATGCAATTTTATTGGCATTGCTGCTGCCATTTCTTCAGCAGGCAATTGCACAAA
>CAZPPM010000009.1:0-43183 GCA_964588445.1 uncultured Citrobacter sp.
ATTTTTATAAAGGCCATCCATTTACGCAAGTAAGTAAAACGCCTATTTTTTTAAAGCAGGTGGTAAATACTAATAAAGCAGTGATTCATATAGAAAAAGCAGGTACAAAATTAGTGGTGCATTCGGCTATTGATAATTTATTGAAAGGGGCTTCAGGTCACGCCGTTCAAAATATGAACTTGGTTTTTGGCATGGATGAAAGTGCAGGGTTGAAACTGAAAGCAACAAGCTTTTAACAGTACAATTTTTTTTAACTACTATAAATACAATTTAACGGGCTTATGAATTTATTCGATGTGTACCCGCTCAACGATGTAACTATCGTAAAAGCAAAAGGTTCTTATGTGTGGGATGATAAAGGAGAACAATATCTTGATCTCTATGGAGGTCATGCAGTCATTAGTATAGGACATACACATCCTCATTGGGTGCAGCGAATAGAAGATCAGTTGAAAAAGATCGCTTTTTACTCTAACTCTATTAAAATTCCGTTGCAACAACAACTGGCAGAAAAGCTGGGAAAGATATCTGGTAAAACAGACTATCAGCTTTTTTTATGCAACAGTGGAGCAGAGGCGAATGAAAATGCATTGAAGCTGGCTTCTTTTCATACAGGAAGAAAAAAAATAATTGCTTTTAAAAGAGCATTTCATGGTAGAACATCTTTGGCAGTAGCGGTTACTGACAATAAAAATTACGTAGCTCCGGTAAATGAAACAGATAATGTTATTTTCCTTCCCTTCAATGATGAGTCAGCGCTGGAGCAAGCATTCAAAAAAGAAGGCAACGAAATTGCAGCTGTTATTATTGAAGGTATACAAGGCGTAGGCGGTATTAATGTAGCCAGCAACGATTTTCTGAAAATGATAAGAAGCCTGTGTGATACTTATGGAAGCATATACATTGCCGATAGCGTGCAATGCGGATATGGGAGAAGTGGTAAATTTTTCAGTCATGATTATGCAGGAGTGAATGCAGATATCTATACAATGGCAAAAGGAATGGGAAATGGTTTTCCTGTTGCAGGCACCATTATAGCACCGCACATTAAGCCTAAACATTTTCAGTTGGGAACAACATTTGGAGGCAATCATTTAGCTTGTGCAGCAGCATTGGCGGTGCTGGAAGTGATTGAGGAAGAAAAACTATTGGGTAATGCTGTGATCATAGGCAAATACCTGAAAGATGAATTGGCTGCCATACCCGGGATAGAAAATGTAAGAGGAAGAGGGTTGATGATTGGGTTTGATTTAAGTGAGGAGTTAAAGGACTTAAAGAAAAACCTGCTATCGCGGCAGAAAATTTTTACTGGAGAAGCAAAGCCTAATGTAATTCGGTTGTTGCCTTCTCTCGCATTAAAAAAGAAAGATGCAGAAGCGTTTATTGATGCGGTAAAAGAAGAAGTGGGATTGCCGGAGAGTATTTCCTAAAATAAATTGAAAATTGATAAAATATTAGCGGTTGAAAAATTTTACTTCCATCTATGATGTCTATGATAAATCTGTAGTGAGCGGAACCACTGCGATTGATTCATTGGTACAAAGAGCGTTGAACTACAAGGCAAATCCTTTTTTGGATAAAGCATTGGGTGCAAACAAGCGCATTGGTTGTTTATTCCTTAACCCTAGTATGCGAACAAGATTAAGTACTCAGATAGCTGCACAAAACCTGGGTATGGAAGCTGTTATTTTTAATGTAGGTAGTGAAGGCTGGTCGCTGGAGTTCGAGGAGGAAGCAATTATGAGTGGCAGCACTGTGGAGCATGTAAAAGATGCGGCTCCTATTTTTGGAAAGTATTTTGATATTTTGGCTATCCGTACTTTCCCCTCTTTGAAAAACAGGGAGGATGATTATAGTGAACTATATATCCGGCAGTTTATTCGCTATGCAGGTATTCCTGTTGTAAGCTTAGAAAGTGCTACGTTGCATCCACTACAGTCTTTGACGGATATAATAACGATTACCGAAGAAATACAAAAAACAGCGATAGTGCGACCAAAAGTTGTACTGACATGGGCACCTCATGTAAAGGCGTTGCCTCAATGTGTTGCCAATAGTTTTTCGCAATGGATTACTGCTTGGGATAAAACCGACTTTGTGATTGCGCACCCCGAAGATTATGAGTTGAGCGAAGAGTTTACAAAAGGAGCTACTATAATACATGATCAGGATGCGGCCTTAAAAAATGCTGATTTTGTATATGTAAAGAACTGGAGTACTTTCAATGACTACGGCAAGATTTATGAAAGTGATCCCAAATGGATGCTTACAAATGAAAAGCTAGTGCCTACTAATAATGCTAAAGTGATGCACTGTCTGCCGGTAAGAAGAAATGTAGAACTCAGCGATGAAGTATTAGATAGCTCCAATAGTATTGTAACACAGCAGGCTTCCAACCGAGTATGGGCGGCACAAGTTGTGTTATCAGAAATTTTAAAAAGTAATGGCTAAGCTGCATATCGTTAAAATAGGAGGTAATGTAATTGACGACGAAAAAAAGTTGAATGACTTTCTGATAAGTTTTGCAGCTATCCCCGGTAGTAAAATATTAATACATGGAGGCGGTAAGTTAGCTACACGACTGGCAGAACAAATGGGTATTCCGCAACAGCTGGTAGATGGTCGGCGTATAACAGATGCGGAAACATTGAAAGTGGTCACGATGGTGTATGCAGGGTATATCAATAAGAATATTGTAGCATCGCTGCAAGCGAATGTCTGCAATGCAATAGGCCTCAGTGGTGCTGATGGAAATGTAATACAAGCACATAAAAGAGTAAGCTCATCAATTGATTACGGTTACGCAGGCGATGTGGACACCGTAAATGTTGATTTGTTAAAAACATTACTAGATAGAGACTTTACCATTGTTCTCGCTCCCATTACACATGACAAGCATGGATTGCTACTGAATACCAATGCGGATACAATAGCACAAGAAATTGCAAAGAGTCTTGCCACAGATTTTGATATAACACTTATTTACTCATTTGAAAAAAGCGGCGTACTACTCGATGCGGATGATGATGCAACAGTAATACCGGTAATTACCCGCTCACGGTATAAAGAGTTAAAAGAAGAGCAAAAAATATTTGCTGGTATGTTGCCCAAAATGGATAATGCTTTTCAAGCCCTGCAACGAGGTGTGAAAAAAGTAATTATCGGAAAAGCAGAATCTCTCTTGCAGCTGATAGAAGGGCAGGAAGGGACAAGCATTGTAGATGAATAACACTACTACCATATTACAACAAGAAGCTGTTCAGTTATTAAAAAGACTGATAGCAATTCCTTCTTTCAGTAAAGAAGAAGATCAAACAGCCGGAGAGCTTTGTGTGTTTTTTTCAAAGAAAAATATTCCGCATAGCCGGGTAGGGAATAATGTAATAGCCCTTAATAAACATTTTGATGAACAAAAGCCGGTTTTGCTGCTTAACTCTCATCATGATACGGTAAAACCGAATAAGGGATACACACTCGACCCTTTCAAGCCAATAGAACAGGAAGGAAAACTTTTTGGATTGGGAAGTAATGATGCAGGAGGATGCCTTGTATCGTTAATGGCGGCCTTTCTTTATTTCTATGACAAGGAAAATCTTCCTTATAATATTGCCATTGCTGCCACAGCAGAGGAAGAAATTTCCGGTACAGGAGGAATTGAGTATGCTTTGCAACATCTTCCTGCAATTAGCTGTGCCATTGTAGGTGAGCCTACATTGATGAACCTTGCTGTTGCAGAAAGAGGATTAATGGTAATAGATGCAGTTGCTGTAGGCAAGGCGGGACATGCTGCTCGTAATGAAGGAGAAAATGCTTTATACAAAGCGATAAAAGATATTGAGTGGATTCAAAACTATCGATTTGTAAAAGACTCCGCTTTACTAGGTGCCTCAAAGATGACAGTAACTGTTATAGAAACAGATAATAAGCAGCATAACGTAGTACCGGCTTTGTGTCAATATGTGATAGATGTGCGGATAAATGAATTGTACTCCTTTGAAGAAGTAATTGACATCCTTCAGAAAAATACGCAAAGTGAAATAAAGCCCCGAAGTACAAGATTGCGATCTACGGCTATAGCCTTGGATCACCCGTTAATAAAAGTAGGGATAGAAATGGGCAAATCTTATTATGGGTCGCCTACCACGTCTGATAAAGCGTTGATGCCATTTCCTGCATTAAAAATGGGTCCTGGCGATTCTGCACGTAGTCATACAGCGGATGAATTTATTTATACAAAGGAAATTGAAGAGGGGGTGGCAGGGTATATTGATTTGTTGTTACGCTTTTTTAAGCAAGTAGGATAAGAATAATAAGGGAATAATAGTTTTGTTTAGGTCTTTCGTAATTTTAGGATATAGCATTAAATACACAGCATACTCATGAAGCTTTGGCAAAAAGATAAAACAGCACTAAAAGAAGTTGAGCTATTTACTGTAGGAAAAGATAGGGAGATGGATATGTACCTTGCTGCTTTTGATGTATTGGGCTCAATGGCACATATTCAAATGCTGGAGTCCGTTGGCTTATTAACCAAAGAAGAGTTAACAGTTTTGCAGTCTGAATTGCGTAAAATTTATGCAACTATACAAGCGGGTAATTTTCAGTTGGAAGAAGGTGTAGAAGACATTCACTCGCAAGTAGAGTTACTAGTAACACAACAATTGGGCGATGCCGGAAAAAAAATTCATAGCGCCCGCAGTAGAAATGATCAAGTGCTGGTTGATATCAAATTATTTCTTCGCCATGAAATAGAAGAACTGGTACAAGCTATACAATCTTTCTTTACGCTGTTACAAGCGCAAAGTGAAAAATATCAATCTCATTTACTACCCGGCTATACGCATTTGCAATTAGCCATGCCTTCTTCTTTTGGTTTGTGGTTTGGTGCTTATGCAGAAAGTCTGGTAGATGATATCATCAGTCTACAGGCAGCCTATAAAGTAGTTAATAAAAATCCATTGGGATCAGCAGCCGGATATGGCTCATCTTTTCCTATTAATAGAACAATGACAACCCAATTGCTGGGTTTTGAAGATTTAAACTATAATGTTGTATATGCCCAGATGGGTAGAGGAAAAGCGGAGCGTATTACAGCGCAGGCTTTGGCCAATGTGGCAGATACGTTGAGTCGATTAAGTATGGATGCCTGCTTATACCTCAACCAGAATTTTGGATTTATTAGTTTTCCTGAAGAGCTGACTACCGGCAGTAGTATTATGCCGCATAAGAAAAACCCTGATGTTTTTGAGTTGATTCGTTCTCATTGTAATCGCATTAAGTCGTTGCCTAATGAAATAACCATGATGACAACTAATTTACCTTCAGGTTATCATAGGGATTTGCAGTTACTAAAAGAGCATTTGTTCCCGGCATTTAAGACTATACATAGTTGCATTGAAATGGCTGGCTTGTTGTTATCAAACATTACGGTTAAG
The DNA here is from genome assembly GCA_964588445.1 of uncultured Citrobacter sp. GTDB lineage: Bacteria > Bacteroidota > Bacteroidia > Chitinophagales > Chitinophagaceae > CAZPPM01. The sequence continues at coordinate 5,436 of CAZPPM010000009.1, forward strand.
GAAAATATTCTAAGGGATGAAAAATATAAATATCTTTTTAGCGTAGAGGAAGTGAACAAGCTGGTAAATGCCGGTATTCCTTTCCGAGATGCTTATAAGCAAATTGGCATGGCAATAGAGCAAGGTTTGTTTACGTATACGACTGATGTGCATCACGTACATGAAGGAAGCATTGGTAATTTATCTACAGCGGCTATCAAAGCCAACATGGAAAAAGAGGTTTCTATATTTGGCTTTGATAAAGTACATAAAGCCATAGAACAGCTTCTTCATACAAAAGAATAGACTTAAGGATTGCTGTTTTCCTTCAGCCATCTATCCACATATTTTACAATTTCTACTTCCCCTTGATTAGCAGGTTTATCAAACAATCGTTTGAAACGCTGATAATAAGTGAATGTTTTCTTTTTGTCTTTTAGGTATTTATCATAAATGCGTCCTGCATAGTATACATCAAGCGGCTTCTTGAAAATATAATAAGAAGTATCATAATAAGAAATAGTTTTTGGATAGTTGCGCTGTTCTTCAAAATTGTCAGCTTTAGCATTAAAGTAAGTGACAGCTTCTTTTTGAAGACTAAGAGAAAGGCATTCATCCAATAAAGCATTGCTGCTATCATACATTTTTAATTTGGTATAGGCTAATGCAGCGCAATACATGAGTTCTGTTGTGGCTTTGTTTTCCTTCTTAAGCCATTTAACCAGATCTACGACATCTTTATAACGACCGATATGGAGGTAGGTAAAAGCGAGATACCCATACGGAACGGATACATCGGCAGAATCTTTCAATAACACTTCTCCCCATTTCACTACTTGTGGATAATCAGGTAAGCGATAAGCTAGTTCTGTTTTTTTGCTAATAACTTTTATGTTGGTAGAGTCAATAGCCGATAAGTAATAATCAATAAGACTGTCAGCTTCTTTGGTTTTTTTGAGCCGCTGCTGTGCAGCAACAAAGGAGAGTAATAGATCTGCCGATCGCTTATTTAGTTGATAAGCCTGATCATAATATTTATAGGCAGAATCTATTTCATTCAAACGAGTATATGCAAAACCTACTCTTCCCCAAAAACGAAATTGGCGAGGAGCGGTTACCGTCATTTTTTTTAAATGATAAATTGCTTTTTCCCATTCATTGTTCGAAAGAGCGATTTCCCCGGCATAAATTGTAGCGATCCTATCGGCCGAGTCAATGTAGAGGGCTGTTGTAAAATATTGTTGTGCATTAATAAGGTCTTCATTTAAATAATGCGTATAGCCCATATCGGAATTGTAACTCGCCGTAGAAGATAAATGTTTAAAGTCTGAGAGATAGTGAATCGCAGCTTCGTAATCCTGATTTTGCTGCAGGCGATTCAATTCAGTTTTGCTATAGGATTGCGCATGCAGTAATGGCATACTGGCAAAAGTGCAGAATAAGACAAGAATTGCAGTAACAGGCTTCATACTAAAAAATGGTAGAGGAAAGGGAAAGTAAATTTAAGAATAACTAAATAAATAGTTTTGTTTTTAATGCATTGTATTTCAATTAAATATGAATTAATTGTTCGATATAGTGATTAAGCGGTGGGTAATATTCTTTTTTTAAGGTGGTTAAGGCCTGATTTTGGATTAGGCATAAAAAAATTGTTACATGGCAGATTTAACACTCACAGCGTACAATGTAAAGACTAAAGAAAAGAATGTACCTATTCAGGATGCAGTAATTACCAAGACAGCGAAAGGATCTTATATGGCACAAGGCCATGATGGAAAAGGTAATAAACTTACTACTCTGTTAGGATCAGAAAAAGCATTGGCAGCGATTGAGGCAGGTGTGGCCAAGCAAGGCTGGTAATTTTTACTTTAAATTTTAGTAAGAACAATAAAGCGGCTTCCAGAAGCCGCTTTATTTATTAACGTAATAAAACAAAACTTCCTTTTTTCGTAAAAGTATTCTTAAGAACAAAGTCATAAAATTCGGAGTAAAAAACATAAGCTCCATTAGGTTGTAGTTTTCCTTTGTAATAGCCATCCCATCCTCGTTTAGGATCATTTGTCTGGTACATAAGCTCTCCATTCCTATTATAGATAACCAGTTTGTATTCTGGCACGGGGCAAAAGCAGGCAGGTGCATATGTATCATTTTTTCCATCATTATTGGGAGTAAAGGCTGTAGGAAATTGTACACAATAATCTTCGCATTCTACAGCTATCGTTGTGTCACGATGATTGCCGCACATATTTTCTGCATACAAGGAATAAGTGCCTCTTGTAGGCGCTAGCATAGATACACCTCTTGTACCATTGCTCCAGGTATAAGTAGATTCTCCGTCTTCTACTACTTGCAATACAATGCCGGGTGTGCCGCAGGGAATGATAAAAGCATCGCCCAGTTCGAACTTAGGTTTGTCAATTACTTTTACGTCTACATCAATACGCGGACTTTCGCATCCTCGAATGGTTTGTGTGAACCAGTAAGTCGTAGTGCCGGTATCAGCTGTAGATAAAGGAGGTAATCCCGGATGCGGATCATTGGTGAGCGGGCCTGTATACCATTGTATGTTTTGGCCAGCTACCTGTAATTGGAGGGCGGGTTGTCCTTTACACAATTTTAAATCACTTACCTGCGGTGATAGTAGAAAGGAATTAAATAAAACAGTTACCGTGTCTGTTTGGAGGCAATTCCCATCATTCACAGTTACCCAGTATTTTCCATTTCTATCCAATGCTAATGTATTACCGGCTTCTCCCTCCACCGACCAAGTATAGGTATAAAATCCGTGGCCGGATACAGGAGCTTGTAACACATAATCAGACCCGCTGCAAACGACGATGGTATCTTCCGGAAAGAAATCGGCAGGAATGCTGCAGGGTTGTGCGACAACTTTAAGATGAAAGCCTACAAAAACTGTCAGCAGGAATAAAAATCTTTTCATAGTACTGGATCACGTCAACTATAACGTAAGGAATCATTGACAAAAATCTTACCAGCAGCAGAAAAGAAGCCATGATAATGGCCTCTTTCGTAAATATACTTAGTACTTACTTTCTTACTAATCGGAATAGTTTACGTTCTCCATCAGGAAGAAAAACTTCCAGTAAATAAATACCCGGTGCATACCGTCCCGGCGCAAGGGCTATATCTTCCTTTTGTAAGAAGCCGTTAGATAATAATTCTTTTTGTAAAATCTTTTTTCCATGCATATCCATCAGGCGAAGTGAAATTTTCTTACCTGGCGCAAGTTGATAGCTAAGACTAAAAGTGTTATCAGATGGATTAGGATACACCTGCCAGTTTAAATCTTCAGTAAATACAATAGGTATTGCATCTGAATAGACGCTGTTTCCTGCTATATCGGTTATTTTTAGTCGATAGTAGCGGGTTCCCGTTTTGTTCGGTTCGCTATCTGTAAATTCATATTGACGAGCTGTAATTGTATTGCCTGCGCTTCTCAGTTTTGTCAAAGGGCTAAAATCATTTTGTTGAAAGGCTGTATTGTTTCTCGCTACTTCTACTTCATAAGTATCTACATGTCTTTCTCTACTTAGCTGCCAACGGGTAAGCACATCCTGATTTACTTTCTCTGCAGTAAAATTATCCAAAGCAAACTGTGGCGCTTCGGTATTAGTAATAGGTTGTGTGACTAGCCAATATTCTGCAAACCGGTTAGTCTTGAACTCGGCATAGTAGCCAATGTCAAAAGGTACGATGCTAATTTTTTCTTTAGGTATAAAAAACCAGGTACCGTTGTTATTGTCTGCTAGGGTGCCATTTGTTTTATCAGCAGCATCATTGTAGATAGCAATTGCCCAATCGTAAGCAGAAGTGGGTTTGATACAATCAATACAAGTAGCTGCGAATGCTACACTATCAACTTCAGCATCGGTAAAATAATAACGGATGGTTACAGAATCAGTCAGGTTAGTATTCACCGGATTCACAGTAATATTTCTGTTGAGATAGTATTGAGTAAGTGTATCTCTTACAGAGTCGGTATAGATGTAGGCTCTTGCGGTAAAATTTCCAACAGGTTGTCCATTCGCATTCACCGAAGCAATTAATTTATTATCATCGGTAAAATGTTGCCAGTTGCTTCCAGCTACAGCAGCCGTAATAGCTGCGCTGGTAGAAGGAGGATTTACATAAATACCATTTGTGTTATCATAGATATGAACATCGTCAATGGCTATTCCTTCTCTACTGGTAAATGGATCGGATTCCATTACGAAGCGCAAGCGCAAGTTGCCTGTAATAGTAGTGGGTAGTGGTATAGTAGCTACCTGCCAGCGGTTTTTAAATTGCTGACTCCATACGGCATGGTCTGTGTAGTTTCTGTTGTACCAGTTAAGCCCTTCATTGATGTTGCCTAATTTTGTCCAGTTTAATCCGTCAACAGAGTATTCCATGTAAGCGGCATCACACAAGGCCGGACCACAATCTTCTATATCATAAGCGAGACTGAAGCTGAGTGTAGGTGTTGTCATACTGCTTATATCAAAGCAAGGCGAATAGAGATAAGATTTTTCGCCATCATTATAGTTACCCACTAGTGTTGTTTTCCATGCTTTGGCTCCACTAGCTGCTCGGTTGATTCTGGGTGAAGCAGGTGTGCCGTACTCCCATGAGCTGTTTTTTCCTGCAGCATGCCAGTTACCTGCTCCTGATTCAAAGTTTTCCAAATAAGGGAAACTATTAATAGCTGGAGCATTGTAGACAGTAATAGTAGCGGTATCATTTAGCCGATAGCTATCTGTTGCAAAGTTTACCCATGTTTTTACCTGATGAGAGCCTACGGTTGATAAGTTGGCACGGGTTGTAAAAGTGTATTGTATTGTACTCTTGCCATTAATAAGAGGAACTGTCTCGGTAACGACGATGCCATTCCCTATTTGAAAGCTTACAGGAACACCATGAACATCGGTAATAGTACTGTTTCTTACGCTAATGCTTACGGGTACGTTAGCATCTAAAGCACAGCTTGCCAGAATAGGTGTATCAATGCTGATGAGTTGCATATCATCTATCACTTTGTACAAATGAATGTCGTCAAATGTATAGCCCGATCCACTTTGATTATCTGCTGTAATAAACTGCCCCCATTGGCCCCAGCGAATTTGTGTACTGGTGCTATAACTATGATGACCATTGGCGAGTATATCACTTAGCTCAATGCTGGTTGTTTTTTTAAACTGGCCAATATCAGCTTGGTTAGCATAAAGGTCGTATAGCTCTAACCAGCTATCTGTATCTCTACCGCGTATCCATACTTTATTAGCGATATGATTATCTTGACCGTGATTTTTATAAACAAAATCCAGACGTAGATCGTCTGTTGCGGTAATATAATCACCAAGATTGTATGTTGCTGTTAATGAGTCGGCCACACCGGTGGCGATGTATTGCTTAGCATCTAATGTAAATGCTTTTTTGCCTGAATACGCAATACCTGAGTTAACAAATGTTTGAAGTCGTCCATTTACTGTAGAGGCCGTAAAGTCATATCTATCGCCGCCAGCGAGACCAATTTGTCTGCTATAGTAAACGGAATCTGGAAGTGATTCAACATTATCGAGTAAGCCAATATCACCGGCAATCAAAGAAACCGGAGCATTAGGAATATTTTTAACGATAGAGGTAAGTGTATCATTTTTTGCCACAGGGTCTGTTGCCGCAAGATTTTGTACAACTACTTTTACTACATATGTACCCGGTATAGAAAAATCATACGGCGTGGTAAATGTATGAGTGTATAATCCGCGAGAACTGATATTGGAAGTATTGTTTTCACTTACAAAAGGAGATCCATTCACAGAGTACTTAATTGCAAAGCTGGTATTGACTGCGTTATCAAGGTTCTCAATACGTACCCGAATAGGTGTGCTGGTTGTTAAAGCAGAAGAAGTAAACTCTCTGCCGGATAAAGGTGAAAGTAAGGCATCTATTTTCAGATCGTGATCGGAAATTGTGCCGGAACAATTACCCGCATTAGGTACACGGGATAAAGCTACAGCTTTGCGACCGGGCTTGCCATTGACTCTTGCTCTTACAGAAAACCAGTAAGTAGAATCATTCGCTAATCCACTAAGTGTATAAGTTAGGTTGGTTGTGGTGCCCATCCCTATCATCTCATCTCCTTGCAGGAGCATAACTTCATAATCTGTAGCACCGGGTACTTCGTTCCAGTTGATGGCGATATATCCTTCACACTGTATAGATGCAAGTGCGATTGCCGGTACACCTACAATAGTAAAAGGCCGGCTGACTTGTTCAATGCCTGTTCCGTTATGTATTAATTTAATTCTTGCTTTCTCTGTGGTTACATTGGGTGTAAACCATTTTTCCCATCGGTTCGTAGCAGGTATGGTAGTGTTGACACTTGTCCAATTGATCCCATCATCATCAGAAAATTCTATAGAGAAATCACTGCTTTCGTTGCCATGTGCATCCCAACTGATATAAAGCGAATCACCTGCTATAAATTTTTCTTCACCGATAGGATAAGTAAGTTGTGTGCTTACGGCCAGTGTATCAAATACAAGAAAGTAACCATGCCCATTTCCAGAAGGGAGGCTTGTTCCTTTTACTGTAAAAGTATAATTACCAGCAGCAGGTGTATTTATCACTACCTGTTCAATATTGTTGATATGATCTTCGCCCGTAGTAGCCGCTGCAGAAACATGAGTGGCTGTGGTGTCTAAAAGTTGTGGAAAATGTACAGTGCCTTCAGGACTTGTTACGGTAAGATCAAGATCGTTTATCAACGTTCTTGCCGCAAAAGGTACAGCGGCAGAGTCATTCCAATACAACATTACTTTTAACTGAGCAATGCCCGCGGGTAGGGTAAGGGTATGCGTTTGTGTAGCAGCAGGTGCTACAGTGCTTTGAAAATAGTTGGCTTGTTCGAGCATTTTAACAGAACGCAGCAAATTCATAATGCCGAATCCATATTGGAAATCGGGTCCCGGCATTCCTTCATCGGTAGCGCCATTACAAAGAATAGCTTTCATTAATCCATTCTGGGGATTAGTACCACCATGTAGTTGACGATAGCGTTCATATAATAAGGCGAGTCCCCCGCTTATAGCTGGTGCAGCCATACTGGTACCTGAACTGGTAAGGTAGGTATTGGTAGGGTAGGATGAACGTACCCAAGTTCCCATTGCTGTAATTTCCGGCTTTATTCTTCCATCCCGTACAGGTCCTTTGCTGGAGCCGGCAGCAATTTGATTGATTTCATCTGCATTGCCTACAGTAATTACATTCTTCGCTGATTGATAAGCTCCTAATACATTACTATAGCCGGGTAAATAAGGAAGACAAGTATACGTACCACTATTGCCTGCAGCAAAAACATGTTGCAGGTTGGGTAGCTGCAGCATTTGCAGATCCATTATTCGGGAATAGAGATCATATACGCCAAATGTGGAACAGTCATCCACAATATTTCCATAGGAGTTATTCGTGATCACCATTCCATAATCTTGAACATAAGCAGGGGCATAGGCTAATACATTGGAAAAAACTTGTGAGAGCATAGTTGATTTAGGTGCAAAGCCTTCAAAACGTTCGTCACGTATACCGGCACCCCCTACTATACCCATTACATGTACACCATGTGTACCGGCTGCAATAGCATTTCGATTAATAATTCTGCCAGAAAAATCAATATGTCGTAGAGGATTGGCATTATCGCCTACACCTATTACAACGCCCCTGCCTGAGAGAGCCCTTTCACCAGGAAGCCACGATTTTAAAAGATTTGCTTTTGTCTGTACAGTGCTTTTGTTATTGACTTCCTCGTCTTCCTTGGGAGTTGGCTGAATGTATTCTACAAATGGCTGTGCTGCCAGTTCTTCTATTCTGCTTTGCGCAATACGTACACTCAGGATGTGGTATTGCTGGTAGGTCTCATCAAGTAGGTCAATATTTTTTTCAGCTAGTACTGCCTTAATTTCAGTGGGTGTAAAATTAACGGGGTAGCTAAACCATAAATCAATTGTACCACCTATTTTTACTGCCCACCGGGGAAACATTTTTTTGGCAAGGCTAGTATGCATTTTTTGGATAGGACTTAAGGATGTTACGGCTCGCGTTTTTGCTTTTTTTAGTAGAGTTACATCCAAAGATTTTTTAGCAGTGGCAGTATAAGCGTTGCCTGAAACATAGGTCAATAGTTCAACACCGCCAGAGGCTAATAGATTCCTTTCTGCGGCAGCGGGCAATTCTTCAAATTGGATGAGAAACACATTTTTCCCGGCAGTGGTGGGTAATTTTTTCTGAAAGGCTTCTAGTTTTTTTTCAGAGATATTACTTTCCGGGATAAACGATCCAGACTGTAAACGAATGCTGTAAGGCGTGATGCTGGATTTAACCTGTTGAGAATAAGAAGATAAAGAACAGATTGAGAGCAATACGAGCAATGTAAAGCTATACCTCATAAGCATTGATATTGGATAATGGACGATAAGAGAAAGGCCTTAGCGGCTTTTCCCAGATGCTTTTTAAAACGAAAAATGTTGCAGCTTATTGTTATACAACAAAATAGAAGGCCCTTTAGTTAGAAACAGATTGAGGTGATGAGGGTGGGGAGGAGAGTGCCTTTTTTACAACAACTTCTTTGTGCATCCCTTCGAGAAAACGCAGCATCTCTTCCATCGAACCGACGGCTTGTACAATAAGCATAAAAAGTCGCCCGGTTTGTTTGAGTCTTGCTTTATTTGTTCCTGTTTGCAGATATTGTAAAATATGTTGAAACAAATCAGATTCGAAATAAGGAGAGTCAGGACGATTGATAAAATAGCAACGAAGAATGTTTTCTTTCAATGACATTTTTTCAAAACCAAGATCTACTGCCACGGCGCGACAGCGTACAGTAATGAAAAGGTCTTCTACCTGTGGAGGAATAGGTCCAAAACGATCTGTAAGTTCCTGACGCATTTCTTCCAGTTCCTGCGGGCTTTCGCAATTGTCTAAGCGCTGGTATAAGGATAAACGCTCCGTAATACTTTCAACATACTCATCAGGAATTAGTATCTCCAAATCAGTATCAATCGTACAGTCTTGTACAAAATCATCCTGCTTGGTAATTTCTTCTTTAAAGAGATCTTTAAATTCTGTTCGCTTTAATTCTTTTATCGCTTCTTCCAAAATTTTCTGGTACATCTCAAAACCAATCTCGGCCATGAAACCACTTTGCTCACCGCCTAATAAATTACCGGCACCTCTTATATCCAAATCTCGCATGGCAATTTGAAACCCGCTACCTAGTTCGCTATGTTGTTCCAATGTTTGCAAGCGTTTGCGAGAATCAGCCGGTAAGCTAATCATAGGAGGCGCCAGCAAATAACAAAAGGCTTTTTTATTACTGCGCCCTACTCTTCCGCGTAGCTGGTGTAAATCACTTAAGCCAAACTGGTGCGCATTATTCACGATAATGGTATTTACATTTGGAATATCCACACCACTTTCTACAATATTGGTACAAATGAGTACGTCATATTTGTGATCGATAAAGTCTAGTATTTTTTCTTCGAGCTGGTTGCCTTCCATTTGCCCGTGGGCAAAACTGATGCTTAGATCTGGACATAAACCTTGAATGATAGCCGCCATTTCTGCCAGCCCGCTGATACGATTATAGATAAAAAATACCTGCCCACCTCTTTCTGTTTCATAGTAGATAGCATCCCGAATAGCATCTTCATTATACACCAATACTTCTGTTTGTATCGGCTGACGGTTAGGCGGTGGTGTATTAATAATACTTAAGTCGCGGGCACCCATCAAGGAGAATTGTAAAGTACGAGGTATGGGTGTAGCTGTCAATGTAAGACAGTCCACCGAGGTACGCAGTGTTTTAATTTTTTCTTTATGGGCTACGCCAAATTTTTGCTCTTCATCCACCACAAGCAGTCCGAGATCTTTAAATTTTACTTCTTTGCCCAATATGCCATGTGTACCTACGAGAATGTCAACCTTTCCTTCTTCCAGTCGCTTCAATGTTTCTTTTTTCTCCTTAGCCGATTTAAAGCGATTAATAAAATCTACCGTTACAGGGAAATCTTTGAGTCGATCACTAAACGTTTTATAATGCTGAAAAGCAAGAATGGTAGTGGGTACTAGTATAGCAGCTTGTTTTCCGTCTACACAGGTTTTAAAGGCAGCACGTATGGCTATTTCTGTTTTCCCAAAACCTACATCACCGCATACCAGCCTATCCATAGGAGACGATGATTCCATATCTTTTTTTACATCAATGCTGGCTTTACTTTGATCGGGGGTGTCTTCATAAATGAAAGAAGCTTCCAGCTCTGTTTGCATATAATTGTCTGGCGTGTGAGCAAAACCTTGTTGCGCCTTTCTTTTTGCATAGAGCTTGATAAGGTCAAATGCGATTTCTTTTACTTTTACTTTTGTCTTTTCTTTTAATTTATTCCATACATCACTACCCAGTTTATTTACTTTGGGTATGGCTCCTTCTTTGCCGGTGTATTTAGCTATTTTATGAAGGGAATTAATATTTACATAGAGGATGTCACTATCTCTATAGATAATTCGAACAGCTTCCTGCGTTTTTCCATTCACTTCCATTTTTTGCAAACCACTGTACACACCTACACCATGATCAATATGTGTTACAAAATCACCAGGTTGTAATTCCCGTAACGTGCGAAGTGTTAATGCTTTATTTTTATTATAAGCCTGCCGTACTTTATACTTATGGTAGCGTTGAAAAATCTGGTGATCAGTATAACAAACCACTTTTATGTCGTGATCAATGAAACCGGCATGGAGTGAAGAACTGATAGGATTAAAAACCAATTCAGCTTTTAAATCATCAAAAATAATTTGCAGTCGTTCCAGTTGTTTGGGATTTTCTGCAAAAAGGTAGATAGTATAACCTTGCTTCTCCCAGTTTTTAAGATCGGTAATTAGTAAATCAAATTGCCGATTAAAGGCCGGTTGTTCTTTTGTATTGAAAGCGATAGCTGTTTTACTAACAGTAGAAAAAGAAGTGTCATTGCCAAATTCTACGGTATGAAAGCCCATTAGTCTTTCCTGTACATATTGTGCTGTAATAAAGTCGCTTGCTTCTACTTCCGGTTTTATTAGCTTTCCATCTTCTACTTCCTGTTTCTTTTTATTATTTTTTACCGCACCATAATCCAGCAAATAGTCTTTTAATTCTTCTTCCTCTTCTTTTATTTTATCGAGGCAAAATTGGCCATCCTGCAACCAAATGATGGTATTTTCGACAACAAAGTCGAATAGGGATATCTTTTCTTCCTGCTGAAACTGGGTGTCAATATTAGGGATAATGCTTACCTGTAAAAGTTTTCGCTCACTCAGTTGGCTTTCGGGATCTACTATACGAATAGAATCAACATCATTGCCAAATAACTCGATACGATAGGGCTTATCATTCCCAAAGGAATAAATATCAAGAATGCCACCCCGTATAGCAAACTGTCCTGGCTCGTACACAAAATCTGTTCGTTCAAAACCCAGATCGGCCAGCTTAAGTAAGAGGGCTGCGGTATCCAATACATCGCCCGATTTAATATGAATGATGTTAGAAGAAAGCGCTGCCGGAACCACTACTTTTTCAAATAAGGCCTCTGGATAAGTAATCAGTATTTTTTTATTTCCACCCGCCGCTATTTTTGTCAATGCTTCTGTTCGCAGCATTACATGGGAAGCGTTCAGTAGCTGATAATTTTTCCTGTTTTTAAAAGACGAGGGAAAATAAAAAATGTCCAGTGCGCCTGTCAGGCTCTCCACTGTGTTGTGAAAATAAGCGGCATCTTCTGCATCATTTAAAACAACGATATGATTTAGCTGAGAGCAGGAAGGATGCTGCAGAATGGCGGATACAACTAGAGCTGGAGCGCTGCCTTGTAAATTTTCAAGAACTATATTTTGGGGTTGGGCAAAAGTAAGCTTGTCCGCTAATTGAAAAAGGCGGGGTGTATTGTGAAGCTGCGACAACAAATCAAGACTCATAATAAACGGCGCAAAGTTAAGAAAGTGTCGCGGTTTTACAAGTGGTAAAGGGAAGAAAGCAAAACGCCCCAACTAAGAAGTTCGGGCGTTTCATGTAGAATCGAAATCAGCTTTTATTGTTGTAATTGTATTTCACCAATGTCCAACGTTTGATCTTTTACTTCCAGGTTTTCCACAACAGCATCTTTGTAAGGGGCTTTAGCATCTACAACTACTTTATAGGTGCCTGGTCTTACAGCAATTGAAAAGGCATCTAACGTGATGGTGCCTTTTACCGTATCTGTGCCATTAATAGCCCATACACTTTCAACACCTTCTGCAGGTGTTATTTTTCCTGTAATACCAGACTGCAGATTTGTAAAGGCAAATAAACCGGCTGCTGCTGCAAGCACGATTCCAAAGGATAACATTCTCTTTTTCATAATTCAAAAATTATAGCTTAGTTAAAAAATAAATACGAGTTCGTATTCTTTACCCAGTGGAGTATTCGGTTATTGTGTAGTTTTCCAACTACTATGCCAATATGTTTTTTTGTGGAAAACTCCGTATATTAACTTTGTGAACACATTTTACAATGCTTGCATTGCTGTTTTATAAAACAAATCATAAACGATGGCACTTCAACCCTGGCGAATAGGAAAAGTTATTCGAATAGAAGATGAAACCTATAACACAAGGCGTTTTTGGATAGAGATACCGGAGGTAGAAAAATTTGATTTTGCACCCGGGCAATTTGTAACGCTTGATTTGCCTATTCACGAAAAACCTAATAAGCGGTGGCGGAGCTATTCTATTGCCAGTTGGCCGGATGGCACCAATGTATTTGAGCTGGTTATTGTTTTACTAGAAGGAGGGTTGGGGAGTAGTTATATGTTTAATGAAGTAAATATTGGCAGTGAGTTAACATTTAGAGGCGCATTAGGTGTATTTGTATTGCAGGAGCAGCATCTTTCCAAAGATCTATTTCTTATTTGTACAGGAACAGGTATTGCACCTTTCAGAAGCATGGTGCACTATATTCACCGTAATAATATTCCGCATAAAAAAATTTATATCATTTTTGGCTGTCGTACGAAGAATGATTTGCTCTATTATCAGGAATTAAACGATTTGCCACTGGAAGATTTTCATTACATGCCTACTTTGTCAAGAGAAGAATGGGAAGGCAAAAAGGGATATGTACATGCTATATACGAAGAGCATTGCCAAGGAGGCCGCGAAGCCAGTTTCTTTTTGTGTGGATGGAAAAATATGATTGACGAAGCCAAGCAGCGCTTATTGGCGATGGGATATGATAAGAAAGATATACATCTTGAATTATATGGTTAGCCAGAGATTTTTTTTCCTGCTCGTACGATAACAGGTGAGCCTTCTGCGACAAAAACAGAGTACGGTTGCAAAGATTGTAAAAAAGAAAAATTGGCACCATAAGTAGTCCCAAAGTCAACACTAACTGTATGGTTCTTGGTCGTATAATAACCCCATGTTGGGTGCTCTACTCCATATTCAGAACTGCAATTTTCTTTTAAACGGGTATAGCCCCAATAATGTTCTGCAATAAATTCTTCTTCACTTTCTGGTTGCAATGGCTGTAGTTGCGGATATATAGTTGCGGCTATTGTATTCCATTGTGCATTCTTCTTCCATTCATATTGTATTGTAAGAAGATCTTTCTCCTGTTTCCATGCATGCCGCATAGGAAGGCTTTCATAATGCTCTTTATAAAATCTATTGGCAATAAACGCAAGTGCGGGCTTGGGTACTATTTCTTTGATAAATACAACACCCCGTTTCCAAATACCCTTGTCATAATAGCGTACATAGAAACGAAGATTAATTTCTTCAAAATCTGCATGGCAGGGTACGCGTATCCCTTTGACTTTTGTATTTAAAAACATAAAACCAACCAGGCTGATATAACAACGATCCTGAAAATAATCTATTTCTGTACCATAGGGAAGGTAAGGTAATAGAACCTTTTCGTCAATGACATAATTTATCATTAACAACTTTCTCCATTCTGCTGTCAAAAAGGTTTGTCTCATGAATGCGTTAACCTCTTAAGCGATAGATTGCAATACGATGGCTTTTAGTTGATCGATAGCCACTCTTTCCTGCTGCATACTATCCCGATGCCTGATGGTAACAGTATTATCTTCCTTGGTTTGATAATCGACTGTTACGCAAAAAGGTGTACCCAATGCATCCATTCTGCGATAGCGCTTACCTATAGAATCTTTTTCTTCGTAAAAGCAACGAAAATCTGCACGGCAACTATTAATAATTTCTTCTGCTATTTCGGGTAATCCGTCTTTCTTATTCAATGGTAAAACGGCCAATTTAATTGGAGCGAGCTTAGCGGGTAATTTTAATACTACACGGCTATCTTGTTTTTCTGCTGTGCTTAAATCCTCTTCTTCGTAAGCCTGACTTACTACAGCCAGAAACATTCTATCCAAGCCAATGGATGTTTCAATTACATAAGGAATGTAATTGCCATAGGGCTTGCCGGTTGCCGGGTCAATATCATTATCAAAATACTGCTGCTTCTTTTTGCTGAATTCCTGGTGTTGTTTTAAATCAAAATCAGTACGGGAATGGATGCCTTCCAGTTCTTTAAAGCCAATAGGAAAATCAAATTCTATATCGCAGGCAGCATCTGCATAGTGCGCCAGTTTGATATGATCGTGAAACCGATATTTATCAGCCGGAAAACCTAAGCTGAGATGCCAGGCTAGTCTTGTTTTTTTCCATTGCTCATACCATTCTTTTTGTGTGCCGGGGCGAATGAAAAATTGCATTTCCATTTGTTCAAATTCCCGCATACGGAATACAAACTGGCGGGCAACGATCTCGTTCCGAAAAGCTTTTCCTACCTGTGCAATACCAAAGGGTATCTTCATACGCCCTGTCTTCTGCACATTCAGAAAGTTGACAAAAATACCCTGGGCTGTTTCCGGACGCAGATACACTTTATTGTCTTCATCATCTGCAGAAACCGTAGATCCAAACTCTGTAGAGAACATGAGGTTAAACTGACGAATATCCGTCCAGCTACTGGTGCCACTAACGGCGCAAGCAATTTTATTATCTTCTATTAATTTCTTTAGCCCAGCAAAATCGTCTTTGGCTAATAACGCATCCATAGCCGTCAAGAGATTGTCTGCTTCTTTTGATTTTCCTTCAGTGTTTAACAACTCGGCGTGTGCTTCAATCAGGTGATCGACACGGTAACGTTTTTTACTATCCTTATTGTCGATCATGGGATCGTTAAAGTTATCAACGTGACCGCTGGCTTTCCAGGTAGTAGGATGCATAAAAATGGCGGCATCAATACCTACGATATTATCCTGTAGCTGAGTCATGCTTTTCCACCAGTAATCTCTGATGTTTTTTTTCAGTTCAGCACCCATTTGCCCATAATCATATACGGCCTGCAAGCCATCATAAATTTCGCTACTGGGAAATATAAATCCGTACTCTTTACAATGAGAGATAATCGCCTGAAATTTGTTGGTATCATTTGCCATAAGACGGCAAAGATAATAGAAGGTGCATTTTTTGGGGTATGTAAACGCCTAAACTTTTTGGGTTTCAGATTCCTCGTTATCTATTTTAGCCTGCGATTCCGGCAATTCCTGTAAAGATTCTTTATTTTCTACTTCTACCTGCTCTATCCATACAGCATAGCTATTGGGGTAAATATTGGAACCCTGGTGAATGGCATATTCTCGGGTGAAAATTGCGCCAAAGTATAGAATGGCTGCCGAGTAATACACCCATAAAAGCATAACGATAATAGAACCGGCGGCGCCATAGGCTGAGGACATTTTACTCTGGCCAAGATAAAAGCCTATCAAGAATTTACCTATCATAAAAAGGGCCGCTGTGGTAAATGCACCTGCTCTTACATGGCGCCATTGAATACGGGCATCGGGTAATACTTTGAATATAAGACCAAAGAGAAATGAGGTAACAAGGAAGGTAAATACGATATTAAACGAATAAGCCAGTATCACTTGTGATTCAGGAAAAGTTTGCGTGAGCCGGTTGATAAGGGCATCCATTAACCCATTAATAATAAGCGATACTAATAAAAGAAAACCTAAAGAGACAACGATGGAGAAGGATAGAAGGCGATTGGTAATTAATTTCAGCCAACCGCGACCTTTCTTGGGCTTTGCTTTTAGCTTCCATACTAGATTGATAGAATCCTGTATTTCGCTAAATACGCTGGTGGCGCCAATAATAAGTGTCGCTAATCCTATAATAGTGGCAAACTGACTTTCCGATGAGAGGGTGGCATTTCGAATGGTTTGCTGTATCTGTAAGGCAGCATCTTGCCCCACAAGGCCTGCAATTTGTCCATATACAGTCCCCTCCACGGCATCTTGCCCATAAAAAATATCGGAGATCCAGATGACGATGATAATAAGACCAGGTAGGGAAAAGATGGTATAATAAGCCAGTGCGGCGCTGAGTTTTAATACCCTGTTTTCAAAAAAATCACTAAAGGAATCTTTAAGTATGCTTGCAATCTTCTTTAAAGCCATATAAAATAAAAAGAAAAATTGTGCCAATCAGGTTCTTACTGCAATTTTTGATTGTTTTGGTGCCGATCGGCATCTCTTTTTGTTTTCTTCTCTATATTCTTTTGCAAGGCAGTGGTAAGATCTACTCCGGTTTGATTAGCCAGGCAAAGCAATACCCACAATACATCGGCCATCTCATCTGCCAGGAGGCTTTTGGCTTCTTCGGGGCTATTGGGGGCGGTTTCTTTCTTATAGCTTTGCTCGCCGTATTGACGGGAAATGTGTCGAGCCAGTTCTCCCACTTCTTCCGTAAGGATGGCCATATTCGTAAGCTCGGTAAAATAGCGCATCCCCACTGTTTTAATCCATTGGTCTACCCCTTTCTGAGCAGCTTCTATAGTCATAACATGATTTTTTGATTCTCTGTACAATTTAGCATGATAATTGCCGTTATCCACATCCTTTCCACATTATTCCGCCCCCTTTGGAGACTAGTATTATTAAATAAAGACCTGCAGTGCAGGTAAAATGATTACTATGAAATCCAATGTTACTGTAAAATTAGCGACCCTTTTGTTGGTAATTGTATTATTGTTTTTGCCTGCGGCAGAGCTACTGGCCAACCCCGGTAAAGGAAAACCGGTTAAACCGTTTCGGCTGCTCACCAGTGGCAAGCTAGTTACTTTTAAAAGTAAAACAAATTTTGAGAGGCTTATGGTATGGTCATCTGCCGGGCATAGAATTGTGGAGCTAAAAGGGGAAAAAAATAAGGAATGTAGCTTTCAGGTTCCATCGAAAGAAAAAGTGGTATATGTAATGATTCAATATTCCGCTACAGAAGTGTATACAGAAAAAGTATCTGTAAAAAATTAGCAGCTCCAAGGTCTTAATAAAAACTTTTTTCTGCCGGTAGTGTTGTAGTCAATACAAGTACTACTGCATTTATGAGAAAAGTTGTGCGAATACATAAGCAGCTTCTGCTGTTTCTGCTGTTTTTTCAGTATGGTTTTTTATCCTTTTCTCAGGAAAATGCCAAAAAGGGCATCATCGTTATCTCCGGTAAAATTGATAATATAAAGGCGAATGAGGACGGGAAAAAGCAGGTAAGATTATATTTTCCGAAAATATTGGCCACTAAGCCCAAGACGCTTCATTTAACTGAAGACGGTTATTTTAATGATACTATTGCTGGATCCCAGGGAAAATATATGCTTTTTGGTACAATGCCGTTGCCGTTATATTTAAAGCCCTTTGGTAAGTATAAAATTCACTATGACGATCACCAATTTTCAAAGAAAGGTGCTGTGACGTTTCAGGGTGATGATACACTCGTTAATCGTTATTTTATTACCAAGCAACAGGAAAGAACATATTTTAATCCGGCAGAAAAAAGAGCGGAAGAGGATTATTGTAAATATCTAGAAAACTGGAAAGAGGGTGAGTTTAAAAGAATAGATGACTACCAGCTACCTATACATATAGTTGAAGAGGAACGAAAAGAAATCAGCTATGAATACCTGCACACTTTATTTTTGTTTAGCGCTTATCATAAAATAAGAGATAGCACTTTTAAGCCTTCTGAGTATGTTACTAAGCAATTTGCAATTGATTATACTAATGAGGACCATTATAAAAAGTACAGCTATTACTTTGCCTTAGTCGATGAACATTATTTGAAGCAGGTAGATAGTATGGCCAAGGCGGCTTCTGCAAAAGACACAGCTTTTTCAATGAAGCAAAATAGAATAAAGCTATTAGCAAAGATTATTCCTAATGAATTTATAAGAAATAGTGTTATAGGAAATATAGTTGTTTATGATCTCAAAGGTGTAAAAGATATAGAAGCTTATTATAAGGATTTTACTGATTTTTATACCGGTGATGATGAAAAAGTAAAAGAGGAGGCTTTGGATTCTTATTTACGCTTAACTAAGCTAAAGACAGGTTCATCTTCGCCACAGTTCTATGATTATACAAATTACAAGGGTGGCAAAAATTCATTGAGTGATTATAAAGGAAAGTTTGTGTTTATTGATATATGGGCCACTTGGTGTGGCAATTGCTGGAATGAGTTTCCTTATATCCGCAAAATGGAAGAAAAGTATAAGGACAAGAACATTGTTTTTTTAAGCATATCACAGGATAACGATAAAGAGGAGTGGGCTAAAACGATTGTAAAGGAAAATCTGCCGGGAATACAATTACTTACTAAAGATCCTGATGATGATTTTTTTAAAGAGTATGCTGTCTATGGGATACCTCGTTACATATTGATAGACCCTCAAGGCAGAATTATCAATTATAATACTCCCCGCCCTTCTAGTGAGGAAGAACTGGAAGAATTGTTTAAAAGCGTGGGATTATAGTTTAGAGGGTGAAACTATTCTTTATTTTTTGTGTCTATCCAGATAGTAACAGGTCCATCGTTGAGTAGCGCGACTTTCATATCGGCACCAAAGATTCCTGTTTGGATGCTTTTCCCAAGGTCAATTGTGAGTTGTTCAATCAATTTCTCATAAAGTGGAATGGCGATATCCGGCTTACTTGCTTTTATATAAGAGGGCCGATTCCCTTTTTTGGTAGCGGCATGCAATGTAAATTGACTGATGAGTAAAATATCTCCTTCTGTTTCTTTTACGGAAAGATTCATTATACCGGCCTCATCATCGAAAATGCGCAGGTTAACAACCTTGTTACTTAGCCAGGTTACGTCCTCAGTAGTATCAGTATCTTCTATGCCTACTAATACAAGTAATCCGCGGCTTATTTGACCCTGAATTTTTCCATCGATGGTTACATTGCTATGTGCTACCCGTTGTAGTAGTGCTCGCATATTGCAAAATATATTTGAAAACGGTTGCTAAAAACCTCTCTAAGTCTACAAAAATAGTATGTGGCAAAAGCTTGTTACTTTATTCTTCTGTCATCTTTTTGCTATTGGCCAGATTGCCTACAGTAAGACCTTGCACAATAATAGAAAAAACAACCACAATATAGGTGACTGCCACAATCATTTCTTTATACGGCCCATTGGGAACAGATAAAGCTAGAGCAATAGAAACACCGCCTCTTAGTCCTCCCCATACTAATATCCCAATAGTATAATTATTGAATTTTGTTTTAAAGGGAATCAATTTAGTAGGAAGTAGAATGGATACATATCTTGACAGTAGTACTAGCAGAATTGTGATGAGCCCGGCAACCCAATAATCTTTTAAATTAGCAATGATCAATAATTCAAAACCGATGAACAAGAACAGGATGGCATTCATAATTTCATCAATCAGTTCCCAGAATTTCCTTACATAGAGCTTGGTTTCTGTTGATAGTGCCGATTTCTTTTTTACTTCTCCTATAATTAAGCCGGCAATTACCATTGCTAAGGGCCCGGAAATGTGCATTGCTTTTGCAATAAGATAACCACCCATTACTACAGCGAGTGTAAGTAATATAGTCACCGTGTAGTCATCTATCTTCTTTATCATCTTTGCTGCTCCCGCACCTAATAGAATACCCAATAATATACCTCCGCCTGCTTCTTTAAGAATTAACCAGGATATATTGGTAAAACTAAGATCGATGTTTTCTCCTTTCGCAAGGCTAAGTATAATAATAAAAACTACCACTGCCATGCCGTCATTAAACAATGACTCACCGGCAATTTTTGTTTCTAGGGCTTTGCTTACTTTGGCTTTCTTTAAAATACTTAATACGGCAATGGGATCGGTAGGCGATATTAAGGCGCCAAATAGCAAGCAATAAATAAAAGGAACATCTAAGCCCAGCAAGGGCAAAATAAAGTATAACAATCCGCCTACAACAAAAGTGGAGATCACAACACTAATTGTTGCAAAAACAATTACAGGTAAGCGCTGTTCCTTTAAATCACTAATATTAATATGAATAGCACCAGCAAAAAGTAAAAAATTTAACATGGCACCCATCAATATTTCAGTAAAATCCAGCTCGCTAAGTATAGTAGAAAAGGAAGACAAAGTGTCTGGTATCACCAGATTGCCCAGCAATACGAGTAAAAGAGAAGAAATCATGGCCATTACCATAATGCCAATGCTGGGAGGTAATTTTATAAAGCGGTGATTCCAATAGGCAAAAAGTGCTGCTAATACAATTAGTACGGAGAACGAGTAATATAATTCCATTCGCGGTCTTGTGGTGGTTGATGTAGTATTTGGGCAAAAAGTACGTTTTTTTTTCGATTGAGAAGGATGATGAGAAGTTTAGTTTATCTTTTTTTTGAGCCCCGCTTGTAGATAAGTGAAGAAGTATACTGAGGGGTTCATCTTTTTTCACTTCATTGCTATAGATGTTATTCTTTGTCTTTTGCTTTCCTACTCAGTTTGTACTTGGTACTGGTAACTGCAAGTACTGTTGGAAAGAGCAAACGATTTTAACCTTACAAAAAAATGTGGATATAGGAGCGGCTGTGTTGGATGAGTAATATATTTTCGCTATAAGATGATGTTAACTAGAGGTAATGAATAAAAGGAAATAGTATATTTCTTATTCATCTATTGTAAGTAGGTGAAGTTGTACTACATAGTTTAAGAAATTTTTAGCATGCGTTGCATGAAAAAAACTACTCTCCTTATTTGTTTTTTATAATAAAGTAGTAACAAAGGAATGAGCCTTGCTTAGACGCTTAAAGATAAAACTGCTTAACTTTGTTATCTCTTTTACTTTTTTAACGATTATTCAATTCGTTATTAAAATCAATATTAATTATGGATGAAAAAGTAGCGGCTAATGCCAATTTTATACAGCAATGGATTTTTGAAAAGTTACAGGACTGGGGTGTTGCAGAAGCGTATGCAAATGTGATTACTGTTGTTGTCTTATTAATAATGGTAATACTTGCTTTGCTTTTAGTGGGCATGCTATTGAAAAATGTATTGGTAGGTGTACTCACGAAGTTTGCGAAGAGATCTGCGATACAGTTTGATGATTTTCTGGTGAAGAATAAAGTGTTTACATATCTATCACAATTAGTTCCACTGATTTTATTTATTAATCTGCTACCAGTTATTTTTTCAGGCTTTCCGGGTTGGATAGAACCTTTAAGAAGGCTAGCAGATGTTTTTTTAGTTATAGGATGGTTGCTGATAGCGAGAGGTGTATTTCGTTCTGTGAGAGATACGATGCGTACCCGCAAAGGATTTGAAGATAAGCCGCTGGATAGCTATCTGCAAGTGGCTAATATTTTTCTTTTCTTTATTTGTGGCATTATTATTTTTTCGTTATTAACTGGGAAATCTCCATGGGCTTTCTTAGGCGCATTCGGTGCCCTCTCTGCTATTCTTATGCTGGTATTTAAGGATACTATTTTAGGGTTTGTAGCGAGTATTCAGGTTTCTACCAATGATATGATACGAGTGGGCGACTGGATCGAAATGCAGAAGTATGGTGCGGATGGTGATGTGATTGAGATAAATCTCAATACGGTGAAAGTGCAAAACTGGGATAAAACTATTACCACAATACCTACTTATTTTCTGATTACAGATTCTTTTAAAAACTGGCGAGGGATGCAGAATTCCGGCGGCAGGAGAATAAAACGATCTATACATGTTAAAATTTCATCGATTCGGTATTTGACAAAAGAAGAAACAGAGCGATTGAAAAAAATACAACTATTGGCACCGTATATTAAAGAGCGACAGTCAGAAATAGATCAATATAATGAAACGACAGGGGCTGATAAATCAATGCCGGTGAATGGGAGGAATATGACAAATATTGGTTTGTTTCGGCAATACATTAATCGCTATGCTAAAAACCATCCGAAACTGCGCCAGGATATGACGATGCTCATTCGACAATTACAATCTACTGAGCATGGTTTGCCGATAGAATTATACATGTTTACGGATGATATACGCTGGGCAGTCTATGAAGATATCATGTCTGATATTTTCGATCACTTGCTTTCGGCTATTAAGTACTTTAATCTCGAGGTGTTTGAAGCGCCAGCGTCAGATGATATACGCAGTTTGCGCTTATCTGTAAAGGAGAATGCAATCAATGAATAGATACAATACTTACTAAAAAAGAATTGTTTTGTGAAGATAATACGTCTATTTTTCTATTCGTGGTCGAGGGCGCAGTGCTGGTTTTGAAAACGTACAATTTTTATTTATTCCTTGTTACTATGTCGTTTTATCAGGCTTTGTATCTCTTGCTTAGCAAAGCAAAGAGGTAGGTAAGCCACTTAAGGATTATGTATCTCCCATTTAGTAGCATTACTTACATTGTCTATTTTCATTATTCGTATACGGGTGTCTGCATTAAGTGTTCCTGCGTTCATAATAAAATAGCCCCTTTCAAAAGCACTTTCTATAGCTACCATCTTAAAATTGGGGCCAGAGGGCATTTCATGAATGATCCAGTGATTGCGTTCTTCTTTTGTGGGGTCCGGAACATTTACATTTTTGATTTTCTCATTAAGTGCTCTATGCGATTGATCTTGATCATAATAGTTAAAATAATATTTTTCATTATCTACCTCAACGTATAGAAGTCGCGCATGTTGGGTATTGGAAAGCCCAATAACAGAATGGCTCGGTGGGAGAAAATCAGTTTTAATGAAAGCACGACCCTTCTCTTCGCTAATAACAAGCCGCATATTATCAGGATCTAAAATGGTATTGCTTTTACGCCGGTGAAAGTAGGTGCCCAGCCAAATATACCGGTGCTCTGGAATAGTAGGGTTCATTCTTTGATCTCTTTCGAGAAACATACCATCAAACTTAGTATCCCGGGTACCTATCCCTCTGGTTATAGTGTCTTCTTTTTTGCTACAAGAAGGTCCCAGTAGCATACAAGTAATAATAACACTCCAAAATGGTAAAGTAATAGTAGGCCTTTTCATTGTTTCTATTTTAACTGGTAAACAGTTTTGTTTCACTTGCTAAATTGAGATGTAAGCGACGATTTTACAATACCGTTATGATGTGAGGGATTGATGGGTGTTTAGGTTTATACTAGCTTTTCGTTAAAAGCTTTGCTTACTGCTTCTATTTGTGAGCTTACATGTAGTTTTTCATAAATTCTTTTAATGTGAGTACGTACGGTATCAATGCTAATGTTTAATTCAGCAGCAATAAGCTTATAGCTATTTCCTTGAGAAAGAAGTCCCAGTACTGTTTTTTCTCTTGGGGTAAGGTGATAGTCCTGTTCTACTGTGTTGGCAGGTTTTTGCATGCTGTAAACTATCTTGCGTGCAATGGAGGGGCTCATGGGAGCTCCTCCGTCCAATAGTTCGGCTATTGCCTGTGTAAGTTTGTCGGAGATGGATTTCTTTAGTAAATACCCATTTGCACCTGCATATATAGCATCAAAAACATGGTTATCATCATCAAATACAGTAAGCATAAGTATCTGCACTTGCTGATTAAAACGACGAATATTTCTTACGGCATCTATACCTGTCATCCCCGGCATATCAATGTCCATCAGTATTATGTGGGGGTTGTATTCTTTTACCTGTTTATCTGCATCAGTGCAGTGAGAAAAAGCGCCACATACTTTGAAGTTTTCAACTAATTGCAGCATACAGCACAATGTATCTCGTAGGTTATCATTGTCTTCGTATATTAATATGTTTGACTGCATGTACATTTTTTTGGGGCAGTATGCAATTTACAACGGGTTTAATATGAGGCAATACCCTTATGATGTGATACTCTTTGCCAGCCTTATGGTGGTGCCAAGGTTAATCGCTGATTCGATAGATAATGTTGCGCCGATAAGACGGGCTCTTGTTTCCATATTTTTCAATCCATTTCCTTTGTGTACTGTAGCGGGATCAAATCCTATACCGTTATCTTCTATGATCATGTGCAGCTGGCTGCCCGTTTTATGCATCCCAATATAAATTGTTGTGGCAGCGCTATATTTTACACTATTGTTAAGCGCTTCTTTAAAAATGAGGTATAAAAACTTTCGATCCTCAGGACTTATTCCTGCTCCATTTTCTATATTTTCTGTTGTAAGCTGATAAGTTATACCTGCAGGTTCCAATAATTCTATGGCAAACTCTTTCATACGTAGCAAGAGTCTTTCAACGCTATCGTGTTGTGGATTAATAGCCCAAACGATATCGCTCATCTTGTCCATCATATTACCGGTATACTCTTTTATTTTTCCAAGATAAGGCGTGTTTTTATCTTGTTCCTGCTGCATGGCGAGGCTACTTAAAATGTGTATGCTGGTAAGAGTAGATCCCATTTCATCATGCAGGTCGCGGGCTATTACATCTCGCAGCTTTTCCTCTGTAAGCATTTTTACAAGCTTATTGCTACAAGCGGCTGCTACTTTTTGTAATAATTGCAAATGCCATTGAGTATATATTTTTTGTTGAGTGCTTTCTGAATCAATTATACCAAAAATTTTTCCGTCAATTAATATAGGAACCGTAATTTCTGAACTTCTTACTGCATCATCAATGATGTAGCGCTTGTCTTTGCTAGTGTCTGCTATTATTTCAGCCTTACCACTAAGAGCAACTGCACCTACAATGCCTTTTCCTAATGGAATTTCTATCGGGTTAAATACCTGCTGTTTCTCTTTTATTTTTTTTGGGCCGGCTGCGGCTACTTGTACTAATGCTTTTTTTTCTTCCATATATCTATACACTACACAGTCTTCAAACTTCAATAAACGGATACAATTAGTAGCTACATCCCAAAGAATATCATCCACCGTATTTTTTCCGTATAGTGATACTGCGAATTGATTTAGCTTTTGCTCTAGCCATATTTTTTTAAGTAGTTGCCGTATCCATATATAGATAGCAAAGGCAATGATTGAAATAATTGCTAAGCGAAACCACACTGTTTGCCAAAAAGGGGGAACTATCTTAAAAGAGAATACAACCTGTGAGGAGGAAGTATAACCTGCAAAATCTGTTGCTTTTAGTTGAAAGGTATAATCTCCGGGAGGCAAATTTTGATAAATAACCTCGTTGGTGCCTGTTATGTTTTTCCAATTATCATCATAGCCGGCGAGTTTATAATGGTAGGTAATAGAGGAAGGTTTTGAATAATGAAGAGCGGCAAAATTCAATCGTATTTCTTTTAGGGGGTAACGAAACTCCGGTGATGAAGAATGTTGCCAACTACTATCGGATAAAATGTTGCCATTGACAGAAACGGTCGATAGCAAAACAGGGAAATCAATTTTGGGAGGACTTACTGCAATTTTATATAGCATAAGCCCTGTGCTCACACCAATGAGCAGCTCGTTTCTTCTAGTGTCAAAGCTTATATAGTGTGGTTCTTTGAGGAGAGAGGAAAATGTAAGGGAGGATAAAAAGTTTTGTCCTTGTAGAATTGCTGTACGCTTTGCTGTGCGATTATTTACTATTGTAATACTTTTGCCAGACATAGCCCATATAAGTGAGTCATTGCCTGTAATAGCATAAATAGAATTACTGGCTATCCCTTCTTTCATAGAAACCTGAACAAATGCTTCCTCATAAGATTTTCTGGGCTGGTAATAGAATAGGCCTCCTGTATGTGTGGCTACCCACAGTCGATGATTGTTGTCCTGATACAAATCGTGAATAAGATGAAGTGATTCATAGTTTGTACCTGAAGAAGATCCGTTATATGCGGTAATTTTTTTAGTAGATAAATCAAATTTATGCAAACCATTAGTGAAAGTGCCTATCCATATGGCATGGTTAACTGAATCAAATAGCAGGCTCGATATTTTAGTTATAGCATTCAGTGAATTATCGTTGCCTGGTTGTGTAAATATCATTTTCTTACTGTCGTAAAAATAAAGAGGTCCGTGAAAACCTGCCAACCAATAATTTCCCTCTTTATCCTGAGCTATGCTTCGAAATAAAACCTCAGTGTTTCCATTGGGTGTTGGAAACAAAGTAAATTCTCCAGTTTCGCGGCTGTATTTATATACATGATGAGAAGTAAGCAGCCAAAGCTGATTCATTCTGTCGGGCTTTATTGCATAGCAAGCGCCTAATTTTTTTTGTGCTATATCTGTTTTCTTTCCTATGATTTTGCCAGTAGTTCTATTGATAATGAAAACTTCTGCTGTTTCCCTGCTGCATATAAAGTAGCTATCGGTAGCTGCATCATAATAGGCAGCACCCATAGGATTACTGCTAGAGTTGTTTGGCTTGTTGATCAGTGGCAGGAAGGGTAGTAACTGGCTATTAGGATCGTATTTGGCCAATCCGTCATCTGTTGCCAACCATGTAATTCCTCTATTGTCACGATAGGCAGTACTTGTACTGGTAGCAGAAATAGTTGAAAGCTGTGATTGTAGTAAAACTTTTCCGCTTTTTTTATCGGCTAATAAAAGGCCGCCAGGGAAACCTATCCATGTATGATTAGCTGCAAGTGACGAAAAGGAAGAGGAAGATAAAGAGAGTAAATCCGGAAATAGCTGCTCGTATTTTTCTGTTTTTTCATCATAGCAAAAAAGTTCTTTATGAGAAGATGTTAAATATATCCGTTTGTAGTCTACATCGTACTGCATATCCTGTATACTATTCCTATTCGCCTCACCCAGCCAATTAAAAGAACCGTTAGTTTTATTGAATGCAAATAACCCGATAGTGCTCCCCAGATAAATAGTTTCTCCCACAGGAATCATTTTTATAACAGAAAAATAGTCTCTTGCTATGTCAGGATTTTTTTCTTTTACAAATGCTTTCCAGCTATAATGCCGAAATGTTTTCCGGTCTTTTTCTAATACAGATGGGCCATGTGTATCTGTACTTATCCATACCTGGTTCTCGTTGTCTACAAAGCAACTCCAAACAATTGGATTGGGAAGGTTTTCATTATTCAAAGTGCTACCAGTAGTGTAATGTGTCCAGCTTTTTTTTAAAGGATCGTAGCTATTTAACCCTTTCATAGTAGCTACCCATATTTTACCGTTTTTATCTTCGGCTATAGCGTTGATGGACTCGTTAGAAATGCTATTGCCATGCTCCGGCTTGAATATAGTAAAGCTGTGGCCGTCATAGCGATTCAGACCGTTTTTGGTACCTATCCATATATAGCCGGTTTTGTCTTTAAATACACAACTGATGCGATTGTCCGATAGTCCTTCCTGCGTGGTAAGCAATTCTATTGTATGGTGTAACTGGCCAATTACAGGAATAGTAGCTGCAGTGCAAAGAAATACAGCCATGCAAGTAATGAATGTTTTTTTGATGGCAAAAAAGAACATTACTAAAAATATAAAAAGGTTGCTACATACGGATGAAAAAATAGTACTTCATAGAAATCCATTATTTTTTCAAATACTTTTTAAACCACTTGTCTACCTCGTTCATGTCGGGGATAGGATTATGAACAGACTGAGAAGAAAGAAAAATCGCAGTAGGCACATGATTTTTTTGTAAAATTTTATACATGTTTTGCGATTGTCTTGTGGGTATTAAGGGGTCGTTGTCGGAATAATAAATGAGCGTGGGTGCATCTTCTTTGCTTACCAGTGCCAGTGGAGAGGCATCAGCATAGATGCCTGTTAAAAGAGGCTGCCCGTTTTGTTGTGCGGGTAAGGAGCCTAGATAAGTTTTTTGCATGGGTTCAATCAAATCAAAAATGATGGCGGTATCCTGCAGCCTGTTATAGTCACTTAAATCAAAGGGCGTAGCCAGCGCAACAACTGCCTGCACACGAAAGCTTATGCTATCTTCTTTACCTTTTGCAGTAGTATGGTTCTCATCGGCTGTTCCTAGTAGGGATGATAAATTGCCTCCTGAAGAATGACCCATAGCTCCTATATTGACAGGGTCAACATTGTACTGCTTCGCATGACTGCGTATATACCTTACCGCTTGTTTACAATCATTAAAAATATCAGCAAATTGGAAACGGGGTGTGAAGCGATGGTTGATTACAAAAACAGTATATCCTTTTTCTACCAGCGCATGTACCCATTTACCTGTATAGGCAGAATCAAGAATTACATCATCCTTTAAAGAGAATTGATTATAGTGATCTTCATAGCCTATACCAAATCCGCTTCCGGGTATGTAAAGTATAGCTTTGTCGTTTGCGGAGGAGGGTTGGTAAACGTCCATCAAAAGGGCTGTACCGGATACCATACCGTAAACAACATTATCTGTTTGCTTGTACTGCTGCTTTTGCGAAAAGGCAACAAGGGTAAAGCAAGTAAATGTAGCTGCAAGTAAGATGAGTTTGGTTGGTAGCATGATAGATGATTAAGTAGTGGAAAGGTAACGACTAATCATGTATCAGCCATGCTATAGCTCTTTGTTTGCTATCCCTGTTGTTATAAAAAGAGAAACCGGCCGGGTTTTTAATATAGTTTAATACACGGGTTGATAGCTGTTCTTGCTCTTTAGTGTTAAAGCATAGGAGTTACAAACTTTCATACCAGTTCAGGATGTCATCAGCTAACTTTTCCCAGCCAGGTTCGCCTGCTGTAAAATGACTTCTTTCTTCATATATTTTAAGATCAACTCGACTGCTTTGGTCCTTGTACTTGCCGGCGATGGTTTTCGTAAGCGAGGCAGGGAAAATGTTGTCTTTTCCTCCACCAATAAAGAAGAGTGGTGTATGCGGTTTCTTGAAATCAATATTTGAAAAGCGATCCAAAACCAGTTGCCGGCTTACATTATAACTTTCAGGAACGGCATAGGTAGTAAACACTTTTTCTCTTTCAGCCTCCGGGAGTGTATTGAAGAAAGCTTTATTGTACCAGTTGCGGGAACCCATAAAATATTTTTTACCGGAAAAGAAACCAAAGGCTGGCAATACGGTTTTAATGGTAGTGAGGGGAGGAATAACATTTTTAGGAGGAGCGCCATCAATGCTTACTGCTGCGGAGGCTTTTCCCATTTCTGTTAACTTTAATACAGCCATTCCTGCCATTGAATGTCCTATGAGTAAAGGTTTTTCGGGTAATGTGTCTATCAACGCTGCAATGTTGTTGACTACGGTGTCAAATTTTGTGGAAACCAGATCGGGGTGTGTATGCGCTCTTAGATCGGCTGGGTGGCCTTCATGACCAGGATTTGCAGGAGTATACACGATATACCCTTTACTTTCATAATAAGCTTTCCAGGCATCCCAGGTTTTGTTATTGACAAAATTTCCGTGAACGAGAACGATTGTTTTTGACTTTTTCATAACTGATGTGTTTTAATTTGATGGTGTAAAACTATTCAGCTACTGCGGCAAAAACTTTAACCCAGGTTAAAATCGAATTATCTGCCGGAAAGTCTTTTTCGGATACGGCTAAGAGAAGGCCCCTGTATACCGAGGTAAGAGGAAATATGATACAAAGGGATTGTGTTAAATATATCAGGGTGATACTTGATAAGATCAAGATAACGCTGCTCAGGTGTTTTAAATAAAAAGCTTTCTGCACGTTCCATAACGATATTAAACGCTTCTTGTGCGACTAATCTACCAAACCGTTCCCAGGCATGTGATTTTTTATAGAGAGATTGCAGGTCGGTAATGTGTATACTCAATACGAGTGCATCCGTCATAGATTGTGTATGGTAATCGCAGGGAGTTTGGTTAATAAAGCTTTTGAAAGAGACAACAAACTGATTATTGGAGTAAAGAAAAACATTTTTCTCTTCACCGGTTTTTTCATCAATGATATAGGAACGGAATACACCGTCAAAAACGAAACCCATGTATTTGCACACGTTCCTGTGTTCGTTAAAATAATCTCCCTTTTTATAGGTTTGAAATTTCCAGTAATCTCTGGAGTAATCAAAATCAGTAGCCGGCAATCCTGCAAATTGAGATAATGCCCCGGCTAATTGTTCAAGTTCGTTCATACAATCTGTTTACAAATGAATATCAATAGTGTGGGGTGTTAAATAATGCTATCACAGGTAGGCTGGTTGAAGTTACAAAACTTGCCTATTGTTTTGTTGATGGCTTGTTTGTATTTCAGGTTATACTTTATTGGGAGGCCTTACCTGTTCTGCCAATTTTTTGGGAGCTACTTCGCAATAAGCGGTTGTTATTGCATCTGTAAAAAGGTCTTTATGTACTTCTGGCATTTCAATAATTGTCCAGCCCTGTTTGCCCCATTTGTTGGCCAATGGGTAAATGATGGCTTTGTTGAAAGAGGAAAATACATTTTGATCAAGTGGAGATAATTTTATGCAGGTTCTTTTGCTTTTACTATCATAAGTGGCAAATATTTTATTGTTTACCCGAAAAGAAGTTTTTTCAAAATGAGGCGCTTCTGTTGTTTGTGGAAAAGAGAGTGCCAGTTTTCGGAGTGTGGTAATAGTTGCCATTTTACTTTTATAAACGTCTATTAAAATTACACTTCTTTATAAATTTTTTGAGAAAGTTGTTGCTTATTGCAGGTTTAAAACTCTTCATCTATAAGTTCTTTATTCACCATAGCTCCTGTAAGATTGCCGGTAGATACAGCATTGGCTACGGAACGCATCATACTGGAACAGTCGCCGCAGGCAAATACACCCGGAACAGTCGTTTTTTGAAACATATCAGTTTTAATATGTCCCTGCTCTGTAAGTTCGCAACCTAGCTCAACCGGAATAGTTGAATGCTGTTCAAAAGGCAGGGCGGCATAAATAGCGGTAAACTTCATGCTGCTGGCATCTTTAAAAACTACATTTTGTAAAATGCCGTTTTGGTGTTCTATAGCTATGATTTCTTTTTCTATAATTTTTATCTTGTGTTGATTAAATTTGGCTATTTGCTCAGTAGAAAAATTTGCTTTTTGGTTTGTGAGGAGGGTTACATTATCTGTCAGATTGTTGACTAAAGAAGCCAGATGAAAAGCCCTTTCACCATTGGCAATAATGCCTGTTGGCTGACTGCGAAATTCATACCCGTGGCAATAGGGGCAATGGATAACAGAAATGCCCCAGCAGGCAGCAAAGCCTTTAATGTCGGGAAATAGATCTTTAATGCCTGATGCAACAACGAGTTTTTTTGCCGTAAATACATGGCCTGCCTGCGTGGTGATAGTAAATGTGTTTTCCAACTTCTTTGCGGAAATAGCTATGTCGTTGATAAGCGTTACAGTGGGATAGTGTAAAACCTGTTCCTTTGCTTTTTCCGCTATTTCTTTGGGTGTTGCTCCATCCTGTGTAATGAAGTTATGTGAATGAGGTGTTTGCCGGTTGCAGGGTAAGCCGCTATTAATAAGTAATACTTTTCTCATAGAGCGGCCTAATGCCATGGCGGCTGATAGCCCGGCATAGCTGCCCCCTATTATTATTACATCAAGGCTGTTATTGTCTTTCATAAAACTAAGAGTAGTAAAAGAGGTTAAAAAGGTATAGTGTTAAATCATTTGGGCCGGCAGATTATTTTCTATATAGAATCTAATTGGTGCTTTGTTAAATCACTCTCAGTATTACCCGTATTTAATGTGGTAGCTGGTTCAAAAAGCATCACTAAAACTTCCTCCTCAGCAACAGGCTTATGCTCTACTCCTTTGGGTACAATTAAAAACTCATCTTTTTTCAGTGTTACGATTTTATCACGAAATTCAATTTTTAAAGTTCCTTCTACTATAAAAAAAAGTTCGTCTTCCTTTTCATGCTGATGCCAAACAAATTCTCCTTTGAATCTGGCGAGTTTTACCTGTTGTCCGTTAAGTTCTCCTACAATTTTTGGTGACCAATGCTCGGAGAAGAGGGAGAACTTTTCATCTAATACTACTTTATTCATGTAAGTTGTTAGTTACTTTTGGTTTGTTCCAATAATTCCGAAGGGGCGTAGCCAAACTGTTTTTTGAAAGCATAAGAAAAATGAGATAGATTTTCAAAGCCTACTTCATAGCATACGTCAATCGGTTTTTTCTTCTTTTCTACAAATTGGTAATGTGCCAGCTCTAATCTTTTTTGCGTAAGCCATCGCTGCGGCGTATTATCAAAAGCCTTATTAAAATCCCGTTTAAAAGTTGTGAGGCTTCTACCGGTAAGGTAACCAAACTTTTCTATGGGTAGGTTGAACATAAAATTCTTTTCCATGTAATCAACCAGATTGCTTTTACCAGGCTCTTCAAAATTAGCCAATATATGATCGATGTCTGCATCCAGTGTGCGGAGAATACTTATCGCTTCTGTGATCTTGAGCGAGGCAATATCTTCCGGAATATCTTTCATGTCGAAATAAGGGATTAAGGAGGCGAGGCAACTTTCCAGTAAAGGATGGTTAGTAAAGCTGTAAATCTTGTGTGATGTCAAAGGTTTTGATTTTATCTTTCGGCTTGCATAAAAGTTTCTTAGCCGTTCTACAGATAAATGCATAACAACAGTTTTATGCGCATGCCCGTCTTTAGGATAGTTAATAATCGTCGCCAATTGATTTCTCGGAATTAAAAAAATGTCTCCTTTCTTAAAAAAGTAAGTAGTATCAGCCTGTACAATCTTGGTTTCACCGGAGATGAACCATACCAACATATGTTGATCGAAGGTAATATCCGATTTGAAAAATTTATCCTCGTAGCAAGAGAGTTTGATATCTTCTGTAATATACTTGGCCTGGTAGTCCATTGCTTTCGTTCTTTCTTCAGTAAGTGTACTCATACAAAAATAAATAGAAACCTGTTTTAGTTGGCAATTGATAAAATGAAGCTGCTAGAAAGATTTATTTTCTTTTTAATTAATTACGTTAGTCAGTTGTGAAATGGAGGCCTGTTATTTCTTCGCTCCATTTCCATAAGCGTTTCGCATTGTCCTTATCCAAAGAATAGGATTGCACTCCTGCGTTTGTTGAGCCATCAGCAGCTAAAGAAGCAATGTCGCCATCCTCGCAATACACACCACCAATAGTGTTGAGTAGAGGCGAGGTAGCGCACCAGATAGTAGTAGCAGCTCCTTGCGCAACTGTTTTTAGTGATGCGGCAACTTCCGGTAGTAGATTACCTTCGGCATCGCAGAAACCCATTTGTTGAAATAATTCTAGCGGCGCTTCTCTGCCCAGTTCTGTTCCGCCAATAGAGCCGGGATGTAATGAATACGCTCTTACATTGTTCTTCCTGCCACGTCCATCCAATTCAAGGGCTAATAAGTTACTGGCAGTTTTAGATTGCCCGTAGGCTTGTAATGTTTCGTATGGCCTTTGCAAAAAATTAGGATCGTCAAAATGAAAGGGCGCGAACTGATGTCCTTGTGAGGATACATTGATAACTCTTGCTCCACCGGATTCTTTTAAAGCAGGCCAAAGTTTTGCCGTTAGTTGGAATTGAGCCAGATAATTTGTGGCTAATTGTGATTCAATGCCACTGTTGTTTCTGCGCAAGGGTACCCACATAATACCCGCATTATTGATGAGTAAATGAAGGGGCCTGCCAGTGCTTAGAAATTTTTCTGCAAATGCATCTATTGATGCTGAATCCATTAAATCCATTGCTTCTACCTCTACATTGGTTGTGTCTTGCAAATTTCTCTTTGCCTTTTCAATGTCTCTTGCCGGTACAATAACTAAGGCTCCTGCGGCTGCAAGTGTTTTGGTAGTTTCAAGGCCTATACCAGTATTGCCGCCGGTTACGATGGCGATTTTTCCAGTAAGGTCAATGCCTTTTATTACTTCGCTTGTAGTAGAGGTAGCGTTGAACCCCGAGCCGATGTGTTGTTGTAAAGCTCCTTGGTAATTGTTTTGTTCCATTGTTTAATTTGTTTTTGTTGAAACAAAAGTAGAGAGGGTGTTTTCTTGGCACTTTGCTCAAACGTCCGAAGTTGCTTTGTTGAAAAGACCGGATGCGTTGGTATACAAGATCGCTTAATCAATAGGAGATTATTTAACAACTTCTGATGGCTTTACGATTTATTTAAGTAGTAACATTTAGCACTGTGTAGTAGATTTTTTTATTTAGGTAGATATTTATATGTATTTCATTTTATTTCTAATTATTTATTAAAAAATGGAATACAAAATATATAGTTTTAATAGGAAGACAGGCTATGCAACTGGTTTTATCGTTGAGTTCAACTACTTCGTTCCGTCAGGCTTTATCCAATACAGTATCTAGCAATCAGTAGATACTTATCGTTCCTTTCCTATTGAATAAAATATTTATGAAAAAACCTTTATCCAATCTAACCTCGGTGCTGGTTACAGCGGGATTATTTTTTTGTGTCAAAGTACAGGCACAAGTATGCCCTACATTCCAAGCCGGAATAGCTAATATTGGAGGCATTATCAATTCTTATTTTCAGCCTTCTGTGTCTACATTGCCTTCTGGTTCTACATCCTTTACTCTATTATCTGGCGGTACTATTTATGGTGCAAGCGACAACATAGCCATAGGTGATCTCTTGCTTATTATACAAATTCAGGATGGCGCTGCTACAGACTTTGGCAACACTCCAACTTATGGTACTATAGCAAGTACCCGTGCCGGTCAATATGAGTTTGTAATAGCAACCAGTGCTGGTACGCAGGCTGCAGGTAGTATGATTAATTTTGTACGAGCCGATGGTACTTCTGGCGGCACCTATAATGAATATGTTCAAAGCCCCACTAACCCAATAGGTAGGCAGACTTATCAGATAGTGAAAGTTCCTAACTATGAAAATGTAGTATTAACCAATAATCTTACTGCATTGAATTGGGATGGTTTCAGAGGTGGTATAGTTGCGCTACGTGTATTGCGTAATACAGATTTTAATTCCAGTTTTGGTATTGACGTAATGGCTAGAGGTTTTAGAGGCGCTGGTGCTACGGCTGTATCTGGTGCTAGTGTTGGTGAAGTATATCGGTCTGCGGTTACTACACATGGTGCTGTTAAAGGAGAAGGCATTGCGGGTACGCCTAGTGTCGTGAATACTTTTGAAGGCGTTGATGCTATTGCCACAGGTACAACTTATCCCAACGGTTCGTTCATGACAGGTAGCCCGGGTAATGCTGGCGGTGGTGGTAAAGATGATGGCCCTCAGCCAGCTATTTGTTGGTATGTAGCAGATGCCAGCGATTTTAATAGTGGTGGTGGTGGTGGTGGTAATGTAGGGGCCGGTGGACGTGGTGGAGATTCCTGGTGTACCGGCTCTGCTCAATTTGGTTTAGGAGGTAAATCGCTATCTGCCTATACAGAACGTATGTTTTTGGGTGGTGGCGGTGGTGCTGGTGAAACACAATATGAGGGCGAAGGCTTTGGTGGTTTTGGCGGCGGAATTGTTTTTTTCTTTACTGGTACAGTTACCAATACAGGTGTTGCCACTGCAATTAATGCCGATGCTGATTTTATTAATCGGTTTAACTATGATGGCATCGATTATCAATCTTATTCCGAAGCAGGGGGAGGAGGAGGTGCGGGTGGTAGTGTATTGGCCTTTTCTTCGGGCGGTTTGGGTAGCTTATCCATAACGGCACGAGGCGGAGCCGGTGGCAATAGCACATTGGACGATCCCAATATTTTAGATTCTCCAACACAGTCAACTTACGGCGAGCACGGCCCTGGCGGCGGCGGCGGCGGTGGCAAAATCATACATAGTGTCACATCTGGAACAATAAGTGTAGTAGGGGGTGAGGCAGGTCGTTTTTATGCGTTTTTTACAGCATCAGCAACAGTAGATGTTGGTACTTTTGGCGCTACAGATGGTGTGGTAGGTGAAACAGCATCTGCAACTAGCGCTCCCTTCCCCTTACCCTGTTTAGACATATTACCTGTCAACCTGCTTAGCTTTACGGTTACCCACTTAGGTAATGCGGCTCAATTGCAATGGGTAACAACTTCGGAAGCGCATAATAAAGGTTTTGAAATACAACGTAGTGCTGAAGGTGTTAATTGGTCTACTTTAGGGTTTGTGGATGCAAAGTCTTCCAATCAAACAGCGCAAGCAACGTATCAGTTTACCGATCATTTACCGTATGGCGGCATCAGCTATTATAGGCTTAAGCAAATTGATTTGGATGATACATACACGTATTCAGGAATTGCAAGATTTGCCAATGGAGCTACTAAGGCAATCACCGTATATCCTAATCCGGTATCACATCAATTATCTATCAGCGGGCTTAGCGGAAAAAATACCATTACAATAACTGATGTAAGAGGCCAGGTCATTATTCGTTTACAAACAAATGGATTGGCTACCCGTGCTATTGATGTAAGCAAGCTGGCCTATGGTACTTATTTTGTCACCATTACCAACCAACAAGGGCTTACGCAACAATTTAAGGTAAATAAGAAATAAGCATCGAATAGTGTTAGCTAATTAACTTGGGCTAAGTGTCTGTTATTCAAATAAGTTTATTGCCTTATACAAAACTTGAGCGATAGGCAATTGCATTGTTCTTTTATACTGTCATGTACGTTTTTTGTCATTAAAATCAGTGTAAATCCCCAGCTTTTCCACGAGAAGGTAATTTCTTATAACTTTTTTCTTATTTACCCCCTGCCCCCTTACCTTTGCGCCCAAATTCAACCCCTTACTATAATAGATATATATGGCAAACATTGGCAAGGTAAAACAGGTGATAGGTGCGGTGATAGACGTGCAGTTTGACGGCACGCTACCCGATATTTATAACGCATTGGAAATTACCAGAGAAAATGGTGATAAGCTGGTATTAGAAGTACAGCAGCACCTGGGTGAAGATAGCGTTCGTACCATCGCGATGGATGGTACAGAGGGTCTCGTAAGAGGCACACAAGTGGTAGATACCGGCAAAGCGATTGCCATGCCTACGGGTGAGGCTATTAAAGGCCGTCTGTTTAATGTTACTGGTGATGCTATTGATGGCTTACCTGCTGTAAGCAAAGAAGGTGGTCGTGCTATACACGCTATGCCGCCAGCGTTTGAAAACCTGAGCACGGCGAGCGAAGTATTATTTACGGGTATCAAAGTTATTGACCTTATTGAGCCGTATGCCAAAGGGGGTAAGATTGGATTGTTTGGTGGTGCGGGTGTAGGTAAAACTGTATTGATTCAGGAGCTTATCAATAATATCGCAAAAGCTTATTCCGGTGTATCCGTATTTGCCGGTGTAGGTGAGCGTACACGTGAGGGAAATGACCTGATGCGGGAAATGATTGAGGCAGGTATTATGAAATATGGCGATGCTTTTAAGCATAGCATGGAAGAAGGTGGCTGGGACTTGAGCAAGGTGGACCTGGAAGAATTGAAAGACTCAAAAGCTACTTTCGTTTTTGGACAAATGAATGAGCCTCCCGGAGCTCGTGCTCGTGTGGCTTTGTCGGGATTAACAATTGCAGAATACTATCGGGATGGGGATGGACAAGGCAAAGGCCGTGATA
>CAZPPM010000010.1:0-42710 GCA_964588445.1 uncultured Citrobacter sp.
ATGATATCATACGCCCCATTGCTGTAGGTATTAAACAAATCAAATACTTCCGCATTTTTAATCGCTGGGGACAAATGGTATTCCAAACTACCACCAACGGACATGGCTGGGATGGAAGAATTAATGGAAGAGAACAGGGCAATAATGTATATGCCTGGACAGCTGAAGCCATTGACTATTTAAACAAACCGATTCAGCTCAAAGGAACAATTACACTGATAAGGTAGATCATTTACATTAGCACCCATCTCTTTTTTCTTACGCCAAGGTTATTTACCTTGCCAACTTAATACTTACATTCAACCATGACTAAAATCGCCTTTATAACCGGCGCTACTGCCGGCATTGGAAAAGCTTGTGCAGAAAAATTTGCCGCAAATAATTATTCACTTATCCTCAACGGGCGAAGAGAAGAGCGCCTCCTTACGTTGGCAAAGGAATTAACTGCATTACATAATATAGAAGTATTACCGTTGGCATTTGATGTAAGTAGCGCATCGCAGGTAACGGATGCCATCAATAGCCTTCCGGAAAAATGGCAAAACATATCGCTTCTTATTAATAACGCCGGACTGGCATTAGGCCGTGATTATTTTGACGAAGCCAATATCAATGACTGGGAACGGATGATTGACACAAACATCAAAGGAGTGATGTATGTAGCCAAAGCCATTGTTCCCCTAATGATAAAGAAACAACAAGGACATGTTATCAATATCGGATCCATAGCCGGCAAAGATGTGTATGAAAAGGGGAACATGTACTGTGCCACCAAGCATGCGGTAGATGCATTTAGTCATGCCATGCGAATAGACCTGCTACGGCATAATATAAAAGTTACCGCCGTTCACCCTGGTGCGGCAGAAACAGAATTTTCACTTGTACGTTTTAAAGGAAACAAAGAAATGGCCAGCAGTGTGTACAACGGTATGCAGCCTTTATCGGGCGCAGATATTGCGGATACAATAT
The DNA here is from genome assembly GCA_964588445.1 of uncultured Citrobacter sp. Lineage (GTDB taxonomy): Bacteria > Bacteroidota > Bacteroidia > Chitinophagales > Chitinophagaceae > CAZPPM01. The sequence continues at coordinate 970 of CAZPPM010000010.1, forward strand.
TTTACTGCGCCACATTGCCGCCACATGTTTGTATTAATGACTTAGTTATTACATGTACCCAACAGGCTGATAGTTTTTATTCCTTTAGAAAAAGTTAATCCTCTTTTCTTCCTTACAGGAGTTATCCACTTTTGGGCATCTGGTCTTGTATTTGCAGGGTTTCTACGCAGAAAATCTACCGTTTTAAAACGATTCTGAGCATATAAACAGCTAAGAATTAGCTATTAAAAAACGGCTGATGTAGTTTTATATTCTTAATCCCCGATCCGTATAAAAACCCTCAATGAAAAAAGCAAATTGGCTATTTCTCAGTATCCTGTTTCTTTCGATTTCCTTTCAGCAAGGATCGGCGCAAGAAGTTATCCGCATTAAAAGCTGTCAAAATGATTTTATTGCTACACAAGTTGATAGTTTGAAAAAACTATACGCTAAGGATGATTTTGTTTTGCTCAAAGAAGCTTCTATTGCGATGGAAAGCGAATTTGAAATGCCGGTGGTAGTACCACTTACACAAGGAAGCTGGTATCAGTTTGTCTTCATTGGTGATTATTCTTCCCGCTTATATGAAGTAAGAATGTTTGACTGGAATGAACGGCAGGTTGTTTTTCAGCAAAAAAGATGGGGTGATGTGGATGGCAATGTAATTTCTTATTCTTATATCCCTAAGTTTTCTGAATTTCACATGATGAAACCGGTACAGGTAAACAAACAAAAAAAGAAAAACCTATGCGGTTACGTAATGCTATTTAAGAAAACAAAAAATACAACAGAAACAGTAGCCACTGCTACTGCAGAATAGCCCTATTTACCAATTCCTATATAATTAATACCAGAAGCTTCTACTACTTCTTTAGAAAAACTATTTCTTCCGTCTACAAAATAGCGCACACCGCCAGCGGCCAGTTTTTGAAAATCAATAGCGGCATATTGCCTATGCATCGTTAACAAGAATACTACTTCTGCTCCTGTTGTATTGATATCTATTGCGGGCGCTAACTGCCTTTCTTTAATTTCTTCCGGTGTGAATTCTGTATCGTGTACCCTTATACTATAGCCCTCTTTTAGTAACAACTCATGTAAAAGATATGTAACGCTTAGTGTATCTTCTTTAATATTTGGACGAAAGCCTAACCCCAACAGTAACGCCGATTTATTTTTCACCTTATCTTTTAGTAAAGAATAAGCGTATACCGGCATAGCATTATTTATTGCCCGGCCCTGTTTTGCCAGCGTAAAATCAAGTCCTTGCTGCGCAAAATTCTCTATGAGAAAATATGGATACACCGGTGTACAATGCCCTCCCACACCTATTCCGGGTTGCAAAATAGCCGCTTCTTTATCAGCATTAATAAGAGGCAACAAAGAAGTAAAGTCTACTCCTACACTATTACTAAACTGTGCTAACTGGTTTGCCAAAGCAATAGTAACATCGCGATATACCATACCCGCCAACTTTACTAATTCTGCAGCTTCAATAGAAGGTGTGGTGCTCACCAACCTGGACGGAATAAACAAACTATAAAACTGCTTAGCCAAAGTAACGGCTTCTTCATCAATACCTCCAATTACTTTTGGTATCTCCTGCAGCTGTTGTAACATACTGCCGCTTTTAATTCGCTCCGGACTATATGCCAACAGAAAATCTTTTCCGTGCTCTTTTCCGTTTACCTGAAATATCGGCAAAATAGTATGGCGAGAAAACCCAACGGGCACAGAGGTTTCCACAACAACCAATACTTTCTTTTGTAAAAAGGGGGCTATAGCTTCGACGCAAGCAACAAAGTCATCCTTTAACAAACCTCCTTGTTCATCTATTAATAAAGGTATGGCTATAACAACATCATCACTTTGGCTCACCATACGATAACTATCGCTAACAACAAGTCTTTTTGCGGCTATCGCATTTGTCACTACTTCCATTACTCCCGGCTCTGTGTCGCTATATGTACTTTCATTGATCTGTTTTATCAAATCGGCATTAGTGTCTATAGCGTTCACGATTATAGCTTCCTGCCGCAGTAACATATTAGCAGCAATCGCCCTTCCTATTTTTCCAAAACCTATAATACTTATCTGTTGCATTATCTCTTTATAACAGTAGCCGGATTACCCACAACAGTTGCACCAGCCGGTACATCTTTTGTCACCACCGCCCCTGCGCCAATCATTGCATTTTCTCCAATGGTAATACCGCTTAATATTGTTGCATTGCTTCCAATAGAAGCTCCTTTCTTTACAATAGTTTTTATTACTCGCCAATCTGCCTCCGTCTGCAGCGACCCATCACTAGTTGTTGCTCTCGGATAAAGATCATTGGTAAACATTACACCGTGCCCTATAAAAACCCCTTCTTCTATATACACGCCTTCACAAATAAAAGAATGGCTGGATATTTTACAATTTTTTCCAATCACTGCTCCTTTTTGAATTTCTGTAAAAGCACCTACTTTGGAATTATCACCTATTTCGCACTCGTATGCATTGACAAAGTCTGCAATCTTTGTATTCACACCCACCTTTACATTGCGCAAATTTTTCCTGGGTTCATTGGTATTCAACAATTCCATATCAATTAATTTTTATGGCTGTTCCCTTTTGCTTTATTGATGCTTGTGCTGCCTCTAACACTCGCACAACATCTTTCCCAATACTATAATCACTTTCTGGTTTACTACCCGTTAGTATGCTATTTACAAAATCGACAGCAACACCTGCCAACGCCTCATTTAATTCCAACTTGGGAATAGACACATCTCCTGTTCTATAGTCCGTTAGCAATGTTCTTTTCTCATCGTCTGTTGTAGCAGTATAGCCCGTGTCGTAAACCCTTATCTTTTCTGTTATATCCATATCATCAAACAGGATCATCTTTTTATCACCTCCCAATAATATCCTTCGAATTTTTACCGGCGATGACCAGGAGCAAGTAAAATGCGCTATCCTATTGGATGCAAAATGCAAGGTAACATAGGCCATATTCTCCACACCGTTCTTTAAATGATCGATGCCTGTTGCCGACACTGCTGTAGGACGTTCCTTTATTAAATAAAATAAAATAGATAAATCATGCGGTGCTAAATCCCAGATAACATTAACATCAGATTGAAACAATCCTAAATTAATACGGGTAGAATCATAATAGTTCAACTCACCCACCTCTCCCGCTACCATTAGCTCTTTTATTTTCTTTACAGCAGCAGTATAGAGAAAAGTATGATCAACCATCAACACAAGCTTCCTTTCCTTAGCTAAATTAATTAAACTATCTGCTTCTTCCACGGAAGCCGTCATAGGTTTTTCGATCAACACATGCTTATTATTCTCCAGCGCTTTTTTAGCCAGCGAAAAATGTGTAGAAACCGGTGTGGCAATAGCAACAGCATCAATAGAAGGATCATCTATAATAGCCTCCGACTCCAGCGCCGCCTCAACACCTGGATATTGCTTTTGCAAAACAGCCAGCCTCTCCGGGCGACTATCAGCTACTTTCTTTACAATGCAATTGGTTGTAGCAAAAAAATTCCTAACCAGGTTGGGTCCCCAGTATCCATAACCAATCACGCCAAGACTAACAGAATTCTTATTCATATATCTACACCAAAAAAGCAAATGTAAGAAACGATAAAGGCAATTACAGGATACCAAGTATAAAACTTAAAACTACCCTTATTGTGCCAGCGAAATTCGCACCTGCACACCAGCCCTTGTATTAGTAATTGGGAAGGCGTTACTAATCTTAGGGATTGTCCTTGTTTGATCAAAATAGAAAGTAAGATCTACTCTTCTATTCACAATATATTTTATTGACGGCGCTATTCTAATTACTTTTTGCCCAGCCGTGCCAAAGGATGTGAGCTGATCCAATTTGCTATTAGCTGTTGCATCATCTCGCAAGCTAAAGTCCAAACGGAATGTTACATCATTGGTCATTTCCATTTTACCAATCTTTTTAATCAACGGCAACCCGCGTTTGCGCCAATTAAAGTTCACACTTACTTCTGTAGAGCGATTCTCTGCTAATTGATAGTCTATCAGGCTCAAACTAAGTGTGCGGCTTTTTCTGAAACCTATTCCTAATGTAAGCTGATTGGTAAATGTCATATCCACATCGATTAGTGGGTCGAATCGCTCATCGATAGTAAGGTTAGGCACCAGGAAATAAGGAATATAGTTGCCTGTTAATGTATCGCGGAAATAAGGATATCCAATGCGGAACGGATCCATAAACAACAGCGCTGTATTAAAGCTATTCATACTTAAGGTAGTATGGTATCCGTGTTTAATAGAAACATTGGTAAATATTTTATCTAAGCCCGGTATTCTTGAAAGGCCGTTATAAGTTACTGTCCAATTTGGTTTTGGCAACAATCCTGCAAATGGATTGGAGCGCAATTTTGGATTCGCATTTTTAAACAATGTAGCCTTATTAGGATCTTTATTGGTATAAGCTGAAAGAAAAGCTGGTATCACCACATCCTGTGCATACCGCCCATATCCTTTATAGAAAGCAGGATCATTAGGATCGATATCTCCTCCCTGATAACCGTTTAATGCAGCTAGCCGTTGTGAAAGCACCGATCGATTGGCTTCAAACTTTTTGAATGTTTCGGATACTGTATTAGGATCAAACTTGGTAAACATTGTTTGATACGAAATATAACTTATACTAAAGCTGCCCATTGCATAAGGACTCAATCGCGTAAGCCCCACATTATCCACTTTACTGGTATCTTTAAATAACTCCGAGTACTCCTTACTAAAAGATTTATCCAGATTGAGATCAATGGTAAAATCTCTGAACGGACTCACATTCGCAGTAACCCCTAATCGCTGATTATACCGCTGCCGTATCATTTCCGACACCAACGTATCCATTGAGAGCATACCTCTTGCTCCAAAATTATTGATCCAATTAGAATCCGGCTGATAACCGAAGATGAAAGAATAACCAGGTTGCCTGCTTCTAAGGTTAGAACCTAATACTCTTGTGCTATCCATATAGCCCGGTAGCGTAGTGCCAAAATCTTCATTGTATTGTATACCGATTCTTTTTACAGATGTAAGCAATCCTGTAGCAAACTTTACCGCTCCGTTTATGGGAGGAAGTTCATTTTGTTTTTGCATTCTCAACATTCTTCTACGCTCCCGCTGCCTGCGCTTCAAGTCTTTTTTGGCTTTGCGTCTTTCTTTAGGCGTCATTAATGCTAGTATACTATCCGGTAAAGGTGTAATATCTGGAAGCTTAGCGCTAGCTGCTGTAGGCAATTTTGGATTTGCCTGATTATTATTATTTCTATTAGAAGGCCCGCTACTTTGTACAGCCCGTAAGAATCTTGATTTACTGTATAATTGCTCAAAACTCAATTCCGCTGTCAGGTTTCTCGTTTGTGTATTGGACAGTGTATTACCCATCAATCTTGCTTCGGGTAGCAAGGAAGCGGCCAACCAGTTATACTGTGTTGAATACGTTGCAGTAGCCGTTGTCCAGTCAAGGAAAGGAAACTTTTGCATAGGCAATTGATATGTAAGTGTTGCCTTTTGCCCATATTGGGTATTCCGCCCGCCTTTATATAAATTATCCCTTACAACATTTTCTTTATATTTTGAATCAATACGGCCTGCAGGCTCGTCCACACGAGCGTTATTGGTAGCGGTAAAATCAAGTGTAAGTGATCGGGTAAAAGCCCATTGTAAAATATAGTACCTGTCAAACGTAAAGTACTTGTCGTAGGTTTCTTGTATTAGATAAGGTCCTCCGCCTACATTGCGTGGTCTTGTGGCTCCAAACTGCCTGAATACATCTGCCCTAACAGACAATTGCGTGGGCATATAGTTAAGATTAAAATCTTTAATAAAAGTGAGCCATTTGGATTTTGATTTAATCGCTCGCTTGAAAGGTTCTATGTATTTTGCCTCCGGCGAATAAGAATAACCTACGGCTGCACGGGTACGCTTCATCTCATAGGTTTCAATAAGCGGATTTTCCTGCTTGGTTTCGATATACGAATAGTTCAAATCAAAATTGCTGATGCTCCACAGTTTGGGTCGCTTACCATCTGTTTTTAATTTTCTTACATTGGTAAAATTGAGCGTACGTATTGTTGTAATATCCTGCGCATCTCTTCTTATTGAATCCTTATCATTACCCGATGCTGCAGCAAGTTTATCTTTTAGTTTTATATCAAGATCATATGGATCATACTCCGGCGTACTGGTAATGCGGCTAAAGCCTGCATACACAGGAACCTGCAGCCCTATCTTTTTGGGCAATAACTTACCTGCATCTATATTACCGGAGATATCAATCGTGTACACATCTTCCCGGCTCCTTTCGTTCAACCGTTGTTCCAGCGTTCCAAATCCTTTGCTTTTTGCTGTACCAGCTACTGTTATACCTCCTAAATCAGCCAATTGTAAATCCACCCGACCTGTAGCTGCCCAGCCACCTTCTTCGTCCATATTGGATAAACGGAATTCATTAAACCAAACTTCAGCACAAGCATTTGCCAAATTTGTATTTTCAACCGAGAGTAAGAATCCTCTCACTTCACCTAAATTAGGATTACCCATTACAGCATAACTTCTCCCTGTTGCTAATGTTTCTCTATAATATTGAGACGGAGAAACACCGGCCTGATTCCGTCTCATTTTCAATCGCGTTAGTTCGTCGAGGTCAAAGTCAAGATTATTTTCTTCAGGCCATACACTCAGACTATCTCGTTCATACCAATTTGTTTTTTTAAGCGGCACACGTACCTCATAATAATTTCCTTGCCAGTCATTGCCTATTCGTATAATCGCTGTAAGCGAGTTATCGGCAATCGCATTGTCCGTGCCTCTGCCCTCTGCGTGCATAAACATGCGCATCTTTCCATACTGGCGCAAGTCCATTGTTTTATTAATAAATACACCACGGGATTCTTTATTGGGCAAATTACATAACTGCACACTCAATGCCTGCTCATTGATAAACAACTGTACATTATTATTACTTAATTGCTGCTGCCTGTCTACTCCCGGAGGCATTACATAATTTATCGGCGAACGCTGATCGTTCTCTTCCAGATTAACGGCAATTGTATTAAACTCTACTGGATCTACCGATGGAAGATTTACATAGCTACCAATCGTATCCAGCCTGTATTGAAATTTACGCCATTGATTACGCACCAATTCCAGCGATCCAAAACGCATCACAACAGAATCAGCAAAACCCGTAAGGAACATTCTTACAAATCGTACTGATTTAAAATCAGGAATGTTACCCACTTTACTTTCAAATTCGGATACAGGAATACGGAACAAATACCATCTTTCTGTACGAGTACTATTATCAGCTAGATTTACATCTACTGTTCTTATATCTGTAATAAAATTAGAACCTACCGCCATCCCGGGCTGTATATCCACCTTGTATTGGAAATACTCTTCTGCTTCATTCAAGGTGTTATCTCTATTCAACTCTTCGCCATCAGGATACTGTGTAAAGGCAGTTACAAACTGGCTATTATCGGTGGATACCGGTGAGTTGCCATGCGGGTTATTGATGTCCTTATAGCGACCCAATATACCTACGTTGGCTGCATCATAGCTTGCATCCCGGTAAGGCTTAAAATTATCCCCCGAAGGATCCTGCATAGCACGAGCTTGTGCGAGAGGCGGCAAGCTACTCAGGTAGGTGCTGAATTTTATTCTTTCATCTTCGTCATTCAATCCATCAAGACCCACGTCCTGATATTGACGATCATTTGGATCGTTACTAAATGCATTGGTTACCTGCAACGGATTGGCCGGTACTCTTCCCCACACACTGGAATTATCTACAGGAGCAGAGATAGTAGGTGTAGGCAACCCGTTTTCATATTGCCGCTTACCATCTTTCAATATATCTTCCGAAATATTTCCCAGATTGAAATAAAGCTGTCCGCCAGTATTACTATTATTAAGAATGTAAGGATCTTGTAACCAAAATTGGATATACTCAATGTTACTGGTCTCAAAATCGGTTTGATCAATATTCCGCATGATACCCCCCCATGCCTGCGATGGGTTTAGCAATCTTCCATTTGCATCAATACGACCTGCACGATATTCAAAATTATACGGACCCTTGTCTTTAGGATAATAGGCTAAGTCAAAAGTGGTAAGAATACCTTGTCCAAAATCGAGTGTCCGTTGCGGAAAAATTTCTCTTTGCAATACCTGTCTTGTCTCCGGTTTGGATAGCTCGGCAAGATTACCCCGTAGCGGATTATTCGTATTACTTTTTTCCTGCAATACAGGTTCTATATTATACCAGGCCAGCTTGGCTCTATTATACCCATAGCTCAAATCATTATTCAATGACGACTCCGGAAACAATTGCGGCGTGGAAGCCATTGTCCAGTTAATTAACGGGAAACGTAAATCTATAGAAGAACGTGTTCCTTCAAAGTCATCAATGAAACCCTGCCCGGCACTTCCTTTACCTATTTGCGGCGCATGCCCAGGTTTTAGAATAGCCCCTTCCCCATATGCCTTAATAGAAGACATCGCTGTGGAAGAATAAAAAGGCAGTTTATTCAACCACTTGGTCATACGAGGCCAGTCACTACGATAATCTACATCCACACCATAAATAGTATTACGTATAGGTTCATCCCCATAGCTTTGCTTGATAAAGAAAGGCCTTTCACCTAAGCGGGCTATGGTACCACCAATGGCTAATTTTTTACTTGCCAGGTAATCTAATCGCAAGCCCATAAAGTTGCGTTGCTGTATACCAAAGACCTGTTGATTTTCCGAGCCAATGGAAATGGGTACACCGGAGCTAAGTATGCCTTGATTAATGATACGTACCGTGCCTCCTATATAATCCACATCATAATCGATACCTTCCTGCAATACCTGACCGCCTGCTGTAACCGTAACCGATCCCGGTGAAAGATTGTACCCCACTCTATATTCGCCCGGAGAAGAAGAAGTAGAATTCGATCGCCCTACCATCTTAAACCGATTCAGGTTGGCATAGGTTTGTGCAATAGCTTTGATAGTATCATACAGTGGATAATACAAATATTTGTTTCGCTGTGCCTGCGTAAGGAATACATAATCCATATCCCGGCCAAAAGGTTCCAACACGGGAAACACGATCCGACTCATGGAGGACAACACCGTAAAGCCTTCTACAAAATCAAAAACTCCATCAGGCTGTGGATCATTTTGATTATTTAACCTATCCAGATTGACCAATTGCAGTATCGGCAACCCTTCATATTGCGGATCCACATCCGTAGGCGGTAAATATCTTTTTTCACCCAGGCTCGGCTCTTCGTATAATATATCTAATTTAAAATCGCTTCTATCCAATTGTCCATACCCTACGGAGTAAACGTTCTTCATCATCAGCTCCCATATAGGAAGATTGGTACGCTGCGATGTGGCTTTTAATAATTTTACAAACAAAACCCGCTGCGAGGTACCTGTTGTATCCGGTGGCACATCTTGCGAAAACTCTCCTACCTGATACACTTTTCCATTATAGCTATATTGAAATGCTACACCCAATACCTCATCGGCCTGCAACTGCTGATTGAGGGAAAGAAAACCAATGCGTGGATTATAATAATATTCCGAAGGCAATAATTTACGGGCAAATGTTTTTTCAAAATCCTGCACCGGCGTTAAGCCCATACCGGTAAGCGTTGACTGCACCAATGATGAATTTCTTGCACCGGCATTGTTGCGAATATTATCATAGAGCGGGTTCGCATAGTTATTGGGTAATGTGTTAGGATCGCCTGCAGGGCCAAGGTAAGGATTACCTTCCCCCAAGTCCATTAAAGCGACTACATCCCGCACATCCGTAGTAGAACCAGTATTGCGATTAGTCACCCATACTTCCATTTTCAATACCTGTATCACTGAGCTTACCACTGGCAATTTTTGCATCGCGGTATTGTAATTGTTACGGAAGTATTGTGTCAATAAGAAGTGTCGGTTTTCTTCGTACTCATCGGCTTTCAGAGTAAACTGTTGTGCGCCGTTACCCCCTTGTATGGTTGTTGTTTGTCGTTGCGCTCGCTGGTTGGCCAATACACCTGTAACATATAATTTTCCAAACTGTGCTTGTGCTTTTACACCAAACAGCGATTGCGCCCCGGGTATCAATGTACTCTTTGACGCAAAATTTACATTACCCAGTTGGAACTGCTTGATGATTTCGTCTTCCTTGCCCTGATAATTTAAATTGAGCTGATTATCAAATTCAAAATTAGCCAGTGTATTATAGTTGATAGGCAAATGGATTTTGTCGCCAATTTTTGCATCCACCTGCAACTGAGCATTCATATTAAAATCAAGCCCTCCATATCGACGAGCTCGTTCAGGCAAGGTAGGGTTCTTAATATTTTGCCGCTGGTAGCCGCCCAGAATATCTACATAGCCGGAAGGCCTTATATCCACTTTACCTACACCTACTACTCTATTAAACCAGCTCCTGTTGGAATCAAACTTTGGACGAAAATTGCGCTTATTCAATTCCGTTAATAAATCAGCACGCTGTCTGAAATATTTTTCTTCATCTCTACGTCCCTGCAAGCGCAGAAACTCTTCCCGTGTAAACGATACCGGCGCCCGGTAATTTTGTGTCCCTATTTTTTCAATCACATAATACTCTCCTGTTTTAGGATCGTACTGCACATTACGACGTATAAAATTGGAATCGCTTAAATCAAATCCTTTTCTGGCTCGGCTGGTATACCCATCGCTGTAGCGATCTTTAATGGGATAGCGAAGGCTGTCTGTTTTAGGAATCGTATCCTGTAGAGTAACACCATAGTACCCTTTGCCTGGGGTATTGCCCCATGCACAATGAGCGGTAAACAGCAAAAGCAAGGCTATTGCCGATATACGGAAAGTTTCCGCAGCCCTTTGGTACACTGTGGTTCTCACGATCAATTAGTTCCAGAAGATTTTACGCATTCAGAGGATACGCAGTGATTTTTTAATCAGCTCCTCTAGCGGTAGGTCGGGTGTTGCGTTTGTCACCTTTTTTAAGGCTTGTTCCGCAGCCACCCGGCTAATGCCGAGAGCTGTCAGAGCATTTAACGCATCCTGCTGCAAAGTATTGTTAGTCAGTGTAGAAATATTTACTTCCGGTAGTTGTTTGGCCAGTTTGTCCTTTAGCTCCACTATCACCCGCTCGGCTGTTTTTTTCCCTATTCCTTTGATGCGTTCCAGGGTTTTCAGGTCCGATTGCACAATCGCTCTTGCCAGTTCTTCCGGTTTCATATAAGAAAGCATGAGGCGGGCTGTAGAAGCACCTATACCGGATACATTGATCAATTGCAAAAAAAGCTCCTTCTCCCTTACATCAAAAAAGCCGTACAAGATATGTGCATCTTCCCTCACTATCAATACCGTGTATAGTAATCCGGTTTCCTGTCCGCTTATTTTCTCGTATGTATTTACACTTATCTGCACATCATAGCCCACACCTGCCGCCTCCACATATACAGTAGACGGCGTAGCCTGCACAAACTTTCCTTTAAGATAGGCGATCATGGCTGCGAAAATAAGGCAATTGAGTATGAGCCTCTTTATTTTTTGGCGGGCTATGCCTTAGGGGCATACCGGGCTATCCGCTTTTACTCCGGCACAGTAGCCCCACACACATCCTTCACCGGGGTAACCGCTACTATCCCTGCCCGAAAAGAAAAGCCCTGACTACTATTGTAGACATCAAAATAAATGAAAAAAAATCTACCTAATGATCATGCCCTCCGGCATTCGTCATTTTTGCCAATACAAAAAAAGCTCCCTTCACTACAATCTTGGCGTGTGCAGGAATGTCTTTTAGAACCGTTATTTCTGTATATCCTACATCCGAAGTGCCTTTAGCTACCGGAATGATTTCAAATTTTAATCCCCCAGCGGGTATTGCTTCTTCTTTAGCATGATCATGGCCTTCATGATCCTCTTTCTCTTCTTTATGTGTACCGTTTTCTTCTGTCACAACAAAAATATAATCCTGTCCTTGCATCGTCACTACTGCCTCCGACGGAACAGCGGGCACTGTTGACTGCTTAAGGCTTATCACCGCCGTAATATTCATGCCATCAATCAGTCCTGTTTTATTACCTTCTACTTTAGCATGCACGCTTACGGCTTTACTCTCTCCTTCAAAAGAAGAACCTAAAGAGTAAATTTTTGCATCATATTCTTTTCCGGGGTTATTCGTCAATGTAAAATGTATGAGCTGATTATCTCGCAGCTTAGACATATCTTTTTCGTAAACAAATAAATCCAGGTGCAACTGGCTATTATCTACAATAACAGCGATGGGCGCAGTCACATCTACAAAACTTCCCATCTCCACTTTTACATCACTCACCACACCATTGATAGGGCTTTTCACCGCCAGCACTGTCACCAGTTTTCCATTGGCTAATTGGGCTGGATTAACCCCCATCAGGTTTATCTGCTGCGCATAAGTCGACTGAGCTGTCAATAAAGTACGGAGTTGTGTTTCTGCGGCCTGTAAATTTTTCAAGGCACCTGCATTGCCTTCATTCAATTCATTTTGTCTTTTTACTTCGAGCTCTGCCAGCCCAATCTTTGCACTTACATTCAAATAATCACTCTGCACTTGCACAAACTCAGGATTAGTTACAGTAGCAATCACCTGCCCTTTTTTTACAACATTACCCGGCTGTACCAATAAAGATTTTATCACACCACTATACAAGGAATTAACCGTAGCCCTGTTTTGATTGGGTACACGCAGCACACCGTTCGCTTTTAGCGAAGCAGTTAATTGCTTTTGCTCAATAGTACCCAATTCCAGCCCTATACTTTTAATTTGCTCACTAGTTAATGTAGTTGTATTTTCTTCTTCATGCAGCTCTTCTGCCTCTGTAGCTGTTGCCTCCTTAGCCTTCTCTCCTTTGCAGGAAAACAATACAGGCAGGCTTGCAAAAAGAAATAATAGGATAAATATTTTTTTCATCGTTATATGCTTTACTAATGGATGTAATAATGATAGTTAATAACCGACTGGTTATATTGATTCAGGCTTTCCAGATAATTCCGTTGTATATCGATAGCTTGCGTAAGAAATTGGGAAAGTTCAGCAAAGCTTATTTCTCCTGCACGATAGGCTAAAGATGCGGCTTTCATAATCGCCTCTGCTTCACTCAATCCATTAGATTCATAAAACTGGAGCATTACCTTATTCTTATTCACTGCTTCCAGCAATTGCTTTTGCTGTGTGGTAAAGAGCTGCTTATCGTATTCATATTGCTTTTGCTCCACTGCTTTACCTGCTTGCGCTACTTTTATCTTCTGTCGGTAAGCCGCATTGCCAAATAAAGGGAAAGAAGCAGAAACCGAGAACCCCGTAAAAGGATTACTGGCACCCCACAATCGCTGGCTAAAAAATCTTCCTGAAAACTCCGGCCTGTTCTCATTACGAGCCACGGCAATCCCCGCCTCTGCAATGCCGATAGCCTGCTCTTGCAATGCCAGCAATGGATGAAGACTATCGGAAGACGCTTGTAGCTTTAACTTTTCTAATGGCACCTGCAATGGCAACAACAATGTATTATTGTTCAGATAGCGCATCAGTTCTTCCTGTTGGATGTGCATTTCATTTTCAAATTGCAAGACCAGTGCTTTCGCTTCTGCCATACGCACTTTCGCTGCTATACTATCCAAACCGGGACTATCACCTGTTTTTACTTTTAAAATCGCAGCATTACTTAATGTCTGGTAGATACTATCCAACTTTTTATATAGCTGTTGCTTATCCTGCAAATACCACAACTGATAATAAACAGCCTGCACTTCCTTTTTTACTACTCTATCAATTAAGGTCGTATTAACTTCCTGGTATTTTAATTGCTCATCATAAAAATTGCGTTGCGATTTATACAATCCGGGCCATGACATACTTTGTATTACACCTATCTTTAAAATACCAGCTCTGTCAGTCGGTCGCAAATCTTCGTTCTCAGCAAAAACACCTGTTTTAGAAAACAACGTAACACTCTTTTGTTGCACCTTTCCTTTTACTATCTCTTCCTTATTAATAGCGTATAATAAATTGTTTTGTGTAGCAGCTATAACTTCTTGACTGGATACCCGCTTGATTTCTTTTTGCTGCGCCTTTAGGGAGGATGTAAGTGTAAGTGAAACACCCGTCAGCAATAACACTATCACAGGTTTCATATTCATTTTTCTTTTAGTTGAAAAAATAATATAGAGTAGGGGTAATACGATTAAGGTTAACAAAGTAGCTGTTACTAAACCGCCAATCACTACTGTCGCCAAAGGCTTCTGCACCTCTGCACCCGCCCCTGTTGACAATGCCATGGGTATGAAGCCTAATGCGGCTACAGCTGCCGTCATCAATACAGGCCGCAAGCGAATCCTGGTACCTTCATATACTCGCTTCACAATATCCTTTATTCCTTCCTTCTCTAATTGATTAAATGTTGTTATTAATACAATGCCATTTAAAACAGCCACACCAAATAAGGCGATAAAACCAATGCCTGCTGATATACTAAACGGCATACCACGCAATACCAATGCCAACACGCCTCCAATAGCACTCATAGGAATAGCAGTGAATATTAAGAGTGCGTCTTTTACAGAACGAAAAGTGAGGTATAACAAAAAGAAGATAAGTGCTAACGCCAGTGGTACGGCAATTAGTAGTCGTCCGGATGCTTCCTGTAAATTTTCAAATGTTCCACCATAAGTATAGTAATAACCTATCGGCAAAATTTTAGCCGCTTCCAACTTTCCTTGTATCTCTTGCACGATACTCGCCACATCACGTCCTCTTACATTAAAACCTACTACCACTCTTCGTTTACCATCCTCTCGGCTTATTTGCGCAGGTCCTTCTTTGAACGAAATAGTAGCCACCTGTGACAAGGGCACCTGGCTACCATTTCCGGTAGCTATAAACAAATCACTTACATCGTCAATAGAAGTTCTGTTGGCACTATCCAACCTGACAACGAGATCAAATTTTCTTTCATTCTCGAAAATGACACCAGCCTTTTCCCCTGCAAAAGCTGTGCTGATAGTATGATTAATGCTCTCAACATTTAGTCCATAACCTGCAATTTTTGCTCTGTCATATTCTATAGTAATCTGCGGCAAGCCCGCTGTCCTTTCTACCTGTGGTTCGGTAACACCTTTCACCGTTTGTACTACCCGTGTTACTTTTTGTGCAAGCGCAGCCAAGGTATCCATATTTTCTCCAAAAACCTTAATAGCTACATCCTGCCGCACACCTGTCATCAACTCATTAAAACGCATCTGTATGGGTTGCGACGCTTCAAAGAAAACGCCTGGAATGGTTTCCAGCTTTTCCAGCATTAGTGTTGCCAACTCGTTATAATCTTTTGTCGTAGTCCATTCACTTCTCGGCTTTAGTTTAATAATAAGATCTGTCGCTTCCGGTGGCATCGGATCCGTAGGAACTTCCGCACTTCCTGTTTTCCCTACAACCATTTCTACTTCAGGAAAGGATCGAAGCAGGCGGCTTGCCTGCATAGAAGTTTCCACACTTTGTGTAAGCGAGGTTCCTTGTGGCAAAATGCAATGAAACGCATAATCTCCTTCTTGTAGTTGTGGAATAAACTCACCTCCCATTCTACTAAACACAATAACCGCAATAGCAAGTAAAGCCACGGCAATACCCACTACGGCATATTTAATCCTCACTGCAGCTTGCAGAAGTGGTGCATATAGTTTTTGAAAAAAAGACATCATCCTGTCAGAAAAATTTCGCTTCTGCATAGGATTTTTTGAAAGAAAAAGCGCTGACATCATCGGGATATATGTAAGAGATAGCAGCAATGCCCCCAATATGGCAAAGCCTACTGTTTGTGCCATGGGTCTAAACATTTTTCCTTCTATTCCTACTAAAGAAAGAATAGGAATATATACAATGAGGATAATGATTTCTCCAAAAGCGGCACTCTTTCTTATTTTGGAGGCAGACTGGTAAACTTCTTCATCCATTTGATCCTGTGTTAGTCGTTGTGTAGATTTACGAAGTCCTAAATGATGCATCGTAGCTTCTACAACAATTAAGGCACCATCCACAATTAATCCAAAATCGATAGCGCCCAAACTCATCAGGTTGGCGCTTACTCCAAAAACATGCATCATGCCCAATGCAAACAACATTGCCAATGGAATAGCAGAAGCGACAATTAAACTGGCGCGAAGATTTCCGAGAAAAAGAATAAGTACAAAAATGACAATCAATGCCCCTTCTATCAGATTTGTTTTCACCGTTGTAACGGCACGATTCACCAAGCTTGTTCTGTCTATATACGCTTCTATCTCTACATCGTCTGGTAATGCTTTTTGTATCACCTCCATCTTTTCCTTTACTCTTTGCACTACTGCAGCACTATTACTCCCTTTCAGCATCATCACAATTCCTCCCACTACTTCCTTTTCACCATTATAGGTAACAGAGCCATATCGTGTAGCATTACCTAACCTTACATCGGCTATATCTTTTATTAAAACAGGAATATTGTTTACCTTTTTTATTACGATATTATTTATATCCTCCATCGAACGCAGTAAGCCGATACCCCGAATAAAATAAGCATTGGGCTTTTTATCTATATAAGCCCCTCCTGTATTTTCATTGTTGTTTTCCAATGCAGCAAATATTTCTGCAATAGTTGTATTCATTGACTTCAATCGGGCGGGATTCACGGCTACTTCATACTGCTTCAATAAACCCCCGAAACTATTTACCTCCGCTACCCCTTTTGTACCATACAACTGCCGCGCTACAATCCAATCCTGCATGGTACGCAGCTCCATGGCAGAGTAATTATTCTCCGCTCCTTTTCTAGGATGCAACACATACTGATATACTTCTCCAAGACCAGTACTCACCGGCGCCAGTTCCGGTGTACCTATTCCTTTGGGAATTTGCTCTTCAGCTTCTTTTAATTTTTCATTGATAAGTTGTCGGGCAAAGTAGATGTTCACGCTTTCATCAAATACAACGGTTATAACCGATAAGCCAAATCGGGATATAGAACGCATCTCTACCAGGTCTGGCAAGTTGGCAAGGCTTTGCTCAATGGGATAAGTAACCAATTGTTCTGTTTCCTGCGCTGCCAGCGTGGGGGTAAGGGTGATAATCTGTACCTGATTATTGGTAATATCCGGTACGGCATCAATGGCCAGCTTACCTGCACTCCATATTCCCCACACAATGATGGCCAGCGTCATCATCCCTATAATCAGCTTGTTCTTTATACTGAAATAAATAATTCTCTGTAACATAATTTTAAAATTTGCATTACCAATGCAGTAGTTTGATCATAAAAGGATTCCTTTTATAACCTTACTGAATTAGCCATTACTATCTTACCACAGCACACAGTAACACCTGTTCTGCTATTGTAGATAGTTTACAACATACAAGTTGGGCAAGTAGTGTTACTACCTAAATAATTAGAGAAAAAAAATCAGGATTGGCGGGGAGGCTGCCAAATGGCATACTGCATAGATGCAACAATAGAAGCCTCATACAATGCATATTGCTTTATAGTAGCCGGTGCATTTTCGGTATAAGCTCTTGCATGTTGTGCGTAGAAAGAAGACAATGCGCAACAAGAACAAGTACAAAAAGGCGTACAACTTTCATTGGCATGTTCATGCTTCTCATGATCAGCAATAGCAGAAATTGTCTCTCCTCTAGGATCATCACATTCCAAACTATCGCTGCAAGGCATGCAGGAGATAGTTAACAGATAGACTCCCAAAAGAAGAAATAATGATTTCATCAGCGCAAAGTTAGTCCTTAGTTTCAAGGATTCACAACCCGTAAACGATTAAAATATCCATATTGTTGCAAAAAGGGGCAAATTCTATAAACCTTCTTCTCTATAAAGTTCTCCTGGATAGAATTCCTTTGAGTTGTTTGTCCCAAATGGTATTCCTCTTAATAAAAAAAAATGATATAAGCCTGACCTCTTGGGCCAAGTTGAAAGGATATAATCGATTACGCTCTTGAATAGAATATTTTTTCCTGTAAACACAATTTAAATACCCTACTGGCTCGAATTCCTTATCTGACTGAACAGGTACTTGGCCTAATATGTCGGTGAGTGAATAAAGTAGTCCAGAAAACTTATCACTACCTTTTTACCAATCATTTTTTTGGTTTACTAAAATCAATTCCTGATAACCCTTTTTTTGACTAATTCTCCATTGTTTTCTTATCTATAGCAAGAATTTTAATATGTACTAAGTACACAAATACAAAAATCCTTATTTTTACTTCTCTTATTTATCACAACAGACTATATGAAAAAATTTCTTGCCATACTCGGAGCCGCTTTTTTTTTACTTTCATCCGCTCATACTCAACAGCTTTCTTCACCTGACGGAAGTCTTCAATTAACGTTTACGCTACTTGATAGTGTGCCTTACTATCAATTAAATTTTAAAGGGAAAGCAATCATTAAGAAAAGCAAACTGGGCCTGGAATTAGTAAAGGATCATTCTTTTACAAATGGCTTTGTATTGTCTGAGCATAAAATGAATGCCCTCGCAGAAAAATGGAAACCGATTTTGGGAGAAGTAAAAGAAATCGAATCGGTATGCGCAGAACTGATTATAAGCTTATACCAGCCAAAACAAGATAGAAAAATCAATATTCGTTTTCGTTTGTTTAATGATGGCCTTGGTTTTCGTTACGAATTTCCGCAACAAAAAAACCTGAATTACTTTGTCATCAAAGAAGAAAAAACAGAGATAGGCCTTACGGAAGACTACACGGCCTGGTGGATCCCGAGTGATTATGATACGCAGGAATACAACTACACGACTTCTTCACTCTCTGCTATTCCCAGCCTGTTCGATAAATCATATGATGCGAATTCTTCGCAAACTATCGTACCCTTATCTGTGCAAACACCCTTACAACTACGATCATCTGATAAGAAAGTATATATCAATATTCATGAAGCAGCATTAGTAGGTTATCCTGCCTATT
The DNA here is from genome assembly GCA_964588445.1 of uncultured Citrobacter sp. Taxonomy (GTDB): domain Bacteria; phylum Bacteroidota; class Bacteroidia; order Chitinophagales; family Chitinophagaceae; genus CAZPPM01. Next base: position 20,003 of record CAZPPM010000010.1, read on the forward strand.
CTTTATCAGTAGATCCGCTTACTTACACATTTACATCACACCTTACACCTGATGCGCAAGGCAACAAAGGCTATATACAAACACCTTTTCACACGCCGTGGCGGACAGTAATCGTAGCCGATAATGCACCTGCCATGCTTAGCTCCAAGCTAATCCTGAACCTAAACGAACCAACAACCTATCCTACTACTGATTGGATAAAACCCGTAAAGTATGTAGGCGTATGGTGGGAAATGATCTTTGGTCGCAAATCGTGGAACTACACTAATCTTGACAATATTCATCTTGGAAAAACTGATTACAAAACAACTCCTGCTAACACCACACATGGTGCTACAAATACTTATGTAAAAAAACACATTGACTTTGCAGCGAAACATGGTTTTGACGGTGTACTAGTAGAAGGATGGAATGAGGGCTGGGAAGACTGGTATGGCAAGTCCAAAGAATTTGTTTTTGACTTTGTAACACCTTATCCTGATTTTGATTTAAAAATGCTGAACGAGTATGCGCACAGTAAAGGTGTAAAACTTATCATGCATCACGAAACATCTTCTTCTGCTACTAACTATGAGCGCCATTTTGATACGGCATTTGCGCTTATGAATCAATATGGCTATACGGCAGTAAAAACAGGTTATGTAGGAGATATTATCCCTCGTGGAGAACATCATTACAGTCAATGGATGGTAGAACACTATCAACGGGTAGTAGATAAAGCTGCAAAGCATAAAATCATGGTTAACTCACATGAGTCGGTTCACCCTACCGGTCTGCATCGAACATACCCCAATTGGATAGCGGCAGAAGCGGCCAGAGGAACAGAATATGAAGCCTTTGGTGGCAATAACGCAGAACACCAGACGATTCTTCCCTTTACTCGTTTTATAGGAGGGCCCATGGATTATACTCCCGGCATTTTTCAAACACAGTTAAATTATTACAATCCCAACGATACCCGTTTTGTAAAAACAACATTAACAAAACAGTTAGCGCTCTACGTAGTTATGTATAGTCCTTTACAAATGGCCGCTGATGTGATTGACAATTATGAACGCTTTCCAGAGCCTTTTCAGTTTATCAAAGATGTAGCACTTGACTGGGACGATACAAAGATTTTGGCCGCAGAGCCGGGTGATTATATCTTAACCGCCCGTAAGGCCAAAGGAAAAGAAGACTGGTTTGTAGGAGGCATTACCGATGAAAATGCAAGAACACTGACTATTGACTTTAGCTTTCTTGATCCGGGTGTACGCTATGAAGCAACTATATATGAAGATGGTAAAGGTGCTCATTATATCACCAACCCGCAAGCGTATCATATCTATAAAAAGAAAATAACATCCAAGACAAAACTGAAACAACAGCTCGCAGCTAGTGGTGGAGTCGCAATCAGTATTCGCAAGCTTTAGGTAGTACCTGACATCCTTTTTGTCATCGTCTGAAAACGAATAATTAAAAAAATGGCTGAGGCAGAAAGACCAATGATAAAACCCAACCAGATTCCGGATGCCCCCAGCCCTTTATAGAAGGCCAAATAATAGCCGGCTGGTATTCCTATAGCCCAATAAGCGATAGCGATAAAGAGTGTTGGAATTTTTACATCTTTCAATCCGCGTAGTAAACCTGCACCCACCGCCTGCGTACTATCCGATATTTGAAAAATAGCAGCAAATAAAAGAAGGTAAGCAGCTAAGGAAAGCACCTGTGTATTATCATTAAATAATTGCGGCAATAAATTTCTAAATACAGTAAAAACAATCGCACATATCAATCCATACCCTACTGCTGTGAGCAACGCACTTTTACCAATTAGTTTTATTCTGTGATACTGCTTTGCACCCAGCCCATTGCTGATACGGATAGAAGCCGCCTGAGATAGTCCCATAGATACCATAAAGGTAAATGAGGCACAACTTAACGCTATCTGATGGGCCGCCTGCTCCACTGCACCAATAGTACCTACCAATATACCCGAAACAGCAAACGCACCGGATTCCATTCCAATCTGCAGACTTGAAGGCACACCTATATGCAATAACTCCTTCATCGTAGACCAGCGCAGTTTCCATTGAGAATATCGAACAGCAATATATTTCTTAAACAAGGGGTAATTCATAATCACATACCCCAAAGCGAGAAACATCAACGTACGCGTTATCAACGTTCCCCAACCGGCTCCCAATAACTCCATACGAGGAAAGCCCCAGTTGCCATATATAAGCAGCCAGTTGATAAACACATTGAGCGGCAAACCGGCCAATGAAATTATCATCGCTGTTTTTGTGTACTGCAGGCCGTCGGCAAATTGCTTTAATGCCATGAACAAGATCATAGGAACAATGGATAGGCCCATTAAATCCATAAAAGGTAGCGCATACGCCACTACTTCTTTATCCTGACCTAAGTGATGAAAAATACTTTTGCCGCCTAATAAAGCGATAGCAATGAGCACGGCTGTAATTGTGCAGATGAAAAATCCGTTGTAGAAATAATGAGATACTTTGAAGCCATCTTTTCTTCCATGTGCCAGTGACACCATTTGTGATACAGAAATGGTAATACCAATACCTAATACAAAAGGTATATTCATTACATTCATCACCAAGGCCGCCGCCGCCAGTTGCTTATAATCCACCGCACCTATCATAGCCGTATCTATCAGGTGCAATGACATCTGCGCCAGCTCACCTAATATGATGGGCAATGCTAAATGAATCGTTTGTTTCGCTTCCTGCTTCATTTTCCTGTTCTTCTAAATAAGGGCAGCAAAGATATTGCGTATTCCCACTCTTCGTAACTTTAGAGTATTAAACATATTTTATGCTTCATACTACTACCAACACCCTGGAAGGGAAAAAAATAGATGAATACCTGGGCGTAATAGCCGCCGAAGTGATCATTGGTGCCAATGTTATAAAAGACATTATGGGCGGATTGCGTGATTTCTTTGGTGGCCGAAGCGGTACTTATGAAAAAGTATTGGACGATGCCCGCCAGCAAGCGATGGCTGAGCTTACTAATAAAGCGCAGCGACTGGGAGCAAATGCCATTATAGGTATTGACCTCGATTATGAGACCGTAGGCAGTAGTGGCAGTATGCTGATGGTGATAGCCAGCGGTACTGCGGTGAAATACTCCTGATACTAGATATAGTTTGTGCTGCCGAGAAAAAACCTATTATCTATCCATACATTTTCAGTTTAGTGTACATTTGTCCCCTTAATTTACATCAGGGGATGAACCCTGAACGGAGCGTCGCAACCGAAGTTTCATCAGGGTACTGCCGTCCGTTTTAAAAAATATGTTATTACCATGGGAAGGATTTTTGAAGTAAGAAAGGCGTCCATGTTTGCCCGTTATGACCGGATGGCCAAACAGTTTACCCGGATAGGAAAAGAAATAGCTATCGCTGTAAAAGCAGGTGGCCCCGATCCCTCTACCAATGCCGCACTTCGTCGCTGTTTTCAAAATGCGAAGAGTGTGAATATGCCCAAGGATAGGGTGGAGGCGGCGATTAAAAGAGCGCAGGGAAAGGAGATGGATAACTATGATGAAATTTTGTACGAAGGCTATGCGCCTCATGGCGTAGCGATACTAGTAGAAACAGCAACGGATAACCATGTGCGTACTGTTGCCAATGTAAAATCACATTTTAATAAAGGTGGTGGCGCTATGGGTAATAGCGGTAGTGTGGCTTTTCAGTTTAAAAAAATGGGCGTATTTAAACTTGATCCTGAAAAACTAAATGCAGAAGATCTGGAATTGGAACTGATTGACTTTGGACTGGAAGAGCTGGGCGAGGCCAGTGATGAGAACGGAAAAGATGTTCTCGTTGTACGAGCGGCTTTTGCTGATTTTGGCAATATGCAAAAAGCGTTGGAAGATAAAAATATTACGCCTATCAGTGCAGAGCTGGAATGGATTCCTTCTACTACCGTACCGGTAACAGACGAGCAGGCGGAAGAGATAAGTAAGCTTATTGAACGACTGGAACAAGATGAAGATGTTCAAAAAGTATTTCATAATATGGGATAAGATAAAAGGCTGTCAATCGACAGCCTTTTGTTTAATGGTCATGGTGTATATAAACAAAGTATAACCTATACAATAGTTATTATTTAATACTGGTAATTTGGTTGCTACTTAAAAGCTTGCCGCCCTGATAAAATTCCATTTTCACAATCCCTACGCTTGGCACAAACCATGTAGTAGTAGAAGCTTTATTTTTCTCCTGCATTGCCTGCATCATCTTCTTTGCATTTTCATCCATACCGGGTATATCCATCTCTACTTTAATATCTGCACTCACAGGATAAGCGTCCCAGGTACCTGCAGGTGTAGTAAGGCTTGTTTTAGCTCCCACTTTTCTATTCTCATACGTATAGTTCATCGTTACCTTCTTCCCATTTCTGTCAATAGTAATCACATTAGTCAAGGAAGGAAGTGCCTGGTTTTCGGTAATAGCAATAGGGTATTCCACATAAGTAGCTGCCACACTTGCTCCTTCTTCCATACCTCTAAAAAGTGACCCAATATCCATGTACACCGTTTTCCCGTCACATTTATACAGATAATTTACTGTAAAGGGCTTATTGCTTTCCAGGTCGGTATCTGTAGCTTGTACATAAGCTACCGTCATACCGCCTTCTTCTTTTACATCTTGTATGGTGGTTTGTTGCGTATTTGTCACGGTTCCATCCGCTTCGTAACTCTTAGCTTCTATAATAGCACCTTTCTTAAACATCTTCATTTTAGCGCAGTCAAGGGCTAAAGAATTCGCTGTTACAGGCTTGCTTTCGCTATTTAGATTCGTCTTCTGATCTTCTGGTGTAGTTGCACTATTTCCACATGCTGCTCCCAGTACCAGGATACACAAATATTTTTTCATAATTGTAGGGGTTGGGCATTTATACCCGTAAAATTGAGTTATTAGAAGTGTAGGTACAACTACATATCCATGTAGTTGGATTAGGTAATCTGTTTTAGTAAAAGCAAGTAAAGCCAATACTTAAATCAACTTTCCTTTAATGGCTTTGGATACGGCTTCCGTAGCAGAATGTACATGTAGCTTTTCATAAATTTTTTTGATATAAAACCGAACCGTATCAATACTGATTTTCAACTCAGCCGCAATCATTTTATAACTATAGCCTTTAACAAGGCATTGAAGAATGCTTACTTCTTTTCTTGAAAGATTATTACTCTCCTGCTCGCCTGCCCTGGCCGATGGCACCATTTGCAACACTTTTCTTGCTACGGCTCCTGTCATTGGCGCCCCACCATTTAACACCATTCTTATAGCCGGGGCTATTTCTTCGGAGATATATCGTTTTAATATATAACCCGAAGCACCTGCACAAATAGCATTGAAAATATTCTCATTATCATCAAAGACCGTAAGCATGATGATAGGTAACTCCTGATTTATCTTTCTTATTTTCCTGACTGCTTCTACTCCATTTACTACGGGCATATCTATATCCATCAGTACAACATCCGGCAAAAGCTCTTTTATATCTGTAACAACAGTTTCTGCATTGGGTATAAGCGCAATAATTCGAATGTCCGGCTCTGACTCCATAAGCGAAGAGATACTTTCCAGTAATATCTCACTATCGTCGTATACTAAAACTTTTATTGCCATTCTATTCTCAAAATTACTTGTTAGTAGTAGCCATTCTACTACATTATTATGTAGCAACAGGAATCGACAATTGTATCATTGTTCCTTTACTGTGCGCAGATTCAATATGCAATTCACCCCCCAGGCTCCTGGCTCTTTCTTGCATATTCTTCAAACCGCTTGAAGATCGTTCTTGCCTTTTATCAAAACCTTTACCATTATCGTTTATTTCCAGCGTTAACACCTCACCATTTTTTGTAAGCTGTATAATTACTTCAGAAGCTTTGGCATGCTTCGCAATATTATTAACGGCCTCTTTAAACAAAAGAAAAAAATCACGCCGTTGCGCCATCGTTAGTACTTTACTCAGCACCTCTTCATCAATATAAAACTGTGTCTGAATATTTTTAGGCTCCAATGATTGACCAATGTATTCTCGCATTCTCACAATTATATTCTCCAGCTTATCGTTTTCGGGTTTTACTGCCCACACAATATCACTCATCCCTTGCTGGGCAGCCGTAGATTGCTCTACTATTTTTTGTATAAACGAAGATGCTTTTTGCTGATCCTTATTTAAATTTTTACCAGACACTTCCGATAAAATTTTTATACTGGTTAACGCAGAACCAATTTCATCGTGCAAGTCTTTTGCAATATTATTACGAATGGCCAGCAGATTCTCCTGCTCTTTAATTTTTCGCTTTAACTGATAGCGGTTAAACAAAAAATAACCCAACAGCGCTAGTAAAACCACCCCGCCTATAACAAAATTTCTCGTAAGACGAGTTGTCTTCAACTGTCGGCTTTGTAGCTGTTGTTCTTTTTCTGCCAGTTGCAATTGTTGCTCTTTATTTCTCGACAGTAATATTTCCCGCTGTAATAATTCTTCCTGTTGACTGATATGTAGCTCTTGCAACTCCCGCTCCTTAGACAATAGTTTAATTTCATCTTCCTTCTTTTGTGCCTCCAGATGATTGCCCAGGATTAACGCTTCCTGCTTTTCTATTTGCAGAATCTTAATACGTTGTTCAGCCGTTAAGGCAGCAATTTCATTATCTTTTTTCTCTGTTTCATACCGTGTACGTATCTCTTCTATTTTGCTTAAAGCGCTATTGGCAGCAATACTATCCCGATACAGCACATATTTTTTATAGTAGTCCAACGCTTTGTTATGATCCTTTTTAGCCGTATAAAACAAACTTAGTTTTTCATTTGCATTGGCTATATTCTCTTTATTAGCGAGGCTAAGAGATAGTTGCAGCGCTTTATTATAATAATTAACCGCAAGTGTAGAATCGTTGGTTTCTGCTGCTGAAATACCAGCTGCAACGTATAGTCGCGATAAGATTTGCTTATTATCAGCTTCTTCAAAAATTTTTATGGCTTTTATCTGCCATTCTAATGCTGTTTTAAAATCTTTTGAACGACTATAGTAAGAGGATATTCCAGAATAAGCACTTCCCTGTAATCTTGGGTTTTTTAGTTTATCAGCATACTCCACTCCTTTTTTTAAATATTCTAAAGCAAGGAAAAAAGAATCTTTTAATATATAGAGTTGCCCTATGTTCGCATGCGTAATCACCAGACCTGCCATATCATTAACATGTTCCCGCACGGCAATACTCTTTTTTTGAAAATCAATAGCATCATCCGTTCTACCCATGAGATAATACACCGACGCAATATTGCTATAGGTTTCACCCATCCCTTTCTCACTCTTTTTGGATTCAAATATCTTCAATGCTTTAAAAAACCATTCCACCGCTTTATCCTTATCGCCTATAGATAAAAAAGCAGACCCAAGGTTACTAAAAATCTCTCCCGACTTAATTGTAGGTTGTAATTCCAATCCAAAACTTAGCGCTAGTTGAAATTTTTTCTCTGCTTCCTTTGCCCTGCCATTCTCTATTTCACAAATACCCATGCGATTGTACACATTGGAAAGCAGGTTGCTATCTTTTAAAGCAATCGCTACAGGAAGCAATAAAGAATCGTACTTTTTTGTCTCCTTATATTTACCCTGTTGCAGATATATTTCCGACACTCCGTCATAAGCCTTTGCCTCTTGTACTTTATTATTTTTTTGCTTTGTCCCAATTATCGCCTTTTCATAAAAAAAAATTGCAGAGTCGGGTTGATGATTCTCTAGCAAACGATTGGCTTGTCGCACCCACTCTTCGGCCGAAACCGAATTACCTGCTGTTGCAAGTTGTGCATAGGGTGATAAAGAAAAAAAAGTAGCAACACAAAAGGCGCTGAGGTATTTTTTCACAAAAGAAAGATTTGCCGACCGGTAGTTCCCAATCAGGAATAAATTTACAAAAAAAATGCAGGGCCGCTATTCTATTGCTCAGAAATAACTATTTCTCCATATTGCAAAATTCCTGCATAATTTTGTTTTCTATTTATGCGCAATCCTCAGGCTATCATCTTATTCGACGGAATCTGTAATTTATGCAATAACAGCGTTCAGTTTGTTATTAAACGCGATAAGAAGGAACGATTTCAGTTTGCCGCTTTGCAGGGGGAGTTTGGCCAGAAAATACGTGAACGCTATACGAATGAATTATCCGGAAATGCGATGGACTCGTTTATCCTTCTGGAAAAAAACCAACTCTATACTCAATCCACTGCCGCGCTGCGGGTAGCCCGTAGCTTATCCGGCGGCTGGAAATTATTATATGCATTTATCATCGTGCCTCGTTTTATCAGGGATAGTGTTTACAAACTGATTGCCCGTAATCGCTATAAGTGGTTTGGCAAAAAAGAAAGCTGCATGATTCCTTCTCCGGCACTTAAAGCTCGTTTTCTTGATTAAACGATAACTGCTGCAACTATTTTATTTTTCTCCTTTAATACTATAGAGTTGTGGCAATGACCATTTATAGCGTACCGCCAATACCCGTATTACTACAATTACAACAATACATATCATTCTTGTAAAATAGGATTCTAATTGTAGCTCCCTGAGCAAAAAGTAAAGCAAGCCACCTGCTACACAAGCCATCGCATAAATTTCTCTTCTAAATACAAGCGGCACCTGATTGAGCAACACATCGCGTATCACACCACCAAAGCAAGCTGTAATGGTTCCCAACGCAATACAAATCCCCACACTGAAACCTTTTGCCATGGCCATTTCTATCCCCACCATTGTAAATAATCCTAAGCCCATCGCATCAAACAGAAATAGAGTGATAGGTAATTTCTCTATTCTCCGCTGAAAGAATAATGTAGCAATGGCCGAAATAAAAATAACAACTGTAGCCGTTTCATTTTTTAGCCAGCCAACGGGCAGATTGCCTATCAATATATCTCGCAGGGTACCCCCGCCGATAGCCGTAACAAAGGATAAGACCAGCACGCCAAAAGCATCTAGCCTTTTGTTCATCGCCAGCGAAGCTCCTGATACAGCAAAGGCAAATGTTCCCAAGATATCAATAACCGTAAGAAAGTTGAGCGACATAAAGCAGGTATAACTGTAAAGATAATGGCAACTCCACTCTATAAAAAAAGCCCGCCATTGGCGGGCTCCATAAAATCATTTCTTTTTTAATCATCTAACCGGAAAGATATTTTACATACAACTCCATAAGTAGTTACTTTTCCATCTTTCACATGTGCTTTGATATCTTTCACGTATACCGAATCAATATTGCGGATAGTTTTTGAGGCTTCTGTAACGGCCGTTTGAATCGCATCATCTACCCCCTTAGAGGAAGAGGCTATCACTTCAATTACTTTTACAATAGGCATAGCTTAATCTTTTTTATTTTAAGAAGAAATATTACACTTACAAGGTAAGCAATTATTTAATGAAAGGGGCGATCTTATTCCGCCATCATTTCAGCAATAACTGTTTCAATTTCTTCCGCATTGGGTTTACTAAAATAATCGCCATCACTACCATAAGCAGGGCGGTGTGCTTTGGCCGTAATTGTTCTGGGGGCTACATCGAGAAACTTATACCCACCTTGCTCTTCCATTACTTTGTTAAACATGTAAGCAGCTGCTCCACCCGGCACGTCCTCATCGATAAACACTATTCTGTTTGTCTTTTTCAAAGAATCTAAGATGTGGTGATGAATATCAAAAGGAAGCAAGGTTTGTACATCTACTATTTCACAGCTTATACCTTTTTTCTCCAAAGAAAGCGCCGCATCCTGCACAATACGAAGCGTAGAACCATAACTTACGATGGTAATATCTTCGCCCTCTTTAACTACTTCCGGCACTCCTAAGGGAACCGTTATCGTATCCAGATTCTCCGGCAATTTTTCCTTTAAGCGATAGCCATTCAAGCACTCCACTACAATTCCGGGATCGTTAGACTGCAACAATGTATTATACATACCGGCAGCCTGTACCATATTACGCGGTACACATACGTACATACCTCTCAGTGAATTTATGATCATCCCCATAGGTGAGCCGCTATGCCAGATGCCTTCCAGCCGATGGCCTCTTGTTCTTACAATAAGCGGACAACTTTGGTTACCATACGTACGATAATGCAAGCTGGATACATCATCACTCAGCGGCTGCAATCCATACAGCAAATAATCGATGTACTGAATTTCTGCAATGGGCCGCAATCCTCTTAAGGCCAATCCTACTCCTTGCCCCATGATGGTAAGCTCCCGAATGCCTGTGTCAAATATTCTTTCTGTACCGTGCTTTGCCTGCAACCCACTGAAGCCTTGATTCACGTCACCTATTTGCCCTAAATCTTCGCCAAAGGCTACCACTTTAGGGTTATGGACAAACAATTGATCAAAATATTTATTGAGAATCTCGTAACCATTTATTGCTACTGCATTTTCTTGGTACACCGGTTTTACTTCCTCTACTTTTAAAGCACTTTTTGGACCTTCATTATACAATAGGGAATTGTAGAGTCGTCTATTTTCTTCTACTAAATCTTTGTAGTAATCCTTTGTCCAAAAAGCAACATCATTAGTTCCTGCCAAATCAATAGCATCTTTCAGCGTCTTCATTATATCCCGACGCAAGGGTTCACGATTGGCTTTAAGATTTGTTATCAATTTCTTGAAAACCGGCTCCTGCTTTGGCAGTCCTGCGACTAAACCAGTAAGCAATTCCACCGTTTTTTCTACCTGCTTTTTAATCGGTATAAGGTATTTTGCCCAAGCGTTGTCTTTACTTTGTTTTACCTCATGCTTGGCAGCTCTTTCAATTTCGTTCAGTTCGCTTTCATTACTCAACCCACTTTCAATCATCCACTCCCGCATTTTGCGCAAGCCATCCCATTCTCTTTCCCAGGCAAGGCGCTCCTGCGATTTATACCGCTCATGGCTACCGGAAGTAGAATGTCCCTGCGGCTGTGTAATTTCTTCTACATGAAAAAGAACCGGTGTGTGTGTTTCTCTGGCTAAGCGAATACCTTCCTCAAAAGCCTCACACATTCCGGCATAGTCCCAGCCTTTTACTTTGTAGATATTAATACCATTGGTGTCTTCTTGCTTTTCAAAACCAGCAAGCGCTTCGGAAATAGATCCTTTAGTTGTTTGAAATTTTTTAGGCACAGATATTCCATAGCCATCATCCCAAACAAAAACAGCCAGTGGCACCTGCAACACACCTGCAGCATTAATGGTTTCCCAAAAATGTCCTTCGGATGTAGAAGCATCGCCAATGGTACAAAAGCAGACTTCGTTGCCATTATCAGAAAGATGCTGCATCGACTTGAGTTCAGGTATCTTTCTAAATAAACGGGAAGCTAATGCAAGACCCAAAGAACGAGGCACCTGCGAAGCCGTAGGCGCCATATCACTGGCGGTATTTTTACTATTTACAATATCTAACCATTCACCTTTTTCATCCGTAAGACGGGTGCTGAAGTGAGACACCATTTGCCTACCGGCATTATTGGTATCATTGTTTATATCGGGATCAGCATAAAGTTGTGAGAAAAACTGCTCTACTGTGGATTGCTGAATAGCAAAATGAAAGGTTTGATCGCGGTAATAACCACTTCGAAAATCTCCGGGTTGAAAAAACTTAGCCATTGCAACCTGTGCCACTTCTTTACCATCACCAAAAATGCCAAATTTTGCTTTTCCGGTAAGCACTTCTTTACGGCCTAATAAACTGGTTTCCCTACTGATACAAGCCACCTTGTAATCAGAAAGCACTTCTTCCCTAAAGCTTTCAAAAGAAAGTTGTGCATCAGCAGGCATCGTAACTGGAGTTGGATATTCCATGTGGCAAAAATAGGAGTTTACCCCCTTACATCCAGCCCAAAAATAATGAGATCCGGATGCAACGCTCTATTGCAGAATGGCATCTTTATCGCTACCTTTATGTTTGCAAACAAATTGATTATGAAGAAATTCTTATCCTTGCTGTTTTTGTTATCCGGTTCCCTGCTTATACAGGCGCAAAACAATCAAGCTCAGGAAGAACCGTTGAAGCTTAAAGCATCCACCCACGATTTTGGAAAAATACCACAACACAAGCCCGTTTACTACAGTTTTGAAGTATTCAACACCGGAAAAGAGCCACTAAAATTGGAAAATGTGCAGGCAACCTGCGGGTGCACTACTCCGGAATGGAGCCGTGAACCCATCCAACCAGGTGCTTCTACTTTTGTTAAAGTAGGCTTTAACGCTGCAGCAGAAGGTTATTTTGACAAGAATATTACTATTTTATATAATAATAATCAACAGAAACAGTTAAAGATTACCGGCACGGTATGGAAAACCCCTGAGGGCATCGCTCCTGCCAATGCATCGGTACAATTCCTTAAAAAACAAACACTTTAAACTATACACAATGAAGAAAACAGTATTATTAGCCACAGCCCTTTTCATTGGCATGGCAGTAATGGCACAAACCAAGTTGACAGAAGCGGTAAAATTCAACGCAGAAAAGCATGATTTTGGAAAAATAAAACAAGGCAAACCCGTTGTTTACTATTTTGAAATCACCAATATCGGAGACAAACCTTTGGTGGTAGAAAATGTATCGAGCCCTTGTGGTTGTACTGTTCCAGAAAAACCAGTTAAACCTATTATGCCCGGCAAACAGGATAAAATAAAAGTAGAATACAACGCAGCAGCGTTAGCCCCTTTTACAAAAGACATCAGTATCAAATTTGCAGGTATTGATGAAGTAAAAATCGTGAGCATTCTTGGTGAAGTAGTGCCTTAATAGGCTTACTGCTTATCTTTTTAGCATAACATATTTTCATATTATCAGAGGCCGCTTATATAATAAGCGGCCTCTGTGTTTTCCCTTAGTGAAAAAAACATCCAAAAATTATCCACACTTTAAAGGAGTAGCTTTTTTAGTTGTTCACATTTTTCCTCTTTGGCATGAATTTTCCTTCCTTATATGTATAACAATTATTGCAATCAAGGACGGTTTAACTATATCCTTTCATTTCAATAAGGGACACTTCTGAAAATGAAAGATGCTATCTGTTTTTACTGGTTGTTTATACTGACTTAACTGTGAAAACTGATAGACTGGGGGTAGTATAAAAACTACCCCTTTTTTATTTTTCTGCTTTCATGTATCTGTTAAAGCGCGTAGAGTTTTCGATGTACTTTACTATCTCTGCCTGAAATTTTTCATTCTGTCTTGCCGGACCGTTTTGCGAAGTAAAATAAACGGTATAAAATCTATTATCCCGAAAATTATGTGCGGGGTTACTCGCATCCTTAGATGAAATAACAATACAGAACAATTTTGATTTAGTTTTTTTCTCATCATCGCCCGTGGTACCCGTTTTGCCGTAATAATAATAGGGTGCCCCGTTTTTTAATGCTGATCCTAACACAGAAGCTGTTCCGCTAAAAATAGCCGCATTCATACCCGTCAGCACGCCGTCCCGCATTATATTCAAATAACTATTGTAAGCAATGGACTCATCCACTTGAAAAGGAGCAAACTCAGGCGCTATAGCATAGGGGTTTAGTGTGAGTCTATAGTTTTTATTTTGGCTGATGATACGCCCAAAGGATTCGTTCATTTTTACAGGAGGTATCATAACCTGGCTACTACCCTTTACGTGCCCGCGAAAGCAACTGAGAAAAAGATCATACGGTACTTTATGATTGATGTTTTCTCCATATTGATCAAACAGCGCATACTCAGGTAATATAAAACCTGATCTACGCCAGGCATTTTGGTAAAGCAGCGAGTCATAATTATTCTTAAAAACATCTATCCCTTCTTTTCTACTACGGGTAAATATGTCAAAATTATTATTGAGACCTATAGCTGTAAAAGAGCTGTCGAGCCCAAAATTAGCGGTACCGTTTGCATAACCCGGCCATTTAGTAAATCCATCTAACCAGTATTGTTTTTGCTGATAAGAGAAATAAGGCCAGCTAAAACCTTGTGCAGGGCGACGCTGAACAAAATTTGTACGCAATAAATCGCTTAAAGATTGTCGCGGATAAGAACCAAGCAACAAAACGTTGGCATGGTAATAATTATCGGAATACCGTAAATAATCTGTTATCGTTTGCACACGCCCATTGTTTTGCTCAAAATCATATTCAGCTACTTTCTCTCCGCCAAAACGGGTTTGCTTTTCCGAAAACCCTTCCGCAGCAAATGCATTCCAATCCATTGCCACTTGCGAAGCCACCGCAGCAAACACAACGGGCTTTAATGTAGAACCAGGTCCTGGATTCATACGCAAGAAATTCAGGTTACCTATTTGTTTTCGTAAAAATGATTGTGGTACAAACTCATCGCTCCTGTTGATAAGCAACTGAAAAGCTCTTTTATCATTAGGATCGGGCCTTTGCAATCCCTTACTATAATCCGCTGCAGCTACTATTCTTCCATTTCCATCTACTACGCAAATGCCATACTCTGCACCATTCTTATAAGAAGAATCTGACAACAACATAGCCTGTATCTTTCTTGTCAATGAGTCCGTCATCTCATAATCAAAAGATATCACTGCCGACTTAGACTTATCTTCCAATCGTGTATAGTCAGCCGCTACTGCTTCAGAAAAATTTCTAGCCCAAATAAATCTTTCCGCTAACGGATATACATAATACCGACTTCCGTTTACATAAAAATTTTTCATAAAAGCATCTGGCTCTGTTACAACTACCTGTTGTGCTTTCGTCGCTACGTTTATCAATAGCAGCCGATCAGGGTTAGACAGCAACATGCTATCACCCGGATGCATAATTAATTGTCCTTGCTTTCCCCCTACTTCCCATGAATCTTTCCCTTTATTAAAGAGGTAGAGTTGCTCATAAAAATTATTTCCCTTTGGTGCACGGAATGAAAGCCGCCATACATCACTCAAGTTCATCTCTGGTTCCATTGTATGGCTATATAAGCGCTTAGAAACCTCCTTGTTTTGTGCTACATCCCACCAGGAAAGATTATAGATAGTTGAATCGCCCGTAACATTTCCTTTCCACACCTGCTGCAAATGAGGAGGAGCCTCCACTCTAAAATAATTATCGTTGACTGCCAGTTGCGGGGTGCCCGTGCGTGTACTCAGGTATAACATCCTGCGCTCATCCCGATGACGACCATATCCTGCATTCAGATAAGCATTCACCTCTTTCTCAAAAAACTTATTCTCCGATGAGAAAAAACCGGCCGCATATAGTTTTCGGATGGAGTCTGTAAACAATTTATCTTTTTGTATCAGCGGCAACCGCCGTGTGGCTCTCGCAGTATCAAAATAATCCAACACAGGCTGCATATATAATTGCACCTGCCCATTTAATGCAGAAGAAATGTTATCAACACTGAATTCTTTATTCTTATTAAAAACAGGCTTGACAACAAAAAGCAGTATCGTTAAAATACCAACAAGTAATGTAGCAGGCACTAACTTTTTTCTATTAGCATACTGCATTAACGGCACTTGTTTAAACAACCATACAATCGCAACAAAAAGTAAGGTGGGAAACAAAATAGATTGCTTACTTAATATACTACCAAACGGAAGGTCCTGTCCAAAAAAAATGTATCGCCCTGTTGCGGCCAATATTACCAACAAAGCCGTTATCAATAAGTAATTCAATATAGAAAAACCGGTAGTAATAACTGGATACTGATGATTGATACGATTTGTAAAATCAGGGTATAATTTATAAAATGAAGCAAGCATGGTTACAGGCAATGCCAACAACAACACATACAGCAATACTGCATTCATTCCATGTTCTGCGATTAAGAAGCGGCTCGCTACTAAGTCCGTAGCTTGTGCGTTATATTTTGCCCCTTTATTTTGTGGAGCATGGGGCAGTAAGACAAAACCGGTTTCCATCGCTGCCGGATTATTTTCATCATGAATAAACGTATTGATGAACCATTGGTTTTGTGCAGCTCGTATAACAGGATTGTACGTGCTTCCTTCTTCATACGCTTTAGCAATTGCTTTATCTACCGGTGCAGTCAGCACATCTATCCGATACTTGGTCACAGCTGCCTTCTTGATGATACGTTCTTTTGGAAAAAAGAAAAAAGCCACCGCAAATAAAGCCACCGCAGTAGACAATGATATAATACTTCTTTTTTTGGCAGATAAATGTGCAAGCAGTTTTGCCACTACATAGGCAAGACTTATTGCAAAAACAATATATCCGGCTATGTACATCCCTTGTGAAAGATTCAACAGAAAACTAAATATATAAGGAGCATACAATAAGTTAAGCACAAAGCAAGCCATATAACCTAATCCCGCTACACCAAAAATACCAGCATTCCTGCTACTCCCGGCAGAAAGGCCTGCTATACTGTAATTGATACAAAGGAATGCTTCATTAAAGAATAAAAAATTTAGAAAAACGATAGCAAAACCAATATCAATAAAAGCGAATAGCGCCATCAGGCTTACCGATAATAATATTTTGACAGGGTTACTGAGTAGTAAATCGGCTGCAGACTTCGTTGTAAGTTTCCACCATGACTTTCCCGCTGTTGTTACCAATGGTGAAAAACGATAAGAATAATAAAGAAATAGAAAATATACAATAACCAAACCAATAGCCAGGTGCCTGCATATACCCGGATCAAAATTATTTATAGCAGCTGTGGCGCCACTTATAAATAAGACACTTACCCAAGAAATAAAAAATACTTTCTTGCTGATAAGTCCGTCAATGGATTTTGTGGTAGCCGTCACTGCTCTTTCACCTCGTAAAAAAATCTTATTAGAAAAATGGGGTTGTCCCAGCTTTCCTTTTGAAAGCTTTTTAAGCAAAGCAAGAAGTGAATCATAAAAATACCTGACAGCATAACTACCCAAAAACAACGCTACTACCAGTGTAGCTGCAACGATAATATAAAAATTACCCGTGCTGCCTAACTGCTGTTGCGAAGGCAAATCCATCCCTTCATAAGGAGGAAAGCTTTTATATCGCCAATAGAGGAAAAAACGGGTTGACAATAATATCAATATAACAGAACTCATCACCTGCCATATCCAACTTTGTTGTTCTGCCGGTTTTACAATTGATGTCACAAGTATTAACAGGAAAAAAATCAACATACTTCCTATAATCACTCTACTCCATTCCTTGGCTGCATATGTGGCTGTGGCAAAATGCCAGTCGTATGTATTTGTTATTGAAAAATTCCAAAACACTTCACCTCGCATAGTCGGCAACAGCAATTGGTTGCCCCGTTGTACCAAGGCGCTACCTTCTTTACCCGTCAACGATCCTACCTGTAAATCGATAGCTGTATTAGCTGCTCCTTTTTTATAAGACAATAGCAATGGTTGAAACCTTGTCGTAGAATCAGATAAATTATCATCAAACAAAAAACCTTCTTTAAACACAGCAGGCACATTCAACATATCTCTGGAAGTAGATAAGAGAAATTTACTTACCGTCTTTTGCTTCCAATCTTGCCTTTCTTCCTCTGTAAGTGGATAAGCAACAGGATAGCGGTTTTTCACCAAAAAACTATCGCTACCCTCATATTGGATGTAAAACTGGTTTCTATTATTTTCCAGAAATCCTATTCCCCACGCTAGCAATGCCCGATCGGGTACAGGGCTGGTAAAACTCAACTCTTCTTTTGTCAACCGTTGTTGATCATACTCCACTATAGAAGTACTGGCAAAAACTTTTCCTGCGATAAAATAATAGAGCCCTTCGCCGCTTCTTCTCGTCACATTATCCCGTACGATATAAACGCTTTTTAAAAACGCTTCAATAGACACATTATTAGCCGCCTCTGACTGAACAAATTCCGGATTAGCACTAAAAATTGTAAATGCAGTTGCACCTCGCTTTATCTTCAATTTTTCTTGCACCACTTTTCCAGCTATAGATAGTTTAAATAAATCGTCTTCCACCGCACTTATCTCTACCGGCTGATTGTCTATTGTTGTTTTAACTACATGCCCTGTAGCAGGAAGTTTTTTTGACAGCAATTTGAAACTGTTTTTCTCCTGCGCATACAATGGATCTTCTGAGTAAGATGATGCTACCGTTACATGATCATTATTTTTTTCAAACAAAAACCTGTTGTAAGCAACGGCATTACCATTGGCCGTATCGGTTTTTCCTAATTCAATTCTTTTCTTTGCCAAGAATCCATCATGTTGTAAAAAATGATGATCCAGATTACTGATAGTTTGTAAAGAAAAGGGAGCATAGAAGTTGATGCCGATAAAAAAAAAGCAAGCTAAACCAATAGCCGTAAAAACATAAGGAAACCTCTTGCGTACGTAACCTTTCTTTTCAAAAGAACGATAATAAAAGAAGCCGTATACTAATAGTATAATTATGCAAAAAACATAGAGAAATGTAAGGCTCGCAAAGAATTTCAACATTATTGCTATCGATTAAGAAAGGTTAAGATTTGTTTCATCAAAAACAGGATAGCTCAAATGTGTTACGCCAATTTCTTCCAGTACTATCCGCAGTACCAGCGCCCGGCTTCCATGTTCAGTACTTAATGACTGCGTAGCAGCAATATCCACATATCCGTTATTTTTCAATTTTTCAAACCGTGCTGTCATTTCTCCTCCAATAGTAAGATCTTGAATACGCAAATACAGATATTCACTATAAAACAAAGCAAGTGATAGTAGATGATCGAGCATAGCCTGTCTTGACTCCGAACTGATACGAGCCGGATTATTTTTATTAGCATCTGCAATGGCTATAATTTCTTTTAAAAAATTATCATATGCATAGTTCACAACGGCTTTTTCCGAATCCAAAACACTCCTTACAATTTCCCCTTCAGTTTTCCCTTTATTATAGCCGGGGTAGCTTCGCAGCTTATACACTTCACTCATTTGTTTTTTGAGCAACTCGTATTCTCCTCCTATGGCTTTGTACTCTTCTATCTGTTGTTGCATGCCTGATTTTTCTTGCTCCGTCTTTTCCATTTTTACTGCCAGTGCCTGCATCTTTTTTTCCAACGATTGTACAGTCTGTTTTCCCTTACCCGGACTAACAGCTCCTGTTTCATCTCCCTCCCGCTGAATAGCAGACCATTCAAGTCGCTGAATATGACTATTAAGCTCTGCTACTGTTTGCTGGAATTTTTTCTGATTTCGAAAAGACAGATACACTAAGAGAAGTACCATAACAAGAAAAACAAGAACAGCGATTTGCAGGTACTTTTTTTCATCAGCCTCTTTTTCACGAATAGAGGCATTCGTTACCTGCAAGCTGGCAATACTATCCACGTAAGGCTGTAGTAACGAATCATACTCCTGCTGCAACAACACGGGGTAGCGTTCCTTTTTTTGCTGTGCTGTCAATGTATCTACTACCTGTATATGTGATTTATCCGCCGTGGGCTGTTGTCCCAGCAGAGGTGCTGCTATTAGTAAAGCTGCTATAATCCAATAAAATTTACGCATATATTATTCACTTAAAAGTGAAACAAATGAAATACACTTTTTCTTTTTTTATTTTTTGATCCGCCAGCGGCCAAATGCTCTTCTCCCCTAATATCCTCGTACAGCTCA
This sequence comes from uncultured Citrobacter sp., assembly GCA_964588445.1. Lineage (GTDB taxonomy): Bacteria > Bacteroidota > Bacteroidia > Chitinophagales > Chitinophagaceae > CAZPPM01. The sequence continues at coordinate 39,580 of CAZPPM010000010.1, forward strand.
TTAATGGAAGAAAGTTCTCCATCAAAAGACGGAAACATAGAGATTGCTTTAATATCTCTTACTGGGAAATAAGACTCCATACCCGATGTGAGTACATGGTATAGTGAGCGAACATCTTTCACCTGCTGATTTTCCAAGAGCCGTAGATAAATATTATCTCTTGTAAAAAAAATATCTACTGTTTTATTTTTAAAAGACTTCAACTGTTGATTATTACGCCGAACAATAGCTGTATTATACAATATATCATTCCCTGGTTGAATCTTAATACCTCTATAAAGAAAGATATTGTTTTTTAATACATCATTATTGCGGGAGAGCCCTTCTTTTCTATCGATAGGCATACCGGTAAAATCGGTAATCTTATAAGCGCCGGTAAATGCTCCATGTATAGCTACGTTTTTATTGTTCAGCATTCTATTAGGAGGCATAGTATGAATAGTTGCCTCACTACCTAATATAGCTTTCAGTTCCTCTTCTAGCCGTAAACGAAGGCTTTCAAAATAAAAAGCTCTTCCACTCAGCATCACCAGCTTAATGCGTTTTTTTACATCCTTCGTCATTACATCTTTAATACTGGAGACAATGCACCCAACAATACAAGTAATAGCCTTATCTACAATACCTGTTACTTCATCGTCCCAGCGAATGTTCCTGTCTTTTAAAATGGCAGTGGCATAACGCAACAGGTTAGATGGATCGCGATGCAGGTTACCTACGCTACGTTCTGTTTGTTGTGCCTGCTCTGTAATTTCGCCAAAAGCATTAATGCCAATAACCGATAGATTCTTGTATCGCTTCTTTTGATCTTCGATCCATTGCAAAAAGTTCAACACATCCCCCGTAAGATTTTGCGCTAAAATCTCTTTTGCAATAAAATCTCTTATGGCTCTGTCATTCGTACCAGGAATAGCTCTTAACACAAGCGTCAAAAAGTCTTCCACCAGCGCATAAGACAATACATTTCCCGCTCCCGCAAAGCCTGTGCGGAAAAAGCTGGCGTAGTTTTCATTTTCGTCAGCAATGAGCATAGATATATCTGTTGTGCCTTTCCCGCAATCTATTACCAGCGCCATATCTCCATTATTTAATCGTACCGCACCAGAATTAGTTTGCTGATAACCCATAAAAGCGGCATCACTTTCCGAGATAGTTTCGTATTCCAGATACAATTGGTCCCGGTCAACATCCAAGGATTGTAATAGCAAATCTGTTCTTTTTCTTAACTCATTGAGCAACTCAAATACATCCTGCTGTGTGTATATATTAGGGACTAATAAGCTTACAATTATACCTCCGCGTCTAAACTCCGGCTTACTGCCGATCATCAACCGCAACATGCGCAAGAGTATCCCGCTTATTAATTCCTTTTTATGCGTCTGTATACTATAATCTTCTGTAGTCGTACCTATTTTCAGGTGGAGACTTTTCTCTATACCCAGTTTTAAGTTAGGCACAATCTCATAATTATCCCGAAAGGCAACCTGCGTAGCACTTACTTCTTCTCTTGTGATAAATAATCGAATCTCATCGTTACTAATATCATCCGTAAAGTTGAACGGAAAATTTTCACGCTCCTGAGCTCCAATATTTTTCTTAACAGCATAAAATGTACGATACAAATTATTTTGCCCGGTTTCATTGTTTAAAAAACTTTCCCGTTGCCAGTTTTTATCGGGGTGATTAATACGCAGTTTGCCTACTATATTTTCCAGTATGTCATAATGGTTGATGGAGGATTGTGGGCCTCCATTTTTATAGCCAATCTGGCTGGCTTCACTTCCGAAATCTATCACTACCCGCTGGCATTGCTTTGCCGGTACAATAGCAAAATTAAATTTTGCTGTATATGCTGTATCTTCTAATTGCAACGTGATATAAACATTCAGCGAATCCGTTGCTACATCTTGCTTGTAATAATTAAGTGATATCTTCTTTTGAGCCGGAGAATAATCCAGACGTAGCCCTGTTACAGCATCATTATTTTCTTCGACAGAGAAGGAAGCCATTTTTTTGATAATGAGTTCCACACCATCCTCTCTTTTAGCAAAAGAAATCGCACATTCCTGCAAGGGAATATCCTGCTTATCTGAAGGAGCCATTTGTGTAAGCACTACTCTTGACGGATCTTCAATAGTCAGCAAAGGAGAGACTATCCTATCATCCACCGGTACTACAAAATTAAAATCTGCTACTGCTGTATCCTGTTCATCCAGCTTTGCAACAAAATAGCGATCACTTCTTATCAAAACCGGAACATAATAAAGTGCCATAGCTTATGCTTTATAGTTGTGAAATATATTTACATTAATCCCGGCAAAACCATCTGTCGTTCATATTGCCGGATGTGCTTTTCTTAGTTTCTTCGTAACAAAAGTTAAATGCCTTGCTCCTTACTTTTTTATAGGTAACAGTTATACTATCTCCTTTGTACGAGCTGTTAATATTTCTTTTGGTTAAAGCATCATAACCTACATTCTTAAACCCAAATGAATCTTCCGCACTAACTTTTCCTCCTTTCCACACAGTAAGTCGTACAATCAACTCATCTATCTTGTAGCCAGTTGCATTATCAATGCTAAGTTGTAAACTATTGAAAAGAATATGCTGCCTGCTGGAATCTCTTTGAGCAAACACCTGTGTTCTTACTCTATCGGGCCAGCTGTTACGGATACGTAAATTGGTTCTTGTTACATCGTCCAATGCTTTTTTCCTGGGTTTTTCTATCACAGCTATCAAAGAGTCAATATTCAATACAGGCACATTCTCCGGATAAGAAGCCTGGATGCTTACGGGAGATATTGATACCCATTTTTCTCTTGTGAAAATATAGCCGAGTGCCACTATCCCCATAACTATAACTAGCAGGAATAATCGTTTCGCCCATTTAAAAGATCGTGGTTTTGCCGAAAAGGGAACTGTTATTGATTTTTGTACTCCTTTTCTGGAAGGTATAATAGCAAGGGCATACAATTTTTTGAAATCATTGTAACTAAGCCACTCGCTGCTTTTAAATACCCATATCCTTACAGCAGCGATATTTTCAGCTGATTGTATAAGCTTATCCAATTCTTCCTTCGACCGCACTTCCCTTATCACATTCGTTCCGTCATTGAACAAATATTTCTCCA
>CAZPPM010000011.1:0-42656 GCA_964588445.1 uncultured Citrobacter sp.
TCGGCGGTTCGATCCCGCCCCACACCACGAAAAGACTTCAACAGAAATGTTGGGGTTTTTTTGTGTAGCGCCGCAAAAAGCCCAGAGGTTTTTTTATACCTATTTAGATTTTACCAACAAAAACCAATCATTTTCTAAAGCCAAATAGCCATAATCATAACAATAGGAATACACTTTTCCTGTGCGAGTGGTGTATTGATGTGTAAGGTAGGAGAAGGAAAACCCTTGTTGCAATAAGCGTTCTTTATTCGTTTTAGCTGTTTCTTCGGTAGGAGATAAAAAGGAAGCAAGTATATTTCGATTTTTTAAAAGGGTCCTATTTATCTGCCGTACAATAGTGCCTTGCGCCCCCGTTGACTTGAGCTGATTGTTGTAGGAGTTGCGGCAGTAATCGTCACAAAATTTTTTGTCTATTCTTCCCTTGAGGGGTTTACTACAGGAAAGACATTTTTGTTGCTGTAAAGGAAGTGCCATAGGCTTTAAAGGTTAGGAGTAGTAAAGTACAAAATTTATCCGTGTATAAACGTTTATACACGGGTAGCTTCGGGAGTAGTCGGTTAAATACCGAATACCAGAAAGCTGCTGCGGCATCTTTGTGGTGTCATTCGGATAGCGCTGCCGGATGATTGAAATAAATTAATCATCATCCGCACATAAGCGGAACAAACTGAAAAATCATGTATACACTTACAAACAAAGTACAACTGATCGGAAACCTTGGTAATGCCCCAGAGATCAAGAATACAGAGAATGGTAAAAAAATAGCCAGCTTCAGCCTTGCCACCAATGAAAGCTATCGAAATAGTAAGGGCGAAAAAATTACAGAGGCACAATGGCACCGAGTAGTAGCTTGGGGCCGGGTAGCAGAAATAGCAGAGAAATACTTGGAGAAAGGCAAAGAGGTAGCTATAGAAGGTAAGCTTGTTAACAGAACCTATAATGACAAGGAGGGTATCAAAAGATATGTTACTGAAATACAGGTAAGCGAAATCCTACTGCTGGGGGTAAAGAATAAATAGCAAGACTGTTTTCTAAAGTAAAGCCGGATAGCAAACTACCCGGCTTTATTCCTATCAAACCCGATAGGTTATTAAGCCATACGATTAAATTATTCACATTTAAAAAACGAACGATTTTGTGATGAAAGTTTATACATATCTTTTCATATCAAATCATTTATGATAACCCATCCTTCGCCTCTCTACCGCACCATTAGCGGCCACTCTTTTGCCGAGGTTCGGCAACACATAACCAACAAACAAAAAGCACTTTTTTCTACGCAACGGTTTTCTCCCGGCGAACAGATAGCACTGTTTTCGGCAGGAACAATTGGCGCAGAGCCCACTTATCTTACCGTACAAGTGGACACGAATAAGCATATAACGTTGGATCCGGAGTTTTTACAATATATCAATCATAGCTGCGATCCGAATGTCTTTTTTAATACTTCCACAATGGAGTTGGTTGCCTTAAAAGAGATTGGACCTGAAGAGGAGATGACTTTTTTTTATCCATCTACTGAGTGGCAAATGATTCAAAGCTTTAACTGCTATTGTGGAAGCCCTGTTTGTATTGGCGAGATAAGGGGAGCCGCTTTTTTAACAGAAGAGCAATGGAAACAGTATCGCCTCACGGATTTTATACAACAACAACGTGTAAGTCGCGACACACTTAAAGTAGCATAAAGTATGAATGAAAACACGATACCCGGTGTTTTTAGTCCATATCATGTTTGGGTGCTTGCTCCCTACTTAGTGGCAGAAGATGAGAACATTAGCTACTATTATGATTTTTCACAAAGCATAGAGGAATATAAAAACGTTTTTGGAGAACTATCTATTGAATGGACCTGGCAGCCGGTAACTATAGATACTTATATATCGGTAATCAATAGCATTAAACGTGAGGAGAAAACCCCTCTAATACTTAACCTATGCGATGGTGATGAAGTAAATAAGGTTCCCGGAGTTTCCGTAATTAAAGAGCTGGAGAGACAAGGATTGATTTATACCGGCGCAGATGCTTTTTTTTATACCATTACTACTTCTAAAATTCCGATGAAAAAGGCATTTGATAAGAATGCCGTAAGTACGGCTGCCTGGAGAGTGCTTACAACAGAAAAAAAAACAACTCGAGGAATAACCAACCGTATCGGCACACCGATTATTATTAAACCGGCCGTATCTGGTGGAAGTATGGGGGTAGCTGTAAAGAACGTTGTACATACAGAGCAAGAGGCAGAGGATCGAGTAGCAGAATTGTATAAAGGATATAGGGGCTGGAACCTGTTGGCGGATGGCTTATTTGCAGAGCAGTTTATAACAGGGAGGGAGTTTACAACTTTTATTACAGGCTCTTGTGATGATAAAGAGGGCTGTACCGTGTATGAACCAGTAGAACGGGTTTTTCATTCTTCTTTAAAGGAGACGGAGCGATTTTTATCTTTTGATAGACTTTGGGAAATTTATGAGGAAGAAGAAGCCATGCCCCAGAACCAAAACTTTTACGAGTATAAAAATGTAGAAGGAAATCTTGCGAAGGAACTAAAAGAACTAAGCTTAAAAGCGTATGCGGCATGCAGAGGAAAAGGGTATGGAAGACTCGATATACGACAGGATAAGTCTTCCGGAAAATTGTATGTGTTAGAAGTAAATGCACAGTGCGGATTAAGCGAGGACGAAAATTATACATCTATTGGTGCTATTATAAAAGCTTCGGGCGTTTCTTATACAGAAGTAATATCGGCAATTTTAAAAGATGCATTGCGAAGAAGTGTATTGAAGAGTAGACAAGGCTTAAAGAGTGCATCAAAAAAATCAGTACGAAAGGAAAATACAAAATCAGTCAAACAAAACTAAGAACGGTTGCATGAAAGTATGTGTACTACAACCAGATTATTCAACCTGTGATGTTGATTATAAAGACTACGATCCCCCTAGAGATTTAACAGAACTACTCGCACCACATAAGGTTGATCACATATTACTGAATAAGCTCACGACCTACAAGCAATTAAAAGAACTAAAGGAAAGGGGCTACGATATTTTTGTTAACCTATGTGAAGGGTATCTTGATTGGGAAGTACCATCTATTGATGTTATCTATTCGTTGGATTTATTAAAGCTTCCTTATACGGGACCTACCGTGGACATATACGATCCAACGAAAACACTAATGAAGTACGTTGCCTATTGTGAAGGCGTAAAAACGCCGGGCTATAATTTGATTACTGATTTAAGCGGTATTGACAAGGCAGATAAAAGGCTAACGTACCCATTATTTATTAAACCAGAGAAAGCCGGCGATAGTCTGGGTATAGATGAACAATCTGTTGTAAGGAAAAAGGAAGAGCTTACTATAAAAGTTTCCCAACTATTAAGTGAGTTTGGTTCCGTTTTAGTAGAAGAATATATACCAGGAAGAGAATTTACGGTTTTAGTGGCAGCCAATGCGGATGGGAAAACTTGTACTGTTTTTAAACCGGTTGAATATATATTCCCTTCGGATAAATCAATTAAAACATATAGCCTTAAAACATCAGAGCTACATCCCGATAGTAATATTCCTTGTGACGATCCGATATTGGAAGAAGCCCTGAGAACAAGTTCCGAGAAAATCTTCAAAGCATTTAACGGAGTGGGGTATGCGCGACTTGACTTTAGAGTAAATGAGGCCAGAGAACTTTTTTTTCTGGAGATCAACTTTACTTGTTCAGTTTTTTATAAAGACGGGTATGAGGGGTCGGCAGATTATATTTTACAGTTTGATGGTATTGGGAAGAAAGGTTTTTTGAATCATATTATTGATGAAGGTATTGCTCGATATAAAAGAAAGGTAAAGTGCTATGAGTTAAAAGGAAACGCAATAGCCGGGTATGGTATTTATTCAACAAAAGACTTTTTTGCGGGAGATGTTTTGTTTTGTGGTGAAGAGGCGAGTCATCGAATCGTAACAAAAAGCTTTGTTCGGGAAAACTGGAATGAAGAACAGCAGTTGGTTTTTAGACGCTATGCTTATGCATTAAGTCATGAAGTGTATGTATTATGGGACGTTAAACCGGAGGAATGGGCGCCTCAAAACCATTCTTGTAATCCCAATACAAAATATGAGGGGTTGAATGTTATTGCATCAAGAAACATACAAAAAGGAGAAGAGCTTACACTTGATTATAGCTCTTTTTTGGATGATACCATGGAGCCCTTTCTTTGTCAATGCAGGGAAGATAACTGCAAGGGAGAGATAAGGGGAACGCCAAACAACTCTGTCAGCGAGCGAAGTAATGAAAGGGTCACCTCTCAATGAGGCGACCCTTTGTGTACTATGATTTACTCTACAACAAAAGTTATTTGTTGCTTACGATAGGCAACTACATTGCGACTATTTTGAAAAGCCGGCCTCCATTTTTTGGATTTTTTAATTACACGTATGGCTTCTTGTTCCATACCAAAGCCAATAGAAGTTAAGGGTTTGATTTGGCTTACATTTCCTTCAAGGTCGACAACAAACTGAATAAGCACCGTGTATCTTCCTGGAATTGCACCATTATCGGCGGGAGTGTTTGCATTTAGGGTACGTTCCAAAAAGCGTGACCAGTCTCCATCATATTTGGCATCTATTTCTACAATGGATAAAATTTTTTCTTCTTCGTCTAACTGTTTCTCTAGCACTACACCTCTTTCATCTCCTTTAGATGGCTCAGAAGAAATATAATCGTCTGGCCGACCCTCTTGTTTTATATCTCCAATTTTAGCAATCTTTAAATCATCTTGTGTAGGGGGTGCTTCTGTGACAGCTTCGTCCGGCGCAGGCACAAGTGTCGTTAATCGTTCTATTTGTACTTGAACCGGCTCGGTTTTTTTAGGGGGTGGGGGAAGGGGTTCGATTTTGTCTTCTTCAGGCGGAGGCATAATATCAACGATGGTAGTACTAAAAAAATAGGGCTGTTCTTTTTCCTGAGAGTTGGCCAATCGAATACTAGCAATAATTAAAGTAGCGAAAAAACCTGTTACTAATAGCGATTTTGTAATACGGCGTTGATAGTTTGTACGAAGTTCGTACGCACCGTACGCTTTGTTTCGGTTTTGAAACAAAATTTCTAATAATGAATTTGTGTTGTTGTGCATGGCTTACTTTTTAGTTGAGATAGATGAATCTCAACTTTTCCATAAGCCGTTCTTAAAATATAGTTTTATGGAATTTGCTAAAAAACTTATCGTCCCATATAGACCATTAGTATCTGTACATCGCTAGGATTGATTCCAGAAATACGACTAGCTTGGCCTAAAGTAGCTGGTTTTATTTTTTGCAGTTTTTCTCTTGCCTCGTTGCCTAGTGCGGGAATTTTTTTGTAATCAAAAGTTTGGGGAATTTCTAAGTTTTCTAACTGGCTCATACGTTGCACCAATTCTTTTTCTTTAGTAATATATACTTCATACTTTACTTGTATGCCGGCTTGCTCAAGCGTGTCGGATGGAAAATCAGCGAGAGAAGATAATTTATCTGAAGCTGATACTAGCGAAGTAATTTCTACAGCAGGACGTAATAAAATTTTGTCTGTTTTTTGTTTTTCAATAATAGGCGAAGAAGAAACACTTTCTAAAAAGGGATTAATTTCTGTTGGTTCTAACGAGGTATCGTGTAAGCGTTTTTTAATAGTAGTTATGTCTTTAAGCTTTTGATCTACTTTTAGCATACGGTCTTCTTTGGCCAAGCCCAGTTGAAAGCTTTTTTCTGTAAGGCGTAGATCTGCATTATCCTGACGCAATAAGGTTCTAAACTCCGCACGGGAAGTAAACATGCGATAAGGCTCTTCGGTTCCTTTATTAATTAGATCATCAACGAGCACGCCAATATAAGCATCGCTGCGCTTAAGGATAAAGGGATCTTTTTCTGCAGCTTTCAGATGAGCGTTGATGCCTGCCATCATACCTTGACAGGCAGCCTCTTCATAGCCGGTCGTACCGTTAATCTGGCCGGCAAAGAAAAGCGATGATAGTAGTTTTGTTTCTAATGTGTTGGTAAGCTGAGTAGGTGGAAAATAGTCGTATTCTATCGCATAGCCTGGACGAAACATTTTAACAGATTCAAACCCTCGAATATTACGAAGGGCTTCGTATTGTGTTTCTTCAGGTAATGAAGTAGAAAAGCCGTTGACATATACTTCTACCGTATTCCAACCTTCTGGTTCTACAAAAAGTTGATGACGATCTCTTTCGGCAAAGCGATTTATTTTGTCTTCTATGCTAGGGCAATAGCGAGGTCCTACACCGTCAATTCTCCCAGCAAACATGGGGCTTTTATCAAAGCCGGTTTTTAAAATGTCGTGAACGGAATTATTTGTATAAGTAATCCAGCAGCTTCTTTGTTGCGAGGGCTTGGGAGTGTCCAGAAAGGAAAAGCCGGTAATCAGGTCATCTCCCGGTTGTTCTTCCATTTTACTATAGTCTAAGCTTCGACCGTCAATGCGAGGAGGGGTTCCTGTTTTAAGTCTGTCGCTTTCAAAGCCAAGAGAGACCAACTGCTCCGTTATACCTGTTGCGGCTTTTTCTGCTGCTCGTCCGCCGCCGAAGTTTTTCTCGCCAATATGAATAACCCCGTTGAGAAAGGTCCCATTGGTAAGTACGACCGACTTAGAATGAATTTCGTGTCCCAACCCCGTTAGCACACCACAGGCTTTATTGTTTTTTACAATAATACCCTTTACCATATCCTGGTAAAAATCAAGATTCGGGGTGTTCTCCAACATTTCCCTCCACTTGGTAGCAAAAAGCATGCGGTCACTCTGAGCCCTTGGGCTCCACATTGCCGGCCCCTTAGAACGGTTGAGCATCCGGAACTGTATCATCGATAGGTCTGTTACAATACCGGAATAACCCCCAAGTGCATCCACCTCTCGCACAATCTGCCCCTTTGCAATGCCCCCCATAGCAGGATTGCAGCTCATTTGGGCGATAGTTTGCATATTCATGGTGATAAGCAGGGTTTTTGAACCCAGGTTGGCCGCCGCCGCTGCCGCCTCACATCCTGCATGGCCGGCACCTACTACAATTACATCATACTCTTGAAACATTTTGCGAAGGTACTTTATATGGTGAAAAGTATAATAAGAAGGAAAAGTAAGTGGGCCGAGGCTGTTCACGGGTGTTTATCGGGAATTGTGCATGTTCCACGTGGAAACAAAAGAGGTGCTGTTGTGCGGTTTCACGTGAAACCAAGGGTAAAACAAGAATAAAGAAGGAGTGGGGGTTGGCGGAGCGGCTTAAGGGAGTCAGCTTTAGAACAGCGAGGTCCGTAATCCGCTTTATCGGGCTTTAGTTTATAATAAAAGCGGTGTTTATGATTTGCCAAAGTATTTTACCAGAACCTCTTCTTCTTTTTGTCTCATTTCCTTTGCTTGCTGCGGGGTTTTGTCCTTATACCCGCACAGGTGCAATACACCATGAAAAATAACACGGTGTAGTTCCTTAGTGAACGAAACACCTAATTGTTGCGCATTGTCCTTTACTCTTTCCACACTAATGTAGATTTCGGCCTGTTTGGGAGCTTGCTGGCTTTCCGAAAGATCGAAAGTGATAATATCTGTATAATAGTCGTGCTGCAGGTAGGTTCGGTTTATTTCTAAAAGCTGTTTATCCGAACAGAAAATATAGTTAAGTGAGAGCAACTTTGTTTTTTCCCTAGAAAAGGTTTGCTTGATAAAAGAACGAAGAGCATTTCTGTCTCGTACTGTTGCTGGACTTTCAAAAAAGAAGTTAATGGTTGCTTGTTCACTCGTTTTACTCATTATATATATAATTACTTTAGGGAGACTCAACTGTTTAATTCTAGCAAAATTACTTGAAGCCCTTTGTTATGGATTTTGTTATTTTCAAAATTCGTAAACAATCAACAGAAAACCGGGTTAGTTTTGCTATAATGATACAGAAACGACTTTCTCAACTTAAGCCAGGCCAGCGAGCCACTATTCAGGGATTTGAAAGCCAGGAGCTTTCTCTTAAGTTAATGGAAATGGGCTGCCTTCCGGGCGAAGAGGTTTTGATTAACCAGCAGGCTCCATTTGGAGATCCTATCTCTCTACAGGTTGCCGGGTACACCCTGAGTTTGCGCAAAGAAGAGGCACAGACTATTTTTATAGATACAATTAATTGATTATCAATAAGCCATATGAAAATCGGACTGTATTTCGGCTCTTTTAATCCTGTTCATACTGGTCATTTAATTATTGCCAATCATATTTTAAATGAGGGAGGCCTCGACAAAGTTTGGTTTGTGGTTTCTCCACAGAACCCTTTTAAAATAAGCCAATCGTTGCTTAATGAATACGACCGACTTCATTTATTACAATTAGCAACAACAGAAGACTTGCGTATACGTGCCGTTGATATTGAATTTAATTTGCCTAAACCCTCCTATACCAGCACCACTTTAGCACATTTAGTAGAAAAATATCCAGATAATGAGTTTTCTGTGATTATGGGTAGTGATAGTTTTCAAAACCTGCATAAATGGAAAAATCATGAGTATATCATCAAAAACTACCCGATTTATGTATATGAGCGCCCCGATTTTGTAATAAAAAACGATATAGGTGCTCAACTAACAATTGCAAAAGCCCCATTATTGGAAATTTCGGCAACTGCGATTCGTCAACTTATTAAAGAAGGAAAATCGGTGCGCTACCTGCTTCCGGATACCGTAAGAGAAGAAATTGAAAAAAGCGGCTACTATAAAAAATAACCCAGTCCAAGGCAAATAGCGACAATTAAGGGTGCGGGCATTTTTGTATAACGCAAAAAGACAAATGTTCCCAGAATTACAAGAATATTGACAAGACTGACTGTTTTTGCTTCCAAAAGAGAAATATCTTTCATAATAAATAAGGTAGAGCCAATCATAATACCCACAACCGCCGCATTAATACCTTCCAGTGATCGATACACGGCGGCATATTTTTTTAAGTAACTCCAAATAGGGAAGAAGAAAAGAACCAATAACGCACTGGGAAGAAAAATACCGACGGTGCCAATAAGACAACCTAGTAGCTGCATCATCACCCGGCTTGATTGGGTATCACCTATATCTTTAAGTGCCATGCCGCCGGTAAAAGAAGCAATTGAAAAAACGGGTCCCGGCATAGCCCTTACAATACCCATACCCGTATACATATCATCTTTATCAATGCTAATCACATTCGGGTTTTTTTCCTTTACGGCCGCAGGTCTTACGCTGAATTGTTCGTACATAATCGGCATAAGAACCTGACCGCCGCCAAATACCAAACTTCCCATGCGGTAGGTATTTTCAAAAAGATTGATAGGCTTTCTATTCGCCCAATCTTCTTTACGAGCCTTCTCGCTCAGTAAACCAACAATTATAAAAATGATTCCAAAAAGCCAAAAATTCCACCACCGGATCTTTCTGGGCTTTTCTTCTATTTGAGGAATACGTTTTGTGCTAAGGTTAGTAATAATGCCGCCCACAATAATCAGCCCTGGAAAAATAGCCGGCTGCTTAAAGAAAAAATAAGTGATAAGGCTGGACAAAATCATAATTATCCAGGTGACAATATTTCTTACTCCATGCGAAAACGTGGTAAAGCAGGCATACAATAAAAACCCGGCGGCCATCGGCGCAATGAATTTAAAAATATCGGTGTTCAGCGCTTTTTTATCAATATAGTGTAGCAAAAAAGAAAGACCGCCCATCAAAATACAAGCAGGCAGTATCCATATTATTAATGTAACAACAGCGAGAGGAACGCCACCTCTTTTATAACCTATCAACGTAAGTGTTTGCGTGGAAGATGCACCCGGGAGCAATTGACAAAAGGCATTGTACTCCATGAGCTCTTTCTCCGAAACATAAGGACGCTCTTTTACAAACGTCTTTATCATCATAGCTAAATGCGCTTGTGGCCCGCCAAAAGCGGTTACACTATGCAGTAATACTGCCCGTAGAAAAGCGAAATGTCTGAGCAACATCGGAGCGAATATAAGAAGGTACAAGGAGTTTAGAAATACAATGGCTCCATCAATCTATTGAAAGGTAAACGATAAAAAACTTTTTATGGTAAATTCATGCAATAATTTACCCAACATTTATTTACCTCCAGAATTATTTATCATGAAAAAGTTCTTGCTCGTTTGTATCGGCTCCTTCGCATGCTTAGTATCCTTCTCGCAACTGGCCAATAAAATTAATGCCGCCGCCGCGGCGATAGAACCCAAGCTTATAGAATGGCGTAGGCATTTGCACCAAAATCCGGAATTGGGTAACCGAGAGTTTAAAACAGCAAAATATATAGCCGATCACCTTCGCTCATTAGGAATAGAAGTAAAAGAGGGGGTGGCACATACAGGAGTGGTGGGCATTTTAAAAGGAGCAAAACCGGGCCCTGTAATAGGATTGCGTGCGGATATGGACGGACTACCCGTACAAGAAAGAGTGGATCTTCCTTTTGCCTCAAAAGCAAAGGGAACGTACAATGGACAAGAGGTTAGCGTAATGCACGCTTGTGGCCATGATACACATGTGGCTATATTAATGAGTGTAGCAGAAATATTAGCAGGAATGAAAAACGAATTGAGCGGCACCATAAAATTTGTTTTTCAGCCGGCCGAAGAAGGAGCACCGAAGGGTGAGGAAGGCGGTGCCGAGTTGATGATAAAAGAAGGCGTAATGGACAGCCCTAAGATTGATGTGATGTTTGGATTACATATCAACGCACAAGTAGAAGCCGGAACAATTACTTATCGCCCGGGAGGTTTTTATGCCAGTGTAAATGATATGAAGATAACCGTAAAAGGACGACAATCACATGGTGCTGCACCCTGGCATTCTATTGATCCGATTGTTGTTTCTGCACAGATCATTAATAGCCTCCAGACTATTGTGAGCCGTAACCTGGACGTTACGGAAAATGCCGGGGTGGTTACCATTGGTGCTATTAATGGAGGCAACCGCTCTAACATTATTCCTGAGCAGGTAGAAATGCTGGGAACACTAAGAGCACTAACTGATGAAGACGAAAAAATGCTGATAGATCGGATTAAAACAATTGTAACCAAAACAGCAGAAGCAGCAGGCGCAACAGCGGTGGCCGAAATACCCTATAGTGCGCACTACCCGGTTACCTATAATAATGAAGACTTGACCGCATTGATGTTGCCCTCATTAAAAAAAGCAGCCGGGGATGATAAGGTGTTGTTGAAAGCAGCAAAAACAGGAGCAGAAGATTTTTCTTTCTTTCAGCAAAAAGTACCGGGATTGTTTTTCAATCTGGGAGGCATGAAAAAAGGAGGAGACCCCAATAAAACTCCCTCGCACCATACACCAGATTTTTATATTGATGAAAGTGGCTTGCAAACGGGAATAAAAGCATTCTTATTTTTAGTAACCGACTATATGAAAATGAGCGGGGAGAAAAATTTTAAAAAACCGGCGTTAAAAGCGTTCTGATAAAAGCAGCAAAAAAACATAAAGAAATAAAAAGGGTCTTTTAGAAGGCTCTTTTTATTTCAACAATTCATACGCTATCCAGCTCATTACATAAGCGAGAGCCGTCATATAGACTAACTGTATCAGCGGCCATTTCCAACTTTTGGTTTCCCGCTTCACCACCGCCAGCGTACTCATACACTGCATAGCAAATACATAAAAAACCATTAGTGATACGCCTGTTGCTAAAGTATACACCGGACTACCGTCAGAAAAAGTAGCCAACCTCATTTTTTCTTTCAAAGGCAGGTTTTCTTCACCATCATCTTCTACACTATATAATGTAGCCATTGTACCCACAAATACTTCTCTTGCGGCAAAAGAAGTAATCAAAGCAATACCAATTTTCCAGTCGTACCCCAAAGGAGTAATAACCGGCTCAATGGTTTTACCCATAATACCAATATAGGAGTTTTCCAACTTGGCACTTGACAAATCGGTATCTAGTTGAGCGGTATCTGCGCCGGGCTGAGCCAAAGCCTGCTCATATTGCAACTGTGCCTGGTGCATTCTCTCTTTTGACCCAAAAGAACTCAATACCCAAAGCACTAAACTGATGATAAGAATAACCCTTCCCGCCTGTAGCACAAAAATCTTTGACTTTTCCCACATTGTTTGCCAAACATTTTTCCATCTAGGTGAGCGATAAAGTGGAAGCTCCAGGATAAAGAAACTGCGCTCTTGTATGTTTATAAACCATTTGGCAACATAAGAAACAACCAGCGCCATTATGAATCCTAATAAATAAAGGCCTAGCATTACCAGCCCCTGTATGCCTATAAAGCCCCCAATAAAAGTATTCGGTATCACCAGCCCAATCAAAATAGTATAAACAGGCAGACGTGCGGAGCAACTCATTAAAGGTGTAATGAGTATCGTAAGCAACCGCTCTTTTCGACTTTCAATATTGCGGGCGCTCATTACTGCCGGAATAGCACAGGCAAATCCGCTAATCATTGGCATCACGCTTTTGCCGTTCAGCCCTACTTTACGCATAAGCCTGTCGGTAAGAAAGCTGATACGTGCCATATAACCACTATCCTCCAGCATGGTGATGAGACCAAAAAGAATAGCTATTTGTGGAATAAAAATGATAATACCTCCCAGTCCGGCAACTACTCCGTTGATTAATAAATCCGTCCAGCCATTTTCTGGTAAAATATTCTCCAGCCATCCACTAAAAGAGGCAGTACCTGCATCAATCCAATCCATGGGATAGCTGGCCAGCCAGAAAACACACTGAAACAATAAAAACAAGACCGCCAATAAAATGGCATAACCTCCTACGCGATGTAGCAATATATCATCCAGCTTTTCAGAAAAAAGCGTTTTTTGTAATGGATCCGGTTCAGAAACGGATTGCTGCATGATATGCTTGATACGATTATAGCGAGATAATATTTCTTCTGCCTGAATCTTGCTGGCATTAAAGCCATGCTTGGCTTCAAGCAGGGTGAGTGTTTCCTTGAGTGTGTCTTCTAGTTCGAGGGAGTTATGATTAATTAAATAATGTAGCGCTCCATACCCACTAACGTCGGGAAGACTGATTTTTGTTTCTTCAACAGCATCATGTGCTACAGCAGAAACGTCGAAAAAATCTGCGACTGGCGGCTTGTACAAGCCTTGCGCTGTTTGATCAATGGCTTTTTTAAGCGCCTCAATATTTTTTTTCTTTCTTGGGTTTACTGCAACAACGGGAACCCCCAATTCTCTTTCCAAAGAAGAGATATCGATCTTAATACCCTTTTTGGCCGCCAGATCTGTCATTGTAAGCGCTATAACAACCGGCTTTTTGAGGTCGATTAACTGTGTACAAAAAAGAAGGTTTCGTTTCAGATTGCTGGCGTCGGCCACAGCAACAACAACGTCTGCCTTTACTTGTAAATCCTGATCCAAAATAACCTTGTAGCTTACCCACTCATCAAGGCGCCGGGGATAAAGACTGTACGTCCCGGGAAGATCGATGACATCGGCTATAAAGTTTTCCAATACCAATCCCCCGGTTTTTTTGTCAATCGTAACGCCAGGAAAATTGCCAACCTTTTGGTTCATTCCCGTAAGGCTGTTAAACAGAGAGGTCTTACCACTATTCGGATTGCCAACAAGGGCGATATGTATTTTTTTGGAATTCAAAACAGGTTGCAAAAATAGCCGAAGCGAAGCATATACTCTACTGATTTACGTATTTATGACAAAAGCAAATTATTGATGATTCGGGCTGATTAAAAACGACAACAGTAATACCTTTGTAGCTAATAATTATTCGTATGCACCCTCGTCTTATCCTTTGTTTTATTACTTTTTTTGTAGTGGCACACAAGCCGTCTTTTGCACAACAACTTAAAAAAGCAGATAAGCTTTTGCATGACAATCTGAAAAAACATATTGAGTATCTCGCCGACGATAAACTGGAAGGACGACAAACAGGCTCTGCCGGAGAAAAACTCGCTATGGAATATATAGCGCAACAATTTAAAAATACAGGTCTTTTGCCCAAAGGAACAGATGGCTATATCCAACCGTTCGAAATAGATGAGGGAAAAAAAATAGAAAAAGAAACGGAGCTAAGTATAAATGGAAATAAACTGCAAGTTTATCAGGATTTTTTTCCGTTGGCGTTTAGTGCAGAAAAAGAAGTAAAAGAAGAACCCGCCATTGCATTGCAAGAAGCCGGTATGCCCTGGTTTATTGAACTGGGAGAGATTTTAGAAGAGAATGGATCTAATCCACACTTTGACTTAGAGGAGTATATAAAAAAAAATACCCGCAAAGCTGCAGAGAAAGGCGCCACCGCTATTTTCCTTTATAATGAATCGGATAAAAAAGACAATCTCTCTTTTAATAAAAAAGACAACAGCGTTCCACTCACCATACCTGTTTTATATATCACACCAATAGCGGCAAAAAAATACCTGGCTGACCCAACAGCTACCTTATCTATTGTTCTACACGTAAAACTAGGACGACAAAAAAAAACAGGTCATAATGTATTAGCCTATATAGATAATAAAGCTACCACGACTGTTGTATTGGGTGCACATTACGATCATTTAGGCTGGGGACAGGATGGTAATTCCCGTCATCTGCAAAAAGATAGTGCTATTCACAATGGCGCCGATGATAATGCAAGTGGTACCGCTGCTTTGATAGAGCTGGGCAGAATAGTAAAAGCTTCAAAAAATAAAAACTCAAATTACTTGTTTATTGCTTTTTCGGGAGAGGAGTTGGGTTTATTAGGATCAAAGTACTTTACAGAAAGTCCAACGGTTTCTTTGTCCTCTATCAACTATATGATAAATATGGATATGATCGGCAGGCTTGATGAAAGCAAAAAGACGGTAACCATCGGTGGTTATGGCTCTTCTCCGCAGTGGGCAACGGTTATCAATAAAGAAGATAAAAAAAATCCTTTCGTCATCCATCTTGATTCCAGCGGAAGCGGTCCCAGCGATCACACCTCTTTTTATAGAAAAGATATTCCCGTTCTGTTTTTTTTTACCGGGGCTCACGAGGATTATCATCGTCCATCGGATGACGCTATATCGATAAATTATAGAGGAACGACAAACATCGTGAACTATATCTCTGACCTCATTACAAAGCTGAATAAGCGAAATCAAAAACTCACCTTTACTAAAACCCGCGAGCCACAAATGGCCGTATCCTCCTTTAAAGTAACACTCGGCATTATGCCGGACTATGCGTATAGTGGTGAGGGAATTAAAGTAGACGGCGTTACTGCCGGTCGAGCGGCTGCCAATGCAGGAATAATGGTGGGAGATATTATTTTGCAAATAGGAGAGATAAAGATAACGACGATGGAAAAATACATGCAAGTACTTAACCGGTTTAACAAGTCGGAGACAACAACGATAAAATATAAAAGAGGAAGTGAAATAAAAGAAGCGCCGTTACAATTTTAAAAGAAAAGTCCTTGTCGGAAAAAAACTTTAAACTCGCAATAAGCAATGACGATCTTATAGAGGCGTTTTTTGAAAACACAAGAGTGTTGGGAATTGTTGCGCCTGTAAAAGACTATCAATTCTGCTGGCAACTTAATAAAATGCTAGGGATTGATTTTCGCGTAAATACCGACATTGAAATCTGGTTACAGAAAAAAAAGAGAGATTATTACTTCACCGTATTTGAATACAAGGAACCCAATAGAAAGCTTACCCATTATCTCTACAATACGCAAAACGAAGGCGAATACTTGTTACCGGAGCTAAAGCACTTTGACTTTTTGTGGTTGATGAAAGATGATGAGCTAACCAATGAAGAGTTTTTACAGATGATTGCCCTCATTCGCTCTATAGCCGGAATCCAACTGGTAACAGAGCTTACTAATGAAAAAATAAAAAACAAAGAAAACCTTATTTTCTAAAACGTATACTATGTGGGAAGAACAGGATAATAAGCTCTATCGAAAATTTGTCTTTCAAAATTTCAGCGAGGCTTTTGCCTTTATCACCCGCGTGGCCATGGAAGCAGAGAAAATGAATCACCACCCGGAATGGAAAAACGTGTACAATACGGTAGAGATTTGGCTATACACACATGATGCTGGCAACGTGATTACCGAAAGAGATAAAAAACTGGCAGAAAAGATCGATAAGTTGTTTTGATTTACGATTACATACTTTTTGCAAGTACTTCTAACGCTTTATCCACTCCCGGCTTTATAATGGAGTAATGATTGGCATTATTTACCAGAGAATATTTTACAAAAGATCTTCTATAGTTTCTTCCAATAATTGTTTGATAAAACTGATTGGTAGAAGAAAGCACATTATTAAAAATCTCGAGTCCTCCAGCTTGCAGGTTTATAGAAGCTTCTAATTGTTTGCCCATCTTAAAATAATTCTCTTCAATTTTTAACAGCTCATTACTATTAGCCGATACAGAGGGGCTAATGGCAAAATGCTGATCAAAAAGTTTATCTGATTGAAACAACGTATATAAACAAAACAAGCCACTAAATGAATGACCAATAAAAGCTGTAGTTTTTTTGTGGACATACCTCTTATTAACAAGAGGCATAAGCTCCGATTTTAAAAAAGTATAAAACTGGTGAGCTTTGCCAAAGTTTTTATCAGTATATCCTCCAGCATCAGAAGGAATAAAATCTCTTCTGCGCTTTGAACGATAATCTCCAAAGTGACCGATACTAATAATGATAGAAGAATCTGAAATAGCAGCACGCCAGCTACTATCATTTCCCATTATATATTTCCCCAATTTTAGATTTCCATCGGCAACATAGATGTGTTGATAGCTAGAAGAGGAAGAATAGTTTTTGGGAACTCGTACCTGGATGAGAAAGCTGTCTCCTACATTTTTAGAATGTAAAACAAAGCTTTCTATCTTCTGAGAAAAGCAAATATTTATGAAGCAACAACAATAAACTAGCAGTAAAAAGCGCACTAAGAAACTTTTGTATAAAAATAGGAAAAAGCCTACTCCTTCTTTCTTCTAAACACAATAGCGGCATTCTGTTGCAAATCGGCACTGAAAAGAACATTATAAACCTGCCCTCCGGTTCTTACTACCAACAATCCCGTATTAGGCGGATACTTACCTAGGTTTTCCGCATAAAGGACAATATTTACAGAATCAGTATTCGCCGGAATGGCAATAGTATGCTTCACTGCTGTGGCCTTTAGGCCAACTTTGGGCATGATGATTTCACCATTTAGGAGTACACTCACGGTATCACCATCAATTTCTCCATTATCATATAGCGCTAACTGTATGGAATCCCCTTCGAAAAAATAAGACTTGGGAGCGGCCATTTTGCGATTATTTAATTCTGCTGCGGGGGCACTATTTTTAGCAACAACAGGAGCCGACTTGGAAGTTTTTTCCGAGGAGGAGGAAGTAGGTGTCGTATTGGAAGAAGCCGTTTTGCTATCAGTTTTTGAGCTTTCTTTTTTGTCGGCCTTTTTATTGTTGGCTGCTTTTTCTGAAACAGGAGCGCTTGTTACAGCCACAGCGTGCTGATAAACCGGCGCTTTTTTACTCTCTGCATAAAAAGGAACATCTTTATCCAGACGCAGTTCTTCCAAGTGAGGAAGGAGTTTAGAGTTGGCAAAATTTGTTTCCTCCCGCAGATCGGCCTTGCCTGTTATCGCATAGAATTTTTTTGTTTTAACGGTACTCCATGTTCCATCCAATCGCCAGGTGCTATCTTGCTGATTCATATGAAAAGTCATTACAACTTTTACACCTTTATCAAGCTTACCCGGAAAGTTGGAAGAAACGATTTCATCATCTTTTACTTCGCATATAGTTCCAGTAATAGTGCCTTTTACTCGTTTTAAAACATAATAGAGTGTGTCGTGTACAATAAAAGTGCTGCGACAATAACCATATACTTTTCCTTTATATTCCGTAAGGGCTAATTCAAATGCCTGGTCTTTGCGAATAGTGGTGCTATCGTTGGATAGTTGCCCTGCCCATAAGCCGGAAAGGTTTTTTTCTTGTGCCAAAAATACCAGCGGAGTAACAAGCCAAAACAACAGAAGGAAGAGCGCTTTCATGTAGCGAATGAGCGGTTTTTAAATGGATATAGTTTTCTAACTAACTACCGATAACGGAATTTGCCTGCTTACATTGTGCCGGAACAAGAAAAAAGCCCCACTATACAATATAGCGGGGCTTTTTTTATAGAATAGCGTGTTGTTATCGATTCATGCTTGCGAGAAACTCCTCGTTGTTTTTTGTCCCTTTCATCCTGTTTTGCAATTCACGCATAGCTTCTTCCGTATTCATATCTGCCAGATAAACCCTTAATAGGTTCATTCGTTGTAATACATCCTTATCAAGTAAGAGATCGTCGCGGCGGGTAGAAGAGGCGGTAAGATCAATAGCAGGATAAATGCGCTTATTCGCCAGACGGCGATCAAGCTGTAGCTCCATATTGCCGGTTCCCTTAAACTCCTCAAAAATCACCTCGTCCATTTTACTACCCGTATCTACCAATGCTGTTGCAATGATAGTTAGCGATCCGCCGTTTTCAATTTTACGGGCAGCCCCAAAAAACTGTTTCGGTTTCTGCATAGCGTTAGCTTCCACACCACCGGATAATACTTTGCCCGATGCCGGAGCCACTGTATTGTGTGCACGGGCCAGACGGGTAATAGAATCCAAAAGAATGACAACATCATGTCCGCACTCTACCAGACGCTTTGCTTTTTGCAGCGCTATTGTAGAAACTTTCACGTGCTTTTCTGCCGGTTCGTCAAAGGTAGAAGCGATCACTTCCGCCTTTACACTTCTCTCCATATCGGTTACTTCTTCCGGGCGTTCATCCACCAGCACTACCATCAGATAACATTCCGGATGGTTGGTGGCGATAGCGTTGGCAACGGCTTTCAACAACATGGTTTTACCCGTTTTGGGCTGCGCTACAATGAGTCCACGTTGCCCTTTACCTATTGGGGTAAACAGATCCATGATGCGGGTAGAGTAATCGCTGGGTTGTGTAAACAGGTTGAGCTTTTCAAAAGGAAAAAGCGGTGTGAGATAATCAAAAGGAACACGATCTCTTACCTCTTCCGGGCTTTTACCATTGATTGCATCTACTTTTAATAGCGCAAAATATTTTTCACCTTCCTTCGGAGGTCTTACGGAGCCTTGTACGGTATCACCTGTTTTTAAGCCAAATAATTTTATTTGCGAAGGAGATACATATACGTCATCAGGAGAAGAAAGATAATTGTAATCGGAGGAGCGCAGGAAGCCATAACCATCCGGCATCATTTCCAGCACACCCTCAGAAGCGATAATACCGTCAAATTCTATATTAAAATTTTGTTCTCTGCGTTGTGGTTGTTGCCTGTTTTGTGGAACTTCGCTAGTACCCGGCTCTTCTGTAGCGGCCAGCATTGCCTCGGCAATAGCTTGTGTAGACTTTGGTACCACAGGAGGGGTTGGTGTAACAGGGTTTTCCTGTGCAACCGATTCTACCGGACTCTCTTCTTTTGCCTCGTCAGCTTTCTTGCGTACTTTTTTGGCAACAGGCTTCTCTTCTTTTTTAGGAGAGGGCGCTTGTTTTTTTACAACCTTTTTCTCTTCTTCCTCTTCTCCTCCTTCTACAACAGCCTCTTCGCTGGATATACTTGTAGTCGTTTTAATTATTCGTTTACGCTTGCCTTTATCTTCGGTAGCAGGGGCACTTTTTTTAGCACCGGCGATGGCCTGGTTATCAAGGATTTTATAAACAAGTTCTTGTTTGTCAAGTTTTTTTGCATTAGGGATATTTAGTTGCTCAGCAATATCAAGCAACTCGGGAACGAGCATGTCGTTCAGTTGTAGGATGTCATACATACAGTAATCTTGAGGTTAAACACAGTGCGAAGCACAGATCCAAAAAGTTGTAAGATTGGTTTGTTATTGAATGGGAAAATGGCAAAAACGTGATAAGCTAACTAAGAGAGAATGAACTAACCAGACGTCTTTCCGCTGCAATTATACGGCCTTTTTCGTAAAAAACAAATTTTTGCCATAGGCCTACTAAGCTTTTAAAGAAGCTAAAACACTGAAAATCTATACGTATGCTATAATTGCTAAGTATATTTGCCGAACAAATTTTCAAAAAATGTTTAACAAGAGGACAAAAATAAAAGACCTGCTCGCACAAGAACCACAGGGGCAAGAAGTTGTCGTGATGGGCTGGGTGCGCTCTTTTCGTAACAACCAGTTTATAGCGTTGAATGACGGCAGTACGAATAATAATATACAGATAGTCGCAGCGTTGGGCCGCTTTGAAGAGGAGCTGTTAAAACGTGTTACCACATCAGCCGCCCTTAAAGTAACGGGTAAAGTTGTTCCCTCATTGGGTAAGGGGCAAAAAATGGATCTCGAAGCCGTTGCGATAGAAATATTAGGCGACAGTGATGCAGAAAAATATCCGTTACAACCCAAAAAACATAGTCTTGAGTTTTTACGGGAGAAGGCACACTTACGTTTTCGTACCAATACATTCGGAGCTGTCTTTCGGGTAAGGCATGCTTTGGCTTTTGCGGTACATAAATTTTTTAATGATAAGGGCTTTGTGTATATGCATACGCCTATCATTACAGCCAGTGATGCAGAAGGAGCAGGAGAAATGTTTAGGGTGACCACTTTGCCTATTGATGGTACAGCACCGAAAAATGAAGACGGCTCTATCAACTTTAAAGAAGATTTTTTTGAACGAAGTGCTAATCTTACTGTGAGCGGACAGCTTGAAGGAGAACTGGGAGCAACAGCGTTTGGTGATATTTATACTTTCGGTCCAACCTTTCGAGCAGAAAACTCAAACACAGCCCGCCACCTTGCAGAGTTCTGGATGATAGAACCGGAAATGGCGTTTTATGATTTGGAAGATAATGCCAACCTGGCGGAAGAATTTATCAAATTCCTTATTCGCTACGCAGTGGAACACAACCGGGAAGATCTTGATTTTCTTGCACAGCGATTGGCTGATGAAGAAAAACAATTGCCGCAGGATAAGCGCAGTGAAATGGGGTTGATAGAAAAATTGGAGTTTGTTGTAAACAACAGTTTTGAACGACTTACTTATACAGAAGCAATAGAAATTTTAAGAGAAAGTAATTACAATAAGAAAAAGAAATTCCAATATCCCATTACAGGATGGGGTATGGATTTACAAAGCGAACACGAGCGCTATCTGGTAGAGAAGCATTTTAAGAAACCCGTCATTCTTACCAACTATCCCGCAGAGATAAAATCTTTTTATATGCGACAAAATGATGATGGCAAGACAGTGGCGGCTATGGATATCCTGGCTCCCGGCATTGGAGAAATAGTAGGAGGATCACAGAGAGAAGAGCGGTTGGATAAATTGGAAACAAGAATGAAGCAGTTAAACATTCCTGCCGATGAGCTTTGGTGGTATCTCGATACCCGCCGCTTTGGTACAGTACCACATGCGGGCTTTGGATTAGGGTTTGAAAGAATGGTTCAGTTTGTTACAGGCATGACAAATATCCGCGATGTAATTCCTTTTCCCAGAACACCGGGTAATGCCGAATTTTAATTGTAAAATCATAGTAGAGCAAAGCCTGGCCATAATGCCGGGCTTTTTATTTAATAATTTTGCTGGGCATGGTTTATAAAAAACAACTTACACCCGAGCAGGCGCTACAAAAACTAAAGCAATACTGTGGCTACCAGGAGCGCTGCCATCATGAAGTGAAAGAAAAGCTATATAGCTTGGGAATATGGAAGAAAGATCATGATGAAATTATAGCCAAGCTAATTGAGGAAAACTATCTGAACGAAGAGCGCTTTGCCATAGCGTATGCAGGAGGAAAGTTCCGAATAAAACAATGGGGGCGGGTAAAAATTAAATACGAATTAAAGCAAAAACAGGTAAGTGAATATTGTATAAAAAAGGCGCTGAAACAAATTGACGAAGAAGAGTACATAAGAATACTTGAAAAGCTTACAAAGGAAAAATATGCTTCATTAAAAAGCGAGCAATACCTGGTTCGTAAGAAGAAAACGATGGATTATCTGATTGCAAAGGGATATGAAATAGAACTTGTGCGTAAAGAAATAAACGCACTTACCACTACAGACTAAGCATTTCTCGAAGAAACAATTTCGAAAGGTATATAAAATACACACATTGGTTTTACTAAAGAATAAGGATTGCAATCGATTTCAACAAACGTTTGTGTCATTTTTAAAAAAAGCGCAAAAAATTTCATCAAAACAACAAACGAATAGGTAATTTCGGTAAAGTTTTGATTCAAATAGGATAAAAACGAGTTCTTTTAGCGACAGCAATATTTAGTCAGCTTTTTCATAGTAATAGGGAAAATTATATAGTTGAATAGAAAACCCTGTTGAAGCCAAAATAAGCGTTGCACGTTGAAAGAGATTACCCAGGCCGCTGCTAACCTAACCCCCAACTCCGTATACAAATAGCTTTTGTATACTTGAAAAGAAGTATATCTTTTTTAAGCAATTAAGATTGCTTTGATAAGGTATTCTTTTTATCCAGCGCTATCCATGTCGTAAAACAAAAGCGTATACACTTACTATCTAGAAGGAATATCCAAAGAGGCTTAGTTATCGAGCAAAGAAAATGTTTGTAGATACAGCAGCCGAAACAAGAACCGAAAAGCTGTAATTTAGGCGAATGTCTACGCTTACAATAACGACGATACAGACCCATTTACACTGGGAAGATAAGCAAGCCAATCTTGCTATGCTGGAAGAAAAGATCAATGCAATCCAAGAGAGAACAGAAGTGATCATATTGCCAGAAATGTTTAGCACGGGCTTTAGTATGAAGCCGCAACAACTTGCGGAAACAATGGAAGGAGACGCGATAGCCTGGATGAAAAGAATCAGTGCAGCAAAAAAATCAATCCTTACCGGCAGCTTAATAATTGAAGAGGCCGGCAATTATTATAATCGCCTTATCTGGATGTTGCCCAACGGACAACTGGGTTATTATGATAAACGACACCGATTTGCTTATGCCGGTGAACATGAACAATATACTGCCGGCAATAAGCGGTTGATTGCATCCGTAAAAGGATGGAAAATCAATTTACAGATCTGCTACGATCTACGCTTTCCTGTATGGGCTCGCCAGCAACAAAACATATCTGGTGAACAACTGGAAGCGGAATATGATGTACTTATTTATGTTGCCAACTGGCCTGAGCGCAGAAGCAATGCATGGAAAACATTATTGCAGGCGAGAGCCATCGAGAATCAATGCTATGTGATTGGTGTAAACAGAGTAGGGCAAGACGGAAATAACATTTATCATAGTGGTGATAGCATGATTATAGACGCGATGGGTGATATTCTATATCACAAAAAAGATGATGAAGAAGTTTTTACCACCTCATTGCAAAAGCAATCGCTTTTAGCAGTAAAAGAAAAGCTGCCTTTTTTAAAAGATGCGGATGAGTTTATGCTTATGAAAAAACAAGAGGAGTCAGAAAACGAGTAGCAGCTAGCTAGCTATTAAAGCTTTTTTTCGGCCTTAACGAGTTGAATAACTTTTTCAACTTTATAATCTTTACCCTCGCGAATCGCATCAATCGTGGGCCCTGCAAACACATCCGGCTGTACACCTCTTCCGTTTTTCGGTATATTTTTATCTGTTACTAAGCGGAACAGCGGAAGTCGAAAACGAACCCCTGTTGCCGGTAACGTAACATCAGGGATAAACCATGCAGAGTTGCCATAAGCGCCACCACCGGTTTCTTCTCCTACAATCGTAACATTCGACTGACCCTTTAATGCACCTGCAAAAAGTGTAGCAGCCGAAAAGGAATTGCCTCCTGTTACGATATATACATGATTGTCGAAATGATTTTTTCTTTTGGGCTTAAACTGATGCTTTTCAAAATAACGAAAATGATAAAATCCATCTTTTTTCTTTCCCGCAAATAGGGAGATGAAGATGCGGGTAAAAAAATCGTTTTCAATATAGCGGCCGTATGTTTTTCTTTTAGTAACGGCATATAAGCTGTCAGCTACTTTATAAGGTCGCTTACTGATATAGCGTATAATCGCTGTGGAGTTAGAAACATTGCCGCCGCCATTTCCTCTTATATCAATAATAAGATTATTAATATCATACTTTTTTAAAGTTCTAAAAGAGCTGCGGAAAAATCTTTTTAGTTTATACCCTTTAGAAAACGTTTGCAAATCCATCATGGCAATTTTTCCCGCTGTATCCACTCGCAATAATCGCATAGCATCACGTCGTTGTGCTTTTAACTCTTTCTTGGTTGGTGCGGGTATTCGATTAATGGGTCTGGGAATTCGCCTCGCTGTTGTATCTGCCGGAGGTGGCGAAAAGGTAGTAATCTTTATGCGGGCAGAATTTTTTATACTGTCAAGGTAATCGATGGTATAGGATTTAGGGTAGCCATATACGGAAGAGTATAGAGATCCAAAAAAGCCGCGGTTGCTTAATGTTTGGTATTTATGTGTTGGGTTATACCCGTCTGCAGAAAGATATTGAAACAAAGAGTCGGTAATGTTGCTAATAGGTGTACCATTGATGGCGGTGATAACGATTCCTCTTAAAAGAATAGAATCTCTTCGGTTTAAATTGGCTGCGACTACAGCGGTGTCATTCCATATTTTTAAACTCAATGGAAAAATCTGGCGTAGTTGTGTTGTGTCATCCGCTCGGGAAAAAGCTTTGGATGGGCGTATGGTTGTATGACCACAATTTATTTTCGCAACTACATAGGATAGAAGTTGTCGATATTGCGGTTCTGTTAGAGAATCTTTCAAGTTGACATACGCCTGATCAAAATAATAGTTCATACTATCTTTTGATGTGTACCAGTAGATACCTGGGTGCGCCTCCTCCAAGGTTTTTCTGAAAATTGTATAATCGGATTGTAAGACCTCTGGAGCATACTTTTTATAAGGAGATACAACTGCCCTCCCGCTGCTACAACGGATAAGAATCGGTACTAAGCTTAGTAAAAGTAGAGAGCGGATCATGGTGGCGGTAGTAAAGATATAATGATAAAACAAATGACCTACTTTCCTTTCAGCGGGTTCCAGCCCTGTGCGGTAATGGGGTGTTTGTTGCCACCCTTTGTAAGAATAGCGGCCCCTTGGTCTTCGTCGGTCATATAACCAATTACACTTATCTGCTCGTTTAATACAAGTTTGTCGTATTCTTCCTGTGCAATAGTAAATAGTAGTTCATAATCTTCGCCGCCACTCAATGCACAAGCGGTAGGATCTATTTCAAATTTAAAAGCGGCTTTTTTCATGTCTTCGGCAACCGGCAACTTTTCTTCATACACCACACAGCCCAAGCGGCTTTCTTTACAAATGTGTAATATTTCCGAGCTCAATCCATCGCTGATGTCCATCATTGCGGTAGGCTTGATTTCTTTTTCAGCAAAAAACTCAACAATATCTTTTCTGGCCTCGGGTTTTAATAAACGGCCTATTACATAGCTTTCATTTTCCAGATCGGGCTGTACACCCGGGCTTTCCTGAAATATCTTTTTTTCTCTTTCTAAAAAAAGCAAGCCCACATAGGCAGCACCCAGATCACCGCTTACGCAAAGCAGATCCCCTTTTTTAGCACCGCTTCTTTTTACAAAAGTATCAGGCGTTACTTCTCCAATAGCTGTTACGGAAATAACAAAACCCTTTTGAGAAGAAGTGGTATCGCCTCCTATCAAATCCACACCATAACGACTGCAGGCCGCATAAACGCCTTCGTAAAACTCATCCAACGCCTCTACACTAAAACGATTGCTGATGCCCAGACTTAGGGTTACTTGTGTGGGTATGGCATTCATAGCATACACATCACTCAGATTAACAACAATACTTTTATACCCTAAATGCTTGAGGGGTGTATAGGCAAGATCAAAATGAACGCCTTCCAACAGCAGGTCGGTTGTAATAACCGTTTGCTTCCCGAAATGATCTATTACGGCGGCATCGTCGCCTACGCCTAATATTGTAGATACATTTTGAACTTCAATATTTTTTGTAAGGTGTTCAATAAGACCAAACTCGCCAATAGTGGATATTTCAGTACGCGAACTCATACCTGTTTCGTTGTTGAGGGTGCAAGATAGTTTGTCTATTTTAATTTAGAAGAAACCCCGATTTTACATCTGCTGTTATCACTTACAGGGGATTTCGGAAAACGAAGAAAGCGGCCTGCGGCATTTAAAGATTTAAATTTCCTCTAATTACCTCCAGCATTTCATCATGTATCAAGCCATTGGTGGAGAGTATACGATGTTGATAAGGAGAATAATCATTTCCATCAAAATCGGTTACTTTTCCTCCTGCTTCTTCTACGATTAAAAAACCAGCCGCACTATCCCAGGCTTGCAATTTATGTTCATAAAAACCATCAAAACGTCCACAGGCAACCCAACATAGATCAATAGCTGCAGAGCCCAGCCGTCTTACTGGCACCCCTTTGCGTATAAAGCGCTCAAACACCTCCAACGGACCGTTAGGCATATTAATATAGGTGTATGGGAATCCTGTAACTAAACAGGCGTTGATGGTTTTGCTTTGGTTGCTTACCTGTATGGGTTTATCATTCAGCGTAGCGCCCTTTCCTTTTTCCGCAAAAAACAATTCATTCATATGTGGGTTATATACAGCGCCCATCAGCATTTGACCCTTGTATTCTATTCCTATGGAGACACAGTTAATGGGGATTCCTTTGGAAAAATTAATAGTGCCGTCAATCGGATCAATGATCCATTTGTAGTCCGAGTCCTGTGCCACCTCTCCCGTTTCTTCGCTCAGTATAAAATGATTGGGATAGCTGTTTCTGATGATTTCAAAAATTGCTTTTTCCGAAGCGAGATCGGCTTCTGTAACCGGGTTGTTGATGCCCTCTTTATTGGTTATGGTAAACTCTTTATTGAAAAAACGAGCTACTTCTGCGCCACCGGCTTTTACAGCGGCTAATAATACTTCTTTCATCATCTGGCAAAGATACTTATTCAAATATGTTGTGCGGGTTAGCTTTAGATTTTCTTTCTTTGTAACAAGTCTTGTTAAAAAACTCCATTTTAGTTGGTGACGTTATCCGTTATTATTGTCAATTATAATGTAAAGCATTTCTTAGAGCAATGCCTTTACTCCCTGCAACAAAGCTTACAGGGAGTAAGTGCAGAAGTGTTTGTAATTGACAATAACTCTACCGATGGAAGTATTGCTTTTTTGTCACCTTTGTTTCCCGGGATAAATTTTATAGTCAACGAAAGCAATATTGGTTTTGCAAAAGCCTGTAATCAGGGGCTTTCTTTGTCTACGGGCAAATACATTTTGTTTTTAAATCCCGATACGATTCTTGCAGAAGATAGTATTACTAAAAGCATCGCTTTTCTGGAAGCAAATACAAACGCCGGAGCGCTGGGGATACATATGATTGACGGAAGTGGTCGTTTTCTAAAAGAATCAAAGCGTTCTTTTCCGGCACCCCTCACTTCTTTATACAAGCTGTTTGGTTTGTCGCGGTTGTTTCCCCGCTCCAAAACATTTTCACAATACCACCTTGGTCATTTACCGGAAAACGAAAATCATGAAGTAGACGTACTGGCCGGCGCCTATATGCTGATAAAAAAAGAAGTACTGCAAAAAACGGGTGGCTTTGACGAAACGTTTTTTATGTATGGCGAAGATGTAGACCTAAGCTACCGTATGCAGCAGGCCGGCTACCAAAACTTCTATTTTGCAGAAGCCAGTATCATACATTTTAAAGGAGAGAGCACTAAGAAAGGAAACTTGAATTATGTGAAGATGTTTTATACGGCCATGAGCACATTTGTGCAAAAGCATTATGGCGATAGGGCTAAAGGCTTTAACCTCTTGATACATGCAGGCATTTGGGTGAGGGGCATTTTATCCGGCGTTTCCAGATTTATACAAAAAATTGGACTACCCCTCATAGATGCAGCTATTATCTTTCTTTCGTTTTTTTTATTAAAAACTATTTGGAGTACTTATATCAAGCCTGAAACAGTTTACCCGGCTAACTTAGTAATGATTGCGCTTTCTGTTTTTACCTTGGTATTTCTTTTTACAGCATATTACGCAGGGCTCTATGATGGTCGGTATAAACAAAAGGATTTAAGGAAGTCGTTGGGTATAGCAACAATTGTTGTTTTGGTCATTTATTCGCTCTTGCCCGAGCAGTATCGTTTTTCAAGAGGGGTTATTCTTTTTGGCGGAGCAACAGCTTTTTTATTCATTACCCTTCTTCGAAAACTATTACTGAAATTAAATGTGTTACAAACAGAAGAAGATAAAGATGGGTATGCACAAACACTTTTTGTAGGCACAAAAGAAGAGTATGAAAAATTTGTAACCTTATTTACAACCATCAACTTACACCACAAAATTTTAGGCAGGATAGCCGTAGAGGAAAATGATAAAGATACGCTTGCCCAAAAAGAGGATTTGGTGCTACTAAATAATAAAATTGATTTTTCTGAAATCATCTTTTGTGCAGGTACACTTTCTTACGCAAACATTCTTGCTTTATTGCCCCAGTTAAAAGGCAAAAAGATGAAGATATACCATGCCTCCAGCCAAAGCGTAGTGGGCAGTGATTCTAATAAGAAAAGTGGGGAAGCCTTCGCTCTGCACAAAGAGCTTAGACTGGCAAGTCCTCATCGTTTACGGGAAAAACGCTTGCTGGATGTTGCTTTAGCTATAATGGGTATTGTAAGCTTTCCGATACAATTATTTATTATTAGAAAGCCATTTAGGTTTTTTACGAATTGTTTTACCGTCTTATTCAATAAAAAAACATGGATAGGCTATACCAATGAAAGCAAAAAGCTGCCAGCAATAAAAAAGGCAGTATTAACCGTGGATGGTTCTCCGTTTACTGCGGTACAAGTAACGAACAAAGAGAGTATATCCCTCCTAAGCTACTGGTATGCGCATGACTATACCGTTAATAAGGATATAGGCATAATTTGCAGAAACTATCGAAAACTGGGTGGATAATAGTTAGATACTCTATTTTAGGGATTCGTTGTGACCATTCAACACACTATCTTAGCCCTATCTAAAAAACAACATTTGTAACTTTACAATAAATTCATTTTTTTGCTTGCATGGCCAGGATCATTGATATAAAAATACCGAAAGCAATTGCCGCAGCATTACGCCTACCTCCTAATGATGCACGGAGACAGCAGCTTACTGTATTGAAAAAGCTATTGAAGAAAGCTCGCTTCACGGCCTTTGGTCAGCACTATGGCTTTGATAAAGCCCTTTTCAGTAAACAGCCCGCTCAAAAATTTCAGGAGCTGGTGCCGGTACATGATTACAATAAAATTTATGAAGAATGGTGGGAGAAAACGCTGGAAGGCGTGCCGGATGTTACCTGGCCAGGTAAAATAAAGTATTATGCATTAAGCTCAGGAACATCAGAGGCGGCCAGTAAATATATCCCTATTACCAAAGACCTACTAAGGAGTAACTCCATTAACTATATTCGCCAGCTTATCAGTGTTTTTGGGTATGAAGAAGCTAATAAAAAAGCACTGACGAAAGGCTTTTTGATGCTGGGTGGCGCCACTGATTTGCAAAAAGGCAGTGCGGGTTGGTATGCAGGAGATTTAAGTGGAATACTTGCGAAAAAAAGACCTTTTTGGTTTCAAACGTTTTATAAGCCGGGTGGCCGCATTGCAGCCATGAAAGACTGGAATGAAAAGCTGAATGAAATAGTAGAACATGCCAAGGATTGGAATATCGGCTATATTGTAGGAGTGCCTGCCTGGTGTCAGATGTGTATGGAAATGATTATTGAGCATTACAAGGTGAAAAACATACATGAGATTTGGCCCAACTTTGGTGTTTTTGTACATGGAGGAGTTGCTTTTGAACCGTACAAAAAAGGGTTTGAAAAACTATTAGGTCGACCTATAGTATACATAGAGAACTATCTTTCTAGCGAAGGGTTTATCGGCTATAAAATGCGGGAGCATGCTAAAGGAATGCAGCTGGTGCTTAATAATAATATCTTCTTTGAGTTTGTTCCTTTTGATGATAAGAACTTTGATGCGGATGGAAAAATGGTTAGCAATCCTAAAGCATTAATGATACACGAAGTGGAGCTGGGCAAAGAATATGCTCTGCTGATGAGTACCAATGCCGGAGCCTGGCGCTATCTTATAGGGGATACCATCAAATTTGTAGATCTGGAAAAAAGCGAGGTGGTTATTACTGGTCGCACCAAGCATTTTCTAAGTCTTGTGGGAGAGCATTTGAGTGTAGAGAATATGAATAAAGCTATAGCGCTGGCGAGTGAGGAGTTTAATATCAGCATTCCAGAATATACGGTGGTAGGCTTTCCTTACGAAAGTTTCTTTGCACACAAATGGTATGTGGCCACAGATGATGTGGTAGACGCCGAGCAACTTCGTAGCTTTATCGATAAGCAATTGCGCTTGTTAAACGACGACTATGCTACCGAAAGAGACAGCGCTTTAAAAGAAGTTTTTCTGGAAGTATTACCCGAACAAAAGTTTTTGGGCTTTATGGCCGCAAAAGGAAAATTGGGTAGTCAGCATAAGTTTCCTCGTGTAATGAAAGGTAAAATGCTGGACGACTGGAATAAGTTTTTAGAAGAAGGAAAACTGTGATAACACATAACCAATCGACAGGCGTTTTTTTTCAGCGACAAATTAATATACTTCTTTACACAAAGTTTGTACTTTAGTTCTCATGATAGAAGCACTGATAAAAGGCTTTACACTCGGATTATTATTGAGCATTGCCGTAGGCCCGGTGTTATTCTCTATCATCAAGCAAAGCCTCAACAATGGATACCACGGAGGAATATCTTTTGTGCTGGGCGTATTTATGAGCGATGTGGTGCTGGTTCTCATCAGCAATGTGTTTACGGCTTTTTTTCAAAAAGTAAGTAATCTCCAAACAGAGATAGGGCTGGCTGGTTGTATTTTCCTGATATCGTTGGGTGCCTATTTCTTATTTTTCAAAAAAATGAAACCGGCGGATACGGAAGGAAAAATTTTCATTTTTCGAAAGCGGGATTATGCCAAGATTTTTTTATCTGGCTTTTTTATGAATATCCTAAACCCCGCTGTGTTTATTTTTTGGATATATGCCTCTTCCATCGTTGTCAACGACTCCATACAAAACCGCTTTATTACTTTCGCCGTTTGTCTCCTTTGGATGCTGGCGGCCGATTTGTTAAAGGTTTTTTTAGCCGGCAAAATACGGAATCGGCTTACCCCTTATAATATTCATTTGCTTAATCGTATCAATGGCATTATCCTTATCGGCTTTGGACTGGTGCTTTTTTGGCGACTGATTACTTACCTGTAAAGAACGGTTTTAACAAATTCACCCAAGATTCCGTTGTAAGTTTGAAACATGAACCGCTGGCTGTTATTGCTTATATTTTGTTTTGGTGCTATCTGTTGCCAAGGGCAAATGAGCTACCTCTTTGTTAAAAAAGGAGCTAAAAAGAAAAGGACCTATCATGAATACGATCGTATTACACTTCTTTTATCTGGTGATAGCATTGTTCATGGAATGATTACACGGCTGGCCAATGATACCATTTTTTTATCCGGTAATCCCGTTCCGGTTGGACGGGTAAATGCGGTTATCATAAGAAACAAAAAGGAAAAGATGCCGATGGTAGATGCCAATACGCTTTTACTAATAACAGGAGGTGTAGCACTTACCACAGCCGGGCTTACGCTTAGCAATCAGGCTACGTTCAAAGAAGCATTAACCGCAGGGCTTGTTATTGGTTATGCCCCCTTGCTTGTACAGTATTTAGGAAGCAAGATAAAGCTATCGCTTTCGCGAAAACAGTTTAAAATAGGAAAGAAATTCCAATTACAGTTACTGGATTTTTATCTGCCGGCTAAGAGGGCTTTTTAATAATTTATCCAAGAAGCGAAGCTTTGTAGCGCTGGGTACAATTTTCATAAAGAGATTATAGCTAATATTGCTGCGCTATGAATGAGCAAGGTGCTTTACCTCGTATATGGCGTTATGTAAAAAGAGTTTTCATCATTCTTTTTATCAGCCAGCTTGTTTACATCCTTTTATTAAAATGGGTAAATCCGCCTATTACTATTACGCAATTGGTAAGCTGGATAAGCGGTAACGGTTTGAAAAGAGATTATGTTGATGCTGATGAGATGTCTGTACATGCAAAACTTGCGGTGATTGCTTCGGAAGATCAATTGTTTGTTGACCATAACGGATTTGACTGGAAGAGTATTAAAAAGGCAATGGAGCACAATGAGAAAAAACCGGAAAGGAAGAGAGGTGGCAGTACCATTAGTCAACAGGTGGCTAAAAATGTTTTTTTATGGCAGGGGCGTAGCTGGATTCGTAAGGGACTGGAAACCTATTTTACTTTTATGATAGAGCTGCTATGGAGTAAAGAAAGAATTTTGGAAATGTACCTCAACGTAGCAGAGATGGGAAAAGGAATTTTTGGTATAGAAAGAGCGGCAAATAGTTATTTTAATAAAAGTGCCAAAGACCTTACACAGCAGGAAGCGGCGCTTATAGCCGCTATTTTGCCCAATCCTAAAACATACAAGATAAAACCGCCATCAAATTATGTAAGCGGACGCAGTAGAAAAATTATGCAACAAATGAATTTTCTACGACCAGATCCTGATATTCAACAATTGATAGGAATAGCCACAAAAAAATAAAAGAAGGGAGAATTAGAGTTACTTTTTTAGGAGAGTGTCCACGGCGTTTTTTGCCAGCAAAAACCGTTCTTCATGATTTCCTTCTATGCTCACCGAGGGCACTGCTTGATTTATCAGCAAGTCTTTATACATATAGTAGAGCTGCTTTCTTGATGCCAAATCCGGATATTCCCGTAACTCATCTTTTGTCCAGGGAAGGTCAATATTACAAAGCAAATAAAGATCGTATGGCCGTGCAACAATTTGCTGTAGAATAAAAGGATGTACTTTATTAAAAACAAACTCACACCAAACTTTCATGACATACATATCTGTATCAATAAAAAAAGGAATAGGAGTGATTGATTCTACGCCACGTCCTATTTTTTTTTGCAAATAGGAAAGATAACGGTCTTCCAGCTCGAGTTGGCCTTGGGCAATTGTGAGTAGATCTTCAAAGCGATAACGTGTTCCGTTTTTCAATAAATATTCCCGGGCATACTCCGGACACCATAAGGTATTGTAATGCTGCGCCAGTTGCTCGCAAAGCGTGCTCTTTCCTGTACTCTCCGGACCCAGTATAACAATTTTTTTAACCTTCATAACTTTTATCCCGCTGATGAATTAACAGTAATTGCTGCCGTTTGTTGCCTTTCTCTTTTACGCCATTCTATTAATCCAAATACAGCCATAACCAATAAAACAAAATACAGAACGCTTGTCATTGCCAGACCTTTTACAAAATACAGCGGCATAGACGCAATATTGGTAGCTATCCACCAGTACCAGCTTTCCGTTTTCTTACGGGTCATTAGCCACATGCCGGTAAAAGCTGTAGAAGATGCGAGTGCATCGGCCCAAGGTATTGCGCCTTCAAAAAAATATTCTTTTAGAAAAACCAATGAGAAATAAATAACCATATAGCACCCACCAAAAAATAAAAATTGCCGCAGCAGCATTTCCTTATTGGAAGAGCTGATGTGTAATACTTTTTCTTGATGCTTGTTTCTTTTCACCCACCAATACCACCCATAAAAACTCATGATAGTGTAATAAAAGTTCACTGCCGCTTCTCCGGGCAAATGATATTGATAGCTGATGTAGATATAAAAAATCGTGCTAATAAGGCCAACAGGATAAACCAAAACATTTTCAATTCTGCTAAACCAAACGCTGCCTATGCCTGATAAAACGGCAATGCGCTCCATCCAGGAAGAGTTACGCAATCCTGCTACAAATTGTTGTATAAATTCTTCTACTGTCAAAACTGTATTACTGTGGTTGTTTTTGTAATGGCCTTTTGTATTTACGCCACCATTTGAGATAAGAGGCGCCTTTGCGGGTTTCAAAACGAGTAGGAATAGATTGCCAGCGGCCGTTCTTGGATCCCCATACAAGAAAATGTAAATGGGGTGTAGCTGTGTAACCCGTCTTACCGCTGAGCCCAATAATTTGTCCCTGTATTACCGTATCGCCGATGTTGACAAAAACACCCTCTTTTTGTAAATGCCAATAACCCGCTCGACTGTTATCGGCATGTTGTATAATAATGTAGTTGCCTTCGTTCCGATATTTGCGGTTGAGCTTTCCTTTGCTGCCATCTTTTTTTACTTGTAATACAATACCGCCTCGCGCCGCCGCAATCTTAGTTCCCTTTTTCATTTTAAAATCAATAGCCGCTCGTTCCAGATGAGTAAAGCGGCTAAAGTAGCCCTGTATCATACGATAAGATTTGCCTTCCTCATAAGGAAGCGCATAAATATATGAAGTGTCTTCCGTGCTAATACCTTTCTGTAATCTGCGGGCATCCTTGCGAAGAGGATTTTTACTAACAGAGCAGCTCCATAAAAAGCCGGCACTAAATAGCAGCAGCATTGTTTTCAATAGATAACTTCGTTTATACACCACGTGTAAAAATAAGCGATCTAGCGCCAATCTCTTGTTGATTATAATAGATTACCCCTTTTCTCTCAATCGTTTTTTCCGGGATAAACTACGGATGAGCGCAACAGCTCCCCATATAATACCGGCGGCACCTACAATGCCAACAACTATAGCAAGACCTTCTGCTCCGCTACAGGAAATATGACAGGCCAAAGCGGCTAATAAATATAATA
Organism: uncultured Citrobacter sp.; assembly: GCA_964588445.1. Taxonomy (GTDB): domain Bacteria; phylum Bacteroidota; class Bacteroidia; order Chitinophagales; family Chitinophagaceae; genus CAZPPM01. Next base: position 34,805 of record CAZPPM010000011.1, read on the forward strand.
AACCCACTGCCGCAATAATGGTGAGTAGGATATAAAGCGATTCGTTTTGCTTTTGCTTATTGCCTGAAATCTTTGCTTTTATATGTTCTTTTAATTGGACTTTGAATTCTTGCCGTAAAATTCTTTTTTCTTTTTTGGTCAATGTGCTCTTATCCCTTGTTTGTAAAGAGGTTAATATTTCTGCCGCCGTCTTTGGTTTTTCTCTTTCGCTAGTGGGCAAGGCACTGGCATAGGCAGAAGGGAGTATACGCTGAATAAAACTACTATTGTTAGTCATTACGATAAAGCAAACAAAAGTGGAAGCACCTAATAGGAAGTCGCAGCTCTTTTGTCGCAAGTAAAAACTTCTTTTGGATAAGGTGTTGTTGACGCGCCTGGGATAAAGAATAAAACTAATAAGGAAAACGAAAAGGCTGGTATAAAGAATCGCAATAGATAAATTTACTCCCGATGCGGATAAATTTTTTCCAAGGAACCAAGCGAATATGGCCAAGCAGACTTTAATTAAAACAATAAATAAGCGGGCAGCAGTTACGTGATGCTTTGCCCATTGAGAGATGGTATGCATCGTTGGTATTTTTGGTTAGTGTAAGAGTTTACTATCTAAAGTTAGTGAAACATCTATTTAATAAAAACTTATTCGTGTATACACATAACAGGAACGTGTGATTGAAAAATGAGTTGTTTACTAGAACTCTTTTTGAAAAGACTATCTAGGAAACTTTGCTTCTTAGGTATGGTGATAATGAGATCAAGATTGTTCGTTTCTGCAAAATAATTAATGCCGTCTTCTATGTCTTCATGCTCTATAAAATGATACTGCGGCTGCAGGTTGCCCAAAGCCGTATCCAGTAAGAGAGATTGCTCCGGCGTATCTTCTTTAAAGTTTTTGTTGTTGTGATCTACATTAAGTACATGCAGTGTAGCACCCATAGTTGTTATAAACGTTGCTATTGCCGCTGCAGGTAGGGTTTCTTTTACATCTTTAAAATCTGTAGCTAACCCCACTTTTTTTATTCCTTTCCCATATTCTTTTCCTTTGGGCACGCAGATAACCGGCCAAGGAATATTTTTTATAATGGAAAGTGTATTACTTCCAAATAGTGTTATGTCTATAGCAGATAAACCCTTAGTGCCTATTACAATCGCAAAAGGATTTAATGTTTCAGCTTTTGCCTTTACTTCATCTGTTACATTTCCTAGTATTACTTCAGCAAATATTTTTATTTTGCCAGAGGTAATGTGTTCCAGACTTTGCTTTGTCTTGGCAAGTCGTTCTTCTGCAGCTTCTTTTAATTCTTCCAAACTTAAAACAGCAATTTGCGCATCATTCATAACAACAGGCAACTGATACATGTGCAGCAGCAATAAGCTTGCGTTTATTTCAAGCGCCATATCTGCAGCATAATTCATAGCATTGATAGCCGTAGGAGAAAAGTCTGTAGGAACAATAATTGTTTTCATATAAATAAGTTGTTACCCAAATATAACAAGAACAGTGCCCGTAATAGCTGAGTTGTATCATGTAATTGTGTGATTTTTTCATATGGAAAACATGAATGAACGAGTCTAAGTAGAAACCAAGCATTTATGGCAACCCTAACAGACGTACCTGCTGCAAATACGAAAAGAAATCGGCGTATTCCGAAAAAGCCGAACATGAAAATTGATATGACACCTATGGTGGATCTGGGCTTTTTGCTGATTACTTTTTTTGTAATGACAGTAGAACTAAATAAGCCCAACAACTTTCCGCTTATTATGCCCAACGAAGGCCCACCAATATTAGTAGGAAGAAGTAATGTGCTCACTCTGTTGATTAAAGAGGAAGGAAAAGTTTATTACTATGAAGGTGACTGGAATAATAAAGCAACACTCACCACGCTTGATCAAAAGACAGGGTTGGGAAAAATAATTCGTGAAAAACAGGCGGTTCTTACTATTACAAAAGCGGGAGAAGAGGGTAAAGATGGGCTGATGCTATTAATAAAACCATCAAACGAAGCAAGCTATAAACAAGTAGTCGATGCCCTTGATGAAACAATTATTAACCAGGTAAAGAAATACGCTTTGGTAAGCCTGAGCCAAGAAGAAATGGCCTATTTAAAAATGCAACCTTAATTATTGTAGGATTTATTTAAAAGCAGGCCATCCGGTCTGCTTTTTCCATTTAACCCCGATTTTAGGCCGCCTATAATTTTATTTTCTCACCCGTTTTGTCTAATCAGGTGATTTGTAATCACTTATAAAACCCTATCGAGAAGGTATAGAACATTACCTTTAAAAAAAAGGTACTGTGTGTTACATAGTACCAAATATCGCCCTATCTTTGTGTTAACAAACGAGAAAATGAAAGAACGAATAAGTATAGTGGTGATAGCTCTTTGCATAGTATTTACGGCTGGTGCGCAGGAATCCTTACCTACCGGTAAAGAATTGGAGAAAAACATTATGAGATTAGATAGCACCCTCTTTGCTGCTTTTAATAACAGAGACGTGGCGCTTTTTTCTTCTTTTTTTAGTGAAGATCTGGAGTTTTATCATGACTTGGGAGGACTTAGCGGATACGAGCATACTATTCAATCATTAAAAAACACGAAAGAGAGTGGATCGGATTTAAAAAGAGAACTCGTAAAAGAAGGAATGGAAATACACCCTGTTCCCGGATATGGAGCCATGCAAATAGCAGCACATACTTTTTGTCACACAGAAAATGCTAAACAAAATTGTGCAACATTTCGGTTTGCACATGTATGGCAGCACAAGGAGGGTAAATGGAAAATTACCCGGGTGTTAAGTTTTGGACATTAATATTATTAAGTTACAAATAAATTGACGCTATGAATATCGAGAATACACAGAGCCAGATGAGGAAAGGAATACTGGAGTTTTGTATTCTCTCCATTATACGCAGAGGAGAAGCTTATCCAAGCGATATAGTGGAGGAAATGAAAACGGCAGGGTTACAAATATTAGAAGGCACCTTGTATCCCTTGCTCACCCGCCTCAAAAATGCTGAAATGCTTACCTACCGCTGGGTAGAGAGCAATTCTGGCCCGCCCCGGAAATATTTTTCACTAACGCCAAAAGGGGAAACATTTTTTAAAGAACTGGAACAAACATGGAACGAGCTTTCGAATGGTGTAAATGCGCTGACGAATAAAAAATGATAAACCACTTAACAGCTAAAACAAAATCACTTCAACCGAAAATATTCAGAACATGAAAAAAATTATCAATATTAATCTTAGCGGACGGGTCATACCGATAGAAGATTCTGCTTACGAGAAATTACAAAGCTATATTGATAGCCTGCGCAGGCATTTTGCCTATGAGGATGGACGCGATGAGATCATCAATGATATAGAAAGCCGTATTGCGGAGTTAATGAATGACAAAGTAAGAAAAGGCGCAGCATGTGTTACCAACGCAGATGTAGAAGAGATCATCAGCTCCATGGGGCGGCCGGAAGAACTGGATACCGACACAGAAGAAAAGTCGAATACGACTTCTCATCAGGAATCATATACCTATACCACCAGTGAGGGCAAGAAGCTAAGCGGTCGTTTATATAGAGACAATGGTGATAAGTTTTTGGGAGGTGTATGTAGTGGTATAGCGGCCTACCTCAATATTGATCCAGCGATTGTGCGTATTCTGTTTGCCATTATCACATTTGGCGGTTTTGGTTTAGGGTTTCTTATTTATATCCTGTTATGGATTATACTGCCTTCAAAAGATCTGGATAATTATGGTGGTAAAAGATTGTTTCGGAATCCAGAGGATAGGGTACTAGGTGGTGTAGCCGGAGGGTTGGCCGCTTATTTTAATAAACCTACCTGGATGGTACGATTAATTTTTGCAGCACCGTTTATCTTTAGCGCTTTTTTATCTGTTATTGGTGGTTTTCATTGGGATTTTGTATTCTTTCCTAATATTTTCTTTGGCTCATTAGGTACTACCCTTGCTGTAATTTATATCGTACTATGGATGATACTACCGGAAGCAAGAAGTGCTTATGATAAAATGGAGATGCGCGGAGAAAAGGTTGATGTGAATTCCATCCACCAAAATGTAAAAGATGGCTTGGGCAATGTGAAAGAGCGGGTAAAAACATGGGGAGAAGAGGTAAAAGCATCCGCACAAAATCTGGGAGAAAAAGCAAAGGACTTTGCTAGCACCCGCGGTCATGAGTTTGCTACAGATGTAAAAAATACAAGTCGTAGAACAGGCGGTGGTCTGGGGCACGCCATCGGTGTTCTGTTTAAGGTATTCTTTTTAATCATTTTTGGTTCTATCGCTTTTGCATTGTTTGTCGCCGTGCTGGCTCTCTTATTTGCAGGCGTAGCCTGGTGGCCGGTTAATGATTTTCTATGGACAAATCAGTGGCAACAGTTTTATGCATGGGGAACAATTATCTTTTTCCTACTTGTGCCATTGGTAGCGGTAATTACATGGATAGTACGTCGTTTACTGCGGGTTCGCTCACGCAATAGCTACATGGGTTGGATATTTGGAGGTCTTTGGGTGCTGGGCTGGGTATGTGTGTCCTTACTAGCTGCAACAGTAGGAAAAGATTTTAGATATAGAGAGCATACGGAAACGGTCATTCCAGCGGATACAAGAAACGTAAACAAAGTAACACTGGCGGTTTCTGCACCGGAACTACAATACAACGGACGTTTTAACTGGATTGATGACGATGATTTTGAAGGAAGCGGTTGGGATTTATCCAACGATACGTTGAGAATATCGGCCATACGCTTTGATATAGTTGCGAGTAGGGATAACGAGTACCACATGGTTATTAAAAAATACAGTAATGGACGTTCCGAAACGCAGGCTATCACAAGAGCCAGCAACATACAGTATGAAGCATTTTTCCGGGATAGTGTATTAGACCTGGGTAGCGGCTATGCTATTGGCAAGGAAGACAAATTCAGAGGACAACATGTGGAAATAGAAATACAGGTGCCGGTAGGTAAGAAAATAGTTTTTGACGAGTCGGTTTTGAACAAATTAAACCCCCTTGGCTCAAAATGGCTAAAGCGAAGCAGGTCTATAGTAACCGTAAACGGTAGAGAAGTAAGTCGTCACTATAACAGAAATTATGGCTTTAGAATTAAATCGGGAGTGGAGTATACAATGGGAGTAGACGGGCTATTGAAGGACGAAGAAGGAAAGTCGATAAATGCTTCGCCCGCCAGAAATACAAAAGGAGACTACCGGTATAATAGAAATGATAATGACACGAACTCTATAAAAGAGACATTAGAGCAAAAAGAGAAGGAAATCAAAGAATTAAAAGAGAAATTAAAAGATCAGCAAAAGCCTGTAACAGGTATTCCTGAGTCAATGGATGATAAAGAAGTCTTTAGCTCTTCGTTTATGTCGCCGGTTTTTTCATTAATTGGATTTTAATGATAATCAATGAGTAACCTCATATAGCAGAAAGTAGTCTTACCTTGGTTGAAGTTGAAAATCCTGATACCAGGATAGAAAAAGGTGCCGTTCCCGGCGCCTTTTCTTTTTTTGTTTCAGTTGGGTTGATGACCAAAAAAGAGCTGCTACGATATACAAGTGATATAAAACAACAACAACATGAAGCCGTTTACTATCACCATCATTTTTTTGGCCGTAGCAACCCTGCTTACCTCATTTTATTATCCTGAAAAAGCAGTAGAGCAAGCGGACGAAACAGTGGAGCAAGAATGGCATAGAAATCAAACAGAGGAAATACAGTACGGAAAACCAGCAGATTTTTCGTATTGCAGCAAAAGTTTTTTATAAATTAAAAAGGTCTATAAGCGAGAACTGATTTTAAAAGAAATTTTTGAAGAAGAGCAAAAGGACAATAAGGGAAACCACATAGTTTAAATAAAAATTATGTAACTTTTCCCATTTTTGCCACCATGTCTTCATCTTCATCTTCGGACCATAAAGAACAAGGAGAACAGCTAAGGGCGATACAGAATAACGACGAGAAAGTTCTGGAAGTCCTGTATAAAGAAAACTATCCGAAAACTGAGAAATATGTTTTACAAAACAACGGAACAGCAGAGCAGGCAAGAGATATTTTTCAGGAAGCATTTATTGCTTTATGGCGAAACATTCAGCTAAAGAAATTCGTCCTACAAGAAGGAAAGTCGATTGAAGCCTATCTTTTTCAAATTGCGAAAAACAAATGGCTGGACCACTTACGATCTGCGGGTTATAAACGAACTACAGAGTTGAAAGCGCAACATGATAATGCAATAGAAATGGATATGGCAACGGGGATAAATGAAAAAGAAATACAACAAGTAAAAGAAAACTTTGCTCAACTTGGAGGTAACTGTAAGGAGCTGCTGAGAAGGTTTTACTTTCAAAAACAGTCCTTACGTACCATTGCTGAATCTATGTCCTGGACGGAGGCGACCGCAAAAAATAATAAATATCGCTGCATTGAGCGCTTACGAAATCTTATGAAAACCAATAAAACCAATCCATGAGCATGTATGAAAGTATATCACCAGAAGAGCAGGATCTTATAGATCGATATCTTGCCAATGAATTAACAAAGGAGGAAGGCGAAGCTTTTGAAAAAAGGCTATCGGAGGATGCTCGGTGGCATACACTCGTGGCGGAAACCAAGGTATTGGCCTTGGGAATAGAAGAAGCTGCTTTACAGGAAAAACTTACTACTTTTCATGATACGATAGCCACAAAGAAGGCTTCTGTAATAAAAATGAGCTGGCCGGCGAGAGTGGCCATAGCCGCGTCTTTGGTGTTGGCATTTTCTACTATCATATGGCTTACACAGCAACCAGCAAAGAATACAAAAATCGTTGCTGCCTATTTCAAACCCGATCCCGGGCTACCTACTACTATGGGTGTATCCGACCATTACGAGTTTGAGCGAGCAATGGTGGAATACAAAACAGGAAACTACACAAAAGCAATAGAAAGTTGGGAACGTATTAGGCAACACAATCCGGCAAATGATACACTGAATTATTTTATCGCATCAGCATTATTAGCCAATAAGGAAGCAACAAAGTCCATTCCTTTTTTTGATGCAGTTATAAAAATAAGTAACAGCGCATTCTTGCAAGAGGCCTATTGGTATAGAGGACTGGCGTTTTTACAGCAGGGTAATAAAGAGGAGGCCATAAATTCAATAAAACAATCCAATCACCCTCGGTCGGAAGAATTGCTTCAAAAGATTGAAAATAAATAATGAAAAGAAGGCTTCTGTTTTTATCATTTTTATTGTTCAGCGTTATATCCATAACGGCGCAGAATACTGTTGATGATATAGAAAAGCTGTTAACAGATAAAAAGTACAAACAAGCAGAAACACTCGTGAAAGAAAGAGTCGCTTCTTTTTTTCAAACAGGTAAGATAGATTCCATTGTGATTTACATAAATTATGTAGGAAAAATTGCAGAACAGTTGCATGGTCGAGCTCAAGCCGTTAACGAACAAACAAACCTGCTTGCTAAAACAAAAACTACGTTTAAATACCACAGTGATATTATTGATATCAGCTTTTTGGTATCAGACTTTGTAAGCAATAGCGGAAAGCCGGAACAGGCCTATAAGATTATAGAAGATATAAAAGCGTATTTTATCCCCAGCCCTGACTCTATGAAAGAAACTCGCTCACGGGTAGAATCCAATCTGGGAAGCTATGCAATGGGTTTTGGTAACTATGCGCTTTCGGCTCAGCACTATAGGGAATCGCTGCGGCTTTTACAGCTCTTGAAAGATCCTGACCCGCACGAAACATTTATTGCCTATAACTCTATGGGCATAGTTATGTGGTATACATCAAAGCTGGATAGCTGTTTATATTTTTTTGATAAAGCTG
>CAZPPM010000012.1:0-40800 GCA_964588445.1 uncultured Citrobacter sp.
ACTCAGAAGATGCGCTGGTGCGCATAGATATGAGTGAGTATATGGAAAAATTTACGGTGAGTCGCTTGATAGGAGCACCTCCCGGTTATGTAGGCTATGAAGAAGGGGGACAATTGACGGAAAGAGTACGTCGCAAGCCGTATAGTGTGATATTGCTGGATGAAATAGAAAAAGCGCATCCGGATATTTACAATATTTTATTGCAGGTATTGGATGACGGACAGTTGACAGACGGGTTGGGTAGAAAAGTAGATTTTAAGAATACGCTTATCATCATGACATCGAATATAGGCGTACGTCAATTGAAAGATTTTGGTGCAGGAGTGGGCTTTGCTACCGCCGCTAAGATGGAGCATGAAGATGAGGCTAACAAAGCTGTAATAGAAAAAGCGCTGAAGAGAACATTCTCACCTGAGTTTTTAAATAGGATTGATGATGTGATTATTTTCAATAGCCTCAGTAAAGAAAATATCTTCAATATCATTGATATTCTGATGAATGGTGTAATGAAACGGTTGAAAAATCTTGGTTTCAGTCTTACATTAACTGAGGAGGTAAAAACATTCCTGGCCGATAAGGGGTACGATGTTCAATTCGGTGCTCGTCCTTTACATAGAGCTATACAAAAATACTTGGAAGATCCTTTAGCAGAGGAGATTCTGAATATGAATGTGAAAGCAGGCGATGAGTTGGAAGCCGATCTGGATAAGGAAAATAATAAGATCGTTTTTTCGCTCAAAACGAATGAATCGAAGACAAAAGAAACAAAAGCATAAAATATTTTTTAGAAAATGCAAAAGGAGTCTCATTATAAGAGACTCCTTTTTTATTTTTGTACTGTTGATGATTAACAAGGCATGAAAAAGAAAATAATTATAACTATTGATGGATGGTCAAGCTGTGGTAAAAGCACCTTAGCTAAACAATTAGCAAAAAAGCTGGGCTATGTATATGTGGATAGCGGAGCGATGTATCGTGCCATTACGTTGTTTTTTTTACGCAATCATATTGACTGGACTAAGAGTAAAGAAGTGAGTACTGCAATGAAAGAGGTTCAGTTGGATTTTCACTTCAATGAAAAGAGCGGCGATAGCGAAATTTACTTGAATGGGGAGAATGTAGAGTATGTTATTCGCGACCTGGTGGTAGCAGAGAAAGTAAGTGAAGTAGCGGCCATAAAGGAAGTGAGAGAATTTGCTGTTGCTCAGCAACAAAAATTAGGAGCTAAGAAAGGGATTGTAATGGATGGGAGGGATATAGGTACGGTTGTTTTCCCCCACGCTGAGTTAAAAATATTTATGACGGCTGATAATGCTGTGCGGGTGGAAAGGAGATTTAAAGAGCTATATGAAAAGAATCCCAATATCACCGTTGAGGAAGTGAAAAATAATCTTGAAATGCGGGATTATATTGATTCACATCGAGAAGTAAGTCCGCTGCGAAAAGCGGATGATGCCATTGTGCTGGATAATACCCATGTTACTCCTACAGAACAATTAGCTATGGCAATGGGCTGGGTGGACGAAAAAATAAAAGGATAACTTTTGTCATCCTTTTAAATCAATTTTATTCGTTCGGCTTCTTTACATCCAATAATTCCACTTCAAAAATAAGAACAGCGCCACCTGGTATTCCGGGAGGGCTGCCATGCAGGCCGTATCCCAATTCATAAGGTATGTAAAAAACATAGTGAGAACCTACAGCCATAAGCTGTAATCCTTCTGTCCAGCCCCTGATAACCTGGCTTACGCCATAGCTTAATGGCTCATTTCGGTTATAAGAAGCGTCAAATTCTGTTCCGTCAAGCAATTTGCCACGGTAGTGACAAACAAAAACATCGTTGGCCGTAGGTTTAGGTCCATTGCCTTCGCGTTTTACTTCGTATTGCAAGCCGGATGCAGTTGTTATTACCTCAGGGCGTAATTTATTTCTTTCTAAAAATGCTCGTCCCGAATCAATCATTTGTTTGGAACGTTCTTGCTGTATTCTGTTGGAATAATCGTTCAATACAGTAATCGCATAATTCTCATGAATGAGTACAGAATCTTTATTCAATACATCATTGATCCCTTTTATGATGAGATCCGTATTGATCTTTGTCATGTTTTGAAAAAGCAAAGAACTACCAATATTCACACCGAGCGCATAGCCTGCGGAGTCATCAATACTTTTTAATAAAGGAGTAGTGTCTATAACCACAGTTTCTATTACAGGCTTTATAGCTTTTTGACCCGTTTTACATTGTGTAAGTATAAGAACGGAAGTAACTGCTAGAATAAGGCCGACAAAATAATTTTTCATAATTTTCAGATTGCTGCAAAAATAGTCAGCAATCATTAATAATTATAATTTAAAACCATGGAAAGTTTTAGCCGTGCTATGCAAGTGCGTTGGTCTGATTTAGACCCTAATTTTCATTTACGTCATTCTGTGTATTATGATTGGGGAGCTTATTGCCGTGTTGAATTTTTGGCTTCAGTAGGACTTGGCTGGCGGGAGTTGGCAGCTATACAAACGGGGCCTGTTATATTTCGAGAGGAAGCTATTTTTCGAAAAGAGATACGACAAGGTGATAATGTAAATATTACGATGAGCGTAGTTAAAGCAAAAAGGGATTATTCCCGGTTTACCATCAGGCACGAGGTATTTAAGGATAACGATGTCTTATCGGCAACGATTACAGTTGATATAGCCTGGTTAAATGGCGTTACAAGAAAGCTTACTGCCTTGCCACAGGAGTATATCAACTTATTGACCAATTCTCCGCTTGCGGCAGATTTTGAGTGGATGGATTAATGTTGTCAGTTCTGCGATAAATTATTTTTTCAGGGAAACGTGCTGCGTAACCATTAATAAGGTTGCGGATATAAAGATTGTCTTTATAAGGTGTGATTAGGTTTTTCAAATCTTCCAGTTCGGGAATGCTATTATCATTGGAGAGATAACCCATTCCATAAAATTGCCCTTCCCACATCAATATGCAGGAGCGATCCTCGCTGTTTAAACCGTTTTCAATAATTGCAAATGAATCTTTTGTGTGCAGAGAAGCAATAGCCTCTGTTACTCTTTTATTGTAAGTGGTAGGGAGCTCTTTTCCTGCACAAGCTCCTTGGCAATGCCCTTCTTCCACACCTTGACAATCATTATCGTGTTTTTGTAAAAAACTAAGTTTAGGACAAAGTTGAAAATTTTTATTTAACTGACGTAAAAGTGCATGTCCTTCTGTTAAATAATGAAAAGTGTAAATGGGCTTGAGGTATCTTTTGTTTCTTTCGATAGCCAAGCGTTGATAACCTTTTTGATCTTCAAACGTAAAAATGCCATAAACCCTTTCAGCATTCTTTTGCGAGTAATTGAAGATGGGCCATAATTTTTTTATCTCCGTTGATTCCAATATATGCGCCATTAGTTCTGTAGCACAGGACTCATAAGAAATAGCATGCGTGTGGCGAAGGAAATTTTGCTTTTGCCGACTAGTAGAATTGTTGCTGAAATGACTATTCACGCGGTAGCGTATATTTTTCGCTTTGCCTACATAGATCACTTTACCCTTTTCATTATGAAAATAATAAACACCGGGTGTGTAAGGGAGAGTATCGAAATCTTCTTTTTTTACATTCGGTGGAAGAACATTTTCTTTGGAGTTGCGACCCAAACTTTTTTTGATGAATTCTTCTCGATCATTTGCCAATAATTGTTGAAACAATTGTACTGTAGCAGCAGCATCTCCTCCCGCCCGATGGCGATGATCAATGCTGATGCCCACCGCATCACAAAGCCGCCCCAGGCTGTAAGAATTATGGCCGGGTAATAGTTTTCGGCTGAGGCGAACCGTACATAGTTTTTTTGTATTCAATGAATAGCCGCTATACTCCAGTTGATGCTTGATAAAGGAGTAATCAAAATTTACATTATGGGCTACAAAAACTTTGTCGTGCAGTAGTTCATATATTTTTCCTGCTACTTCTTCAAAAACCGGCGCGTTCTTCACCATTTCATCGGTAATACCCGTCATAGCCTGTATATAGCGAGGTATAGATTGGCAAGGGTTAATCAGTGTTTCGTACTGATCAATGATTGCTGTGCCATCAAAAACATAGATACATATCTCTGTAATGCCGTTGGAAGACGCATGCCCACCCGTCGTTTCAATATCTACAATTACGTACATTAAAAAAATAGAAGTTGTAGGAATGGATAATTATAAAACCGAATGACGAATTTCGCAAAAAAAAGGCATTTGGAGAAGTTTGAAATGTTTCGCAATCGCCTGGTAAAAGTGTACAGACATATAGGCAAACAGGCTAGGAAACAAGGGGTTACCTGTTTTCGTGTCTATGATCATGATTTACCGGAGTTCCCGTTTTGTATAGAAATGTACGAGGGTAAATTGTATGTAGCCGAATATAAGCGCAGGCATGGGATGGAGGAGGATGAGCATGATCGATGGATAGAAGAAAGCAGAAATAGTATAAGCGAAGTACTAGAGGTAGCCGGAGAAGATATTTTTTTCAAACTACGGCAGCGTAAACCCGGAAGACTGGGACAATACCAAAAATATGATACATCGCTTCATGAGTTTATTGTAAAGGAAAATGAATTAAAGTTTATTGTAAACCTGAGCGACTACCTGGATACAGGTTTGTTTTTAGATCATCGCAGTACCCGCCAAATGGTAAGGGAGCAAAGCAACGGCAAGCGGATACTAAACCTTTTTGCATATACAGGATCTTTTTCTGTATATGCTGCTGCCGGTGGGGCAAGTGATGTAGTAACGGTTGATCTCTCCCATACCTATTTAAAGTGGGCTCAAAAAAATATGCACCTGAATGGGTTTATAGAAGAAGGTAAATATAACTATACACAAGCTGACGTAAAGCAATGGCTTAAGACTATTCCTGCTCAATCTTGTGATTGCATTGTAATGGACCCGCCTACCTTTAGTAATAGTAAGCGAATGGAAGATATATTGGATATTCAACGAGATCATGTTGAATTGATTAATGATTGCTTGAACATTCTTACTCCCGGTGGGCAGTTGTACTTTAGTACAAATTTTAGAAAATTTGTTTTAGCAACAGATGAGCTTGCTACAAAGCAAATAAAAGATATAACCAAGGCTACCACTCCATTTGATTTTGAAGGAAAGCTGTGGCGCTGGTGTTATTTACTAATAAAGGAGTCTTAAGGTTTTATTGCTTCCGGATAAATGGTTTTTAATAGTGTAAAGTAGGATTTATAGGTATGATGAATAAAAGGTGTATTAGGACTGTCCGGGAATTCTTGTTGATAAGCAGCATCAGGTAACAGAACAATAGGAGTGCCTGCTCGCATATAATTATTTCCAGGAGTATAAGAGGGTTTTTGTAGGCCGGGTAAGGTTTTTCTTACCTGAGAGTAAATCCCTCTACCCAGATATTTTTCAAATCTTCGCTGTGCTTTACGAGTAGGTTTGTCCAATTTATTATAAATGTTTTTTAGTACAATACGTGTAATCAACTTTTGTTTTTTGATTGCTTTTTTTGCATTGACAAAAGGATTACTTGGATTAAAGTCGTTTAATGTTTGTATAGAGAAAGGAGTCTCTGGCACCCAGTCGGCTGCATTAACAACGGTGAGGCTCCAACCACCTCTTGTAATAAAGTCGTAATCATAGGCATACTGAAGGTTGCCAGGTTTAGGTGCTGCACTGGAATAGGTTTTAAAATGTATGGAAGCAGGTATAGTTCCTTTTCTCTGTTCATATTCCAGCCACGATCGAAGTAGAAATGATAAAGCGCCTCCTTGGCTATGGCCCATAATGATAAAATCAGTTGTCTTTTTATTTGCAAACAACTCATTTATTTTTTGCAAAATATCAGGCCCCAAATGAGCCAACCCTATTGTCCAACCAATATGTACCTGTGCTTCTGGACTCTCTGCCAGCTGGTATTCAAAGCGGGTACTGTCATTTAATTGCAGGTAACCTTTGGCAGCAATAGTAGCTGCATAAAAATTTTCCAGCCAACTGGGGCCATCAGCTGTAGTACCTCTTAGATCAATTACGGCAACGTTGTCTTTTCGTATATATAAAGTCCATCTGTTAAAAAGACCAACTTCAGAGGAGCGATAAAGCATTGTATAAGGATCTTCTCTTTTTGTTCTTTCTATAGAGTCAGGAATACTGGAGCTGAAAAAAGTGAGTGAAAGTAAATCTGCATATTCTTTTGCATCAAATCCCGGTTTCAATGTTGATGGTTGCGCAGATAAACTAACAGAAGAAATAATAAACAAAATAAAAAGAATCTGCTTCATGAAATAAGGCTTTTTGCTTAGGGTGATAGAGTGTTACTGCGAAAGTTAATTAATAGTATGAAAATAGTTAAATACAACTAAGAAAAGTAATGTAAAAAGGTGTACCAATAAGTACACCTTTGCGCAATAGTGTTTTCTAAAAAATTATAACGTCTTTAAAACGTCATTCATATTTCTTACAGCGGCAGCGCTTTTGTCAAACTCAGCCTGCTCTGCTTCGTTTAATTGAAAATCAAGAATTTTTTCCCAGCCATTTTTCCCAATGGTTACGGGTACACCTAGGCAAATATCTTTTTGACCATATTCACCATCCAATGATACGCAGCAAGTAAATAGTTTTTTCTCGTCGCGTACTATGCTTTCTACCAAAGCTGCTCCGGCGGCGCCGGGTGCATACCAGGCAGAAGTGCCAATTAACTTAGTTAAAGTAGCGCCTCCTACCATTGTATCGGCAACAATTTGTTTTTGTTGATCTGCTGATAAGAAATTAGTTACCGGGACAGAATTCCAGGTAGCCAGACGAATAAGAGGAATCATAGTTGTATCTCCGTGTCCGCCTACTACTACTGCGTTTAAGTCACCAGGGCTACAACCCAGGTGCTGGCTAAGTTGGTATTTAAAGCGAGCGCTGTCCAACGTGCCACCCATACCTATGATTCTATTTTTAGGAAGGCCGGTGGATTGTAAAGCGAGATACGTCATTGTATCCATCGGGTTGCTGATAACAATGATAATAGCATTGGGAGAGTGCTTGAGGATATTCTCGGATACGCCTTTTACGATGCCAGCATTTACGCCTATTAATTCTTCACGGGTCATACCAGGTTTGCGGGGTAAGCCGGATGTAATAACGACTACATCACTGCCAGCAGTTTTTGTATAATCATTTGTAGAGCCGGTGATTCTTGTGTCAAAACCCAGCAGAGCTGCTGTTTGCATCATATCCTGAGCCTTGCCCTCAGCAATACCTTCTTTGATGTCAAGTAAAACCAGCTCTTCTGCCAATTCTTTGCGAGCGATATTATCAGCGCAAGTAGCGCCTACTGCGCCTGCACCTACAACCGTTACTTTCATGAATAAATCAATTTATAGATGGAAAATTTAATTTTGGGGCAAAGGTATAGCAACTTATGATTCGAGTAGTTGCTTTCCTTTATTACTTGAAAATGGCTATGACTTTTTCTATTGGCATACTGCCGTCAAAAACGGAGATAAGCTCCTTTTTCTTATTGTAAAAAGCGAGGAAAGGTAGCGTGCGGATGTCGTAAAATACCGGTAAAGTGTATTTTGTGTCTTTGCCTACTATGATATTGGGGTATTTACCCAATTTATACTTTTCATAAAAGTCCTTCATTTTTTCAAAAGGCTGGGTGGTGGACATTACAACTTGAATATGTTTTAGCCTATCAATATTTTTAATAATTTCCTCGGTTTCATGCTTGCAGTGATCGCAATCCGGACTAAAGAGCATAAGCATTACAGCCTTTTTCTTATCCAGTTTTTCTTTGGTAAATACACTGGTGCTATCAACTTGTAGCAGTTGGAAAGGAGGGACAGATGGAAACCGTTTATAAGGAGGCTCCTGAGGCGTAGTATTGTTTTGAGCGATGGCTGAATAGCAGCCGATAAAAAGGACGGACAATAGTAATAAATGCTTCATGGTTCAAAGAAAAGACATTCCTCGAAGGAGACCAGCGGAAAAAAGTTAAATTATTACCCAGAAATGGCCATTTATTTACTCCTGATAGCAACAACAGGGTCCATTCTGGCGGCTTGTGCAGCAGGAATCAACCCGGCAAGGATGCCCACAATAATACAAATAATAATAGCTAGTAACATGTTACCCGTAGAGATAAAAACGGGAAAATCTAATGCCCCGGAGAGTATTTTAGTAAGAACAAAAACCAGTGTAAGTCCAATGAGGCCACCGATAACGCAGAGAAAAGCCGACTCCAGCAAAAACTCTGTGAGGATTATATGATTTTTAGCACCGATGGCTTTTTTCAGTCCAATCTGGCTGGTACGTTCTCTTACAGAAACAAACATGATATTGGCTACGCCAAACATGCCTACTATTAATGAAAGAGCTGCTATTGCCCATCCTCCAATATTCAGCCCAACAAAAGCGGAACTTATCGATTCAGTGAGATCGTTGATGTCGTTTAAAGAAAAATCATTATCCTGTGTGGGGCTTAATTTATGTAAAGCCCGCATGGTGCCTGTTAAATCGTCTTTCAAAGCCTTGCTGGCTAAGTCGTCACTTCCTTTTACGATGATTACGGGGTCTGTTCGTAGTTCATTCATAATAGTGCGGGCAAAGCGAAACGTAAGAATAACGCTTTGATCGAAATCCCAGCCCCCAATCATCTGCTTACCTTGTTTCTTTATAACGCCTACAATCAATGCTTTTTTTCCTCGTAACACTACTTCTTTGTCAATAGAAAGGTGGGCGCCGCCAAAAAGCTGTTCAGCAACTTCGTTACCGATGACTGTTACATTTATTCCTCTGTCAAATTCGGCATTGGAGATATAGCGACCTGCAGAAAGCTCAATAGGTTGAATTTTATCAAAATCTTCTCCTATACCGTACAAGTTAACATTGGATAAAATACTTCCCCGGTAATTGACATCATCTTTTGTAGTAATTCTAATGGAAGCGTAGCGAGCAGAAGGAGTACGTTCTTTGATTTGTTTTACTTCTTCAAACTTTGGTAGTGGTCGGTTCACAAATTTCCACCAAGGGTAGTCGGGTCCGCCACCGGCAGTATATTCCCATTTGTCAACGTAAATGGTATTGGAGCCAAGCGAGTTGACTTCATTTTTGATATTTTGTTCCAGGCTATTGACAGTGGCTAATACGCCAATGATACAGAATATACCGATGGTGATTCCAAAAAGAGAAAGGAATGTCCTCAGCTTATTTTTCCATAGCTCTTGCAAAGCCATCTTAAAGCTGCTGCTAATAATTTCTATCGTTCGCCGCAACATATTTAACAAAAATAAGCTGATGAATAGAGAATGATAAAAGTTTTTTATAGGACGGCTAATGAGTAAAAAAATAACCCTGTTGTATAGACAGGGTTATTTAAATAAGTGGTTTTATTTTTTAAGGGAAAATACCAAGCTCTGCGTAACTCGTAGCCACTTTATTAATAGCGACTACATAAGCTGCTGTGCGCATATCCGGAATAGAAGGATTATTTTGCCATTCAGCTATTATTTCCCGTGTAGCGGTACTCATGGTTTCTTCCAGTCCGCTATATACAAGATCTACTTCATCTGCTCCATGAACAATGTGTTCTTTTTCACTTTTGCCCATTTTTTTGCCAGATAGTGTTTCCATTTGTGCTACGATATGCGCATTCATGTTTTCATTAAAGCGCTTTTCCATTCTTCCGTAGCGAACGTGGCTAAGATTTTTCAACCACTCAAAATAAGAAACTGTAACACCACCTGCATTGAGATACATATCCGGTACTACAAGAATACCTCTTTTGGCAAAAATTTCATCAGCTTCCGGTGTAAGCGGCCCGTTAGCGGCTTCACCAATTACTTTTGCTTTTACTCTCGGTGCATTTTCTCCATTGATTACATTTTCCAAAGCTGCGGGGATCAGTATGTCGCAATCCAGTTCCAATGCATCTGTATTTTTAGCCAAATTGGTAGCGCCCGGGAAACCAAGAATGGAGCCTGTACTTTTTCTATAATTAAAAACAGCATCTATATCCAATCCGTTTTCGTTATGAATGGCACCTTCAAATTCTGCAAGCGCTATAATTTTTGCGCCAGCATCCTGAAAAAATTTGGCACTATGGTAGCCTACATTTCCCAATCCTTGTACAACAATTCTTTTACCTTCTACACCTACAGATAAGCCTTGCCTTTCCATGATATCTGGCATATTGCATATTTCCCGAAGGCCAAAGAAAACGCCTAAGCCTGTAGCTTCGCGACGACCGCGTACACCTCCTTGAGAAACAGGCTTCCCTGTTACACAACCGGCAGCATCTATTTCTCCAGGTCGCATGCTGGTATAGGTATCAAGAATCCAGGCCATTTCTCTTTCACCCGTTCCGTAATCAGGAGCAGGTACATCTGTACCAGGGCCAATAAAATTCTTTTTGATAAGCTCAGCTGTATAGCGACGGGTAATTTTTTCTAATTCGTAAGGGGTATATTTTTTAGGGTCTATAGTGATACCTCCTTTAGCTCCACCAAAAGGTACATTTACAATAGCACATTTATAGGTCATAAGAGCAGCCAAAGCCATCACCTCATCCAAGTTTACAGCGGTAGCGAAGCGGATACCACCTTTACAAGGAGATTTGTGATGGGAATGTTGTACCCGATAGGCCTTAATAACCTCTACTTTATCGCCTATTTTCACAGGGAAATGCATACGGTATACCGAGTTACATTGTTTTATTTGTTCCAATGTTCCAGCATCCCATTTGGTAAATGCGGCTGCTTTATCAAAGCTTCTTTCTACTGCACCAAAGAAACTGTAATTAGTGTCTGACATTTTAGTAAATTTTATTTTTCAAATAACAAGCATTGTTTGTGTAAGTAGCACCGGCGGGTTATTGTTTTTGTTCTTTTTCCAACCGGTTAATTTTCTTTTCGAGGCGTACTAAGTATAAGATAATACCCAAGAGAATAATCAGCATAACACCCAGTACTACGTAGATTCTACCATTACTACGCATTACCTCGCCTATGCCTGATTGCTTTTCCTGCGAAAAAGAAATCAGGCTGTTAAAAAGAAATGCCAAAACCAATAAAAAGGAATTTATTTTTTTCTTCATGATAATAAGTTCTTTTCTTTTACAAGCTGCACTCTTATTTTAAGCGTAGCTATCCACACTCCCAGCAACGTCCATCCTAGCACAGCGGGGTAAAAAACCAGGCGCATTCCACTGTCAATATCTTTATAATTCATGGCAGGATTGCCTTCCTGGCCCGGATGTAGGCTGGGTAGTAAGCGAGGTACTATCCATATAGATGGGAACAACATGGCATACGCAAAGATGTTATACACAGCACTGATACGGGCTTTTTTATCCATATCGTGAATAGAATCCCTCAATACCATATAGGCAAAATAGATAAGCAAAGCGATGGCTGTACCAATCAACTTCGGTTCGCGGGCAAGGGCGCTAAAGGATTCAAAAGCCGGATTATTAGGGTCGGCCCAGGTATAACTCATCCATAAAGCGCCGGTAGCATAACCAAGAATACCTAATACAATACCCACCGCTGCAAACTGGCGGGCATAAATATCGTAACGTAAATTGTAGGTACGCAGGTAGCGGATGGATTGAATAACAGAAATGGTAAACAATATCATCATCGCAAACCACATACATACATGAAAATATAGGTTGCGAATAGTTTCTTCTAAAGCAGGTAGAAACGGAATTTTAAACAAAAGTCCCCCAACAAATGTGTAAATAAGGAGTATTACACAAAGTACTTTCCACCAGGACTTGTACATATAACTTTTTTGCATGGAGAACCTGTTTCTTTGGTGGTGCAAAATTAAGGTGTGCTGGTTCATACTACCTAATATTTCAGGTTAGTATTCAAAAAGATAAAAAAATGACATTTAGCTGATTTTGTAAGAAAAGCCAAAGTGGTTAATATTTGTTTAACCAATAAAATGCAATAACAAAAATTATTTAAAAGATTAGTCTTTCCATAAGAAAGGAAATAAGATGGTAGCGAAAAGAACTACCAGCAGATCTAATGCAACTAACAATAAAATATTGCTTGCATGAACGGTAAGTATAGGATTAAAGGCGGCATTGGATATTTTCATAAGCAATATGAGCTGTGGAACAATAATAGGAAAGCCCATAACCGCCATAATTGCGGCATTTTGCTGTGCTCTCGCTGCAATAGCAGAAAGAAAAGTAAATACAAGGCTGAGGCTCCACCCGCCCAGCAGTACGAGACCAATAAAAGTGCCCGCTTTTACAAGAGGATTGCCAAGGAATAAGGAAAAAAGTGCCAGGCTCAGCAAGCTCATGATAAGCATCAACAAGGAATTGAATATAAGCTTGGCCAATACAAAAACTCCGGGAGAAACTATAGAGTAGTAATACAGCATTCTTCCTTTGCTTTCCTGTAAAAAACTTTTGGCTACGGCATTAATGCAAATAAATAATTGTATTACCCAAAAAAGCCCATTCCACACATTGCTTTCCGGATCCGATATGCCCAGAAATAAGACGAAGATAGTAGCCCCTATATAAAGAAGAATACCATAGAAGCTATATTGCTGGCGTATTTCCAGCAAAAGGTCTTTTTTAAAAAGAGTGAATATGTGTTGAAGGCTGTTGATAATAATTATGTTGGCGCAAAAGTAATAGTAATGTTGTGTGTTTTTCAGACAAATCACTATTTTGTATTATAATAATTATAAGGTTTGCTCATGAAAAAGATTTTATCTCTCACGGCTGCTGTACTGGCTATTGCCTTTATTGTAGTTTTTGTGTCTTGTAAATCAGCTCAACCTGCTACGGAAAAGACATTTGCCTTTAATTTTCAAAAAGGGGCGGGGTATACCTATGAGATGGTGTGGGATATGGATCAATTGATAATGGGGCAAGAGAACAAGATATCGGTATTGGGTAATTATTCCATGGCGGTGGTGGAAGAGGAAAGCGATAGGAAAATATTGGAAGTGATTTTTCAGCGATTTGTGATGGATATGAGTATGATGGGTATGGAAATGAATATTGATACGGATAAGCCGGTAGTAATTGAAGAGGGAGTTGATTTACGGCAAGATCCTTCTGGTATCATGGCCAAAATGTTTGGTGCCATCAAGGGTAAAGCTTTTCAACTTGTCATCAATAAAGAAGGCGATATAGAAAAGGTTACAGGCTTTGACGCTATTGTAAAGAGTATGGTTGATTCTTTGAATATACCCGAAGAGGCTAAGGGGCAAATGCGCATGGTCGCCAGCCAGCAATTCAATGAACAAGCGATGAAAGATCAGTTTGTTCATGCTCTTTTCATTTTTCCAAACAAAAAAGTTGCTGTAGGGGATAGCTGGATAAAAGGGTTTGAAACAAAAGGGCAGGCTCCAGCCAAATACACTACTACTTTTACAGTAACATCTATTGAAGGAGATCATGTTAACCTGCGTACTCAAACCAAAATAAGTTCACTTTCTGGTACTACCGTTGACCTGAATGGAGAGCAAACGGGCACGCTGGTAGTCGATAAGCAATCAGGCCTCGTAAAACACGGCGAATTTCTTCAAGATATTAGAGGAACCGCAGAAGGTGTGGAAGTGAATATAAAGGGAAGAGGGAAAATAAAAGGATCCGCTTTATAGGTTACTTTTTCTCAAAATAGCATCTTCTGCACCTGGGTTCGTACACGTCTGTTGCGCCTATCATTACCTGATCTTCATTAGGGATTTTGCGATAAGAATAGTTGGCTATATTGCCGCATTTCATGCAAATGGCGTGCAGTTTGGTTACGTAATCGGCTTTAGCCATAATAAAGGGCATCTGGCCAAAAGGTTTGCCCGTATAATCCATATCCAACCCGGCAACAATCACTCTTATGCCTCTGTAGGCCAATTCGTCGCATACATTAGGTAATTCATTGTCAAAAAACTGGGCTTCGTCTATCCCAATCACATCCACATCCTGGGCCAGCAGCAGTATTTTTTGCGAATTATCCAACGGTGTAGAATGAATCACGTTCGTATCATGCGAAACAATGTTCATCTCATCATAGCGCCTGTCAATAGCTGGTTTGAATATTTCTACTTTTTGATTAGCGATTTTCACTCGCTTCAGCCGGCGAATCAACTCTTCTGTTTTGCCGCTAAACATCGATCCACAGATAACTTCTATAGATCCCCGTCGCTCACCACTATTATTGGGTTCAATAAACATTGTTAATATTTTTATTTCCGAAACTCGTAAACGATTAATTGGCAAACAGTTTGTAACTTAGAGAGCCTCTAAAAAAAATATGCTCCAAAAGTAGCATAATGGAACGAATAGAAAACCTGATACTAAAATTAAAAGAACAGTTTGAACAGGGAGCCGATAGCTCCCAATTACTGTTTACTGTCCAAATGCTGCAGAGTGAGTTGACTGCAATGCAAAAAACCTCCCGTACATTAGGTACATCCAAAGTCGCGGTTGTGATGCCCGGCAACTCCGCCATTGATAAAATCTATTTTGAAAAATACGCACCACGTCCTGCGAATGAGGAAGTGGTTGCCAGCAAGCCAGTGGCTGCCGAGACCGTTGTTCAAAAAGAGGTACTTGCATTTGACCCTATTATGGATATACCGACCTTGTCGCAACAGGTAAATCACAAAGAAGAAGTAAAAAAGAGCGAAGAGAAAGAGTCGCTTAACGATAGGCTAAAGCAACAAAATACAGAGCTCTTTAACGTGTTAAAAGATACGCCTATCAAAGACCTGCGTAAAGCGATAGGTATTAACGACCGTTTTTTGCTTATCAATGAGTTGTTTCGTGGCGACGAAGCCATGTACGAAAGAAGTATAAAGACGATTAATAGCTTTAATGTTTTTACAGAGGCTGAGTATTGGATAAACAGAGAGCTTAAAGTAAAACTTGGCTGGCTGCCGGATAGTGAGGCGGCAATTCTTTTTGATCAGTTGATCAAAAGACGCTTTTCCTGAATATAATGAATAATGCTTTTGGTGGCACCTGTATTATTGGCCACGTATGTGTAAGCTGCTTCGCAGGTTCTTGTATATAAACCATAGTTGGTCGTTAGCTGTGTAATAGTGTTTTTCAAATCTTCTTGGGTGGTAATGCTAAATGCTGCTCCTTGTGCAATCAATTCTTTCGCTTCTCTGAATTTTTGAAAATTAGGGCCAAATAAAACCGGCTTGCCATATACGGCAGCTTCGAGTGTATTATGAATACCCTTACCAAAACCACCACCAATATAAGTGATATAGGCGTAGCGATATAACCGTGAGAGTAAGCCAATGCTATCAATAATAAGTACAATAGGTTGCTGGTTTGTTTGTATTTGTTGTAAGGTCTCAGTTGTAAAAGAAGAGTATAGGATAGCTTCTGGAAAAAGCTCTTTCAATGGAGCCAAATGAGTGGGCGTTATTTCATGCGGAACTAATACGAGACTATACTTTGCAGGAAGTAAATGCCTCAATAATTTTTCGTCTTCGGGCCATGTGCTTCCGGCAACAATTAATTGCGTTGTTGAGGCAAGCGCCTCAAATTGCGGCAGGCTTTCTGTCGATTGGGCAATAACGCTTACCCTGTCAAATCTAGTATCGCCTGAAAGGGTAGACGAGAGACCTAAATTTAATTTATCCAAAAGATCTTTGGAGGTGGCGTCCTGTACAAAGAAATGCGTAATACTACAAAGCATTTTTTTATGAAGACCTCCATACCATTTAAAAAAGGGCTGCGACTCTCTGAAAATGACAGAGATAAACAAGAGGGGAATATTTCTTTGTTTTAAACCCGATAAATAATAATACCAGAATTCATACTTGACGAAAATGACAAGTTGAGGATTCACTGCCTCTATGAACTGTTCTGCATTTTGCCGTCCGTCCATTGGGAGGTAAAACACCCAATCTGCCTGTGAATATTTTTTTCGTATTTCATATCCCGATGGAGAAAAAAAGGTTAGCAGTATTTTATACTCGGGGTAGGTCTTTTTGATTTCTTCTATTACGGGGCGACCTTGCTCGAACTCTCCTAATGATGCGCAGTGTACCCAAATGACCTTGTCGGAACTGTTGATGCTGTTCTTTATTTGTTCCAGTAAGCCTTTTCTCCCGTTTCGCCATTTTTTTACCTTGGGATTGAAAAAGGAGGTGATGAAAACTCCAGCAGTAAAGACACGAAGAAAGATGTTATAAAAAAAAAGTCCCAAAGCGTTGATTTTAGGCTGAAAGCTAAATGCGGAGCAAAAATAGCCGCAAATTGTAAACTACCTGTATTTTAGTACTTTTGCATCGCTAAAAATCAGAAAATCAAGTAAATCCGGGTACTAAAACAGGTTGTTGCTTCGTTTTATGCTTTCTGTTAGAAAAACCAGGATTTAGAAAATAGCTTACTCCTATAATTATGCGTCCTATCCAAATGGTTGATACCCGTACACAGTATCATAAAATAAAACAAGAAGTAGATCGGGCTGTAGTAGAAGTAATGGAAAGCTCCGCTTTTATCAATGGAAAAATTGTTCATGATTTTGCAGCTAATCTTTCTTCTTACCTTGGTGTAAAGCATACTATCCCTTGTGCTAATGGTACGGATGCTCTACAGATTGCGATGATGGCTCTTGGTTTACAACCCGGTGATGAGGTGATTACTCCTTCTTTTACATTTGTCGCTACTTCTGAAGTAATAGCCCTGCTCAATCTGAAGCCTGTATTTGTAGAAGTAGATAAGCGTAGCTTTTGTATGGATCCCAAAGATGTGGAAAAAGCGATAACGTCAAAAACGAAAGCCATAGTTCCGGTTCATTTATATGGGCAGGCCGCACCTATGGAGGAGATAATGGCGATTGCTAATAAGCATAATATTTATGTGATAGAAGACAATGCGCAGGCGATAGGATCTGACTATTATTTTACAAATGGAACTAGTAAAAAAACAGGCACTATAGGTCACGTATCTGCAACATCTTTTTATCCTTCAAAAAACCTCGGAGCGTTTGGAGACGGAGGTGCCGTATTCACCAATGATGATAGTCTTGCAGAGAAGATAAAGATGATAGCTAATCATGGACAAAGCCGTCGTTACTATCATGATGTTGTTGGTTGTAATAGTCGTCTTGATTCCATGCAGGCAGCAGTGTTGAACATTAAGTTGAATTGTTTAGATGAATATAATGGAGCAAGGAAAGCGGTCGCTGATTTTTATGATCATGCTTTTGCCGGACATGATTTTTTAACTACGCCATTCAAGGCTCCTTATTCTAATCATGTTTTTCATCAGTACACTTTGTTAGTAGAGGGCGGGGTTCACTCAGCAGAAAAAAGAAATAAGTTACAGGAGTTTTTGGCAGAGCAGAAAATTCCTTCTATGATTTATTATCCGGTGCCCGGGCATAAGCAAAAGATGTTTACTGGATTTACAGAACAAGGAATAGCTATGCCGGTTACTGATTGGTTAACGGATAGAGTGATATCGCTGCCTGTACATACAGAAATGGATGAAGAGCAGTTGAACTTTATTAGTTCAAAAGTTATTGAATTCTTCAAAAAATAAACTAAAACAGGCTTTATGGAGATCGCAGTTATAGGAACTGGGTATGTGGGGCTGGTTACCGGTACCTGTTTTGCTGAAACAGGTAATAGGGTAACCTGCATTGATATCGATCAACATAAAGTTGATAAGCTGTCAAGCGGTGCGCTGACAATCTATGAGCCTGGCTTGGAGAAGATTTTTCTGCGGAATTTGAAAGAGCAGCGGCTGCGCTTTACAACCAATCTTGAAGAAGGTATAAGAGATGCAAGCATCATTTTCTTAGCCTTACCCACTCCACCAGGAGAAAATGGTGCAGCGGATCTTAGTTATGTTTTGGGGGTGGCTGAACAACTTGGCAAGCTTATTCAGCCTAAGGAGTATAAAGTTATTGTTGATAAGAGTACCGTGCCTGTAGGAACAGCCGAAAAAGTAAGAGAAGCTATCTTGAAAGGGTCTGAATCGGCTATTGAAGAAGCTTTTGATGTAGTAAGTAATCCGGAATTTTTGCGAGAAGGTGTTGCTGTGAATGATTTCATGAAGCCCGACAGGGTTATAATTGGCACACAATCTGATAAAGCTCGTAAAGTAATGGACGAGCTTTATGCTCCTTTTGTGCGGCAAGGCAATCCTGTTATCTTTATGGATGAACGATCTGCAGAGCTTACCAAGTACGCTGCCAATTCTTTTTTGGCAATGAAAATTACTTTTATGAACGAGATAGCTCGTTTATGTGAGCTATTGGGTGCTGATGTAGATATGGTGCGTAAGGGAATAGGTAGTGATGATCGCATTGGTAAACGATTTCTCTTTTCCGGAATTGGTTATGGAGGTAGTTGCTTTCCAAAAGATGTTCAGGCATTGGTAGTGTCATCTACTGAGGTTGATTATGATTTTAAGATATTGAATGCAGTAATGGAGGTGAATGATAGTCAGAAATTACATCTCGTTCCTAAGATTAAGCAATATTTTGGAGGAGATGTGAAAGGGAAACATTTTGCATTATGGGGGTTGGCATTTAAACCTAATACAGATGATATACGAGAGGCACCTGCTTTATACATCATAGATGCGTTAGTACAGGAAGGGGCAACAATTACAGCTTTTGATCCCGAAGCAATGCACAATGTACAGAGCCAGATTGGTGATAAAATTGAGTATGCATATAGTCAATATGAAG
The DNA here is from genome assembly GCA_964588445.1 of uncultured Citrobacter sp. Taxonomy (GTDB): domain Bacteria; phylum Bacteroidota; class Bacteroidia; order Chitinophagales; family Chitinophagaceae; genus CAZPPM01. Next base: position 18,700 of record CAZPPM010000012.1, read on the forward strand.
CATTACAAGAAGCGGATGCATTAATTATAGCAACAGAATGGAACGAGTTTAGAACGCCGGATTTTTTGAAAATCGGTTCATTGTTAAAAAATAAAGCCATTTTTGATGGCAGAAATTTATTTGATTTGGGGGCCATGCAGAAACTTGGGTTTCATTATGAAAGTATTGGACGTAAAACTATCAAACCGCAAAAGCAGTCATGAAAGATAAAAGGGTATTAATTACCGGTGCTGCGGGTTTTCTGGGTTCGCATTTATGCGATCGCTTTATCAGAGAAGGAGCGCATGTTATTGCAATGGATAATTTAATAACAGGCGATTTAAAAAATATAGAACATCTTTTTCCTTTGCCACAATTTGAATTCTTTCACCATGATGTAACGAAGTTTATACATATATCAGGTGAGTTAGATTATATTTTACATTTTGCTTCACCTGCCAGTCCGATTGATTATTTGAAGATTCCTATTCAGACCTTGAAAGTGGGAGCTATGGGAACGCATAATTGTTTAGGTTTGGCAAAAGCTAAAAGCGCAAGAATACTTGTCGCTAGTACTAGTGAAGTATATGGCGATCCGTTAGTTCATCCACAACCGGAGGAATACTGGGGAAATGTAAATCCTGTAGGCCCCCGCGGTGTGTATGACGAGGCTAAGCGCTATATGGAGTCTATCACCATGGCCTACCATACATTTCATGGGGTTGATACCAGAATTGTAAGAATATTCAATACCTATGGCCCTCGTATGCGATTAAATGATGGCCGGGCTTTACCGGCGTTTATAGGTCAGGTGCTTAGAGGCGAAGATTTGACTGTTTTTGGTGATGGATCTCAAACAAGAAGCTTTTGTTATGTTAATGATTTAATCGAAGGCATCTATCGTCTCTTGTTGAGTGACTATATTATGCCGATTAATATTGGTAATCCTAATGAGATATCATTAAAGAAGTTTGCGGAGGAAATTTTGCAGTTGACAGGTAATAAAGTGAAATTAGTCTATAAACCTTTGCCGGTGGATGATCCTAAGCAGCGGCAACCGGATATAACTAAAGCAAGAGAAATACTATCTTGGGAACCTAAGATAAATCGATCGGAAGGCCTGAAGATGACCTACGAATATTTTAAATCCTTATCACAAAACGAATGGACAAAAATGCCCAAGGAGTTTGCAAGTAAGGCTTAATGGATTCATTTTAAAAATCAATATGTACGAAAAACTTTTAAAGAAAGAAGAGAAATTAGCTGTTATAGGTTTGGGATATGTGGGATTGCCCATTGCCTTAGCTTTTTCAAAAAAACTATCTGTTATTGGATTTGATATCCACGAAGGGCGTGTGCAAATGATGAAGCAGGGTATTGATCCTAGTAAAGAGCTGGATAAATCCGAATTTGAAAATTGCGATATTCAGTTTACCAGTTCATTGGAGGTACTAAGAGAAGCGAAGTTTTATATAGTGGCTGTACCTACTCCGGTAGATGAACATAACGTACCGGATTTACTGCCTGTTCAAAAAGCTTCTGAAACAATAGGGAAGGTGATTAAAAAAGGGGATTATGTTGTTTTTGAATCTACTGTTTATCCGGGATGTACTGAGGAGGATTGTTTACCTATTATAGAACGCTTATCCGGATTAAAAAATGTTATAGATTTCAAATTAGGCTATTCACCGGAGCGAATAAACCCGGGAGATAAAAACCATACATTATCTTCTATCGTAAAAGTGGTGGCCGGCTGCGATAATGAATCCAAAGAAATGATTGCAAAAGTGTACGAACTGGTGGTTGCTGCAGGTGTTCACAGAGCTTCTTCTATTAAAGTGGCTGAAGCTGCGAAGATTATTGAGAATACGCAAAGAGATTTGAATATTGCTTTAATGAACGAGTTGTCTATCATTTTCGATCGAATGAATATTAATACGTTTGAGGTATTGGAAGCAGCTGGAACGAAATGGAATTTTTTAAAGTTTCAACCGGGTTTGGTAGGAGGGCACTGTATTGGTGTAGACCCATATTATCTTACACATAAGGCAAATGAATTAGGGTACAAATCGCAGGTAATCCTGGCAGGCAGAACGATTAATGATGATATGGCTAATTATGTGGCAAGGAAAGTTGTACAGCATATTATCAAAACTACGGGGAATATCAAGACCGCTAAAGTTTTGATTAAAGGGGCCACGTTTAAGGAGAACGTAAGTGATATTCGTAATTCAAAAGTAGCTGATGTGGTAAAAGCGTTGAAAGGTTTTTATGTTAATGTAGATGTGGAGGATCCGTATGCAGACAGTGAAGAATTGCAACATGAGTATGGTTTTTCATTAGAGAAATCATTGGCGAACGATTATGATGCCGTAATAATAACTGTTCCACATAAAGAATATTTACTATTGGAGGAGAGCTCGTTTGTTACGATAACTAAAGAGTCGGCGTTGATAGCTGATTTAAAAGGTGTTTTTAGGAATAAGATTAAGGAAAGAGAATACTGGAGTTTATAAAATAAGAAAATGATTTTTACTAAAACAACAATTGAAGGGCTGTTAATTATAGAGCCGAAGGTTTTTCCAGATGATAGAGGTTATTTTTTTGAAGCCTTTAATGAATCAGTTTTTAAAAAAGAAGAGCTGCACTATAATTTCGTGCAGGATAATCAATCTTTTTCTCAGTATGGTGTAATTCGCGGCCTTCATTATCAGTTGCATCCCTATGCTCAAGTCAAACTTGTAAGAGCCTTGGTGGGCAAAATTTTGGATGTAGCAGTTGATATTCGTAAAAGCTCACCCACCTATGGTAAACATGTTGCTGTGGAGCTTTCTGCCGATAATAAAAAACAATTATTAATACCTGCTGGGTTCGCTCACGGTTTTTCTGTCCTAAGTAAAGAAGCTGTAGTTATGTATAAATGTGATAACTTTTATAGTAAAGAAAGTGAAGGTGGGATACGCTATGATGATCCGGCTTTAGGTATAGACTGGCAGATCGAAAAAGAAAAAATAAATGTTTCTTCAAAAGATCTGGAGCTTCCTTTGTTTTCTGATAGCCTGAATAATTTTGAGTAATATTTCTAGCCATAATTCGGTACTGCTACTTACTTGTGATAATGTTGTAAAAGGTGTTTTCCTATTAATGGGATTGCTAACTTTGTATGCCTTTTAAGTAGGCATTGAAAGAATATGAAATTTTTCCCTGAATCTGCGACTACTCAACTAGAATTTGATAAAATAAAGTCTTTGCTGGCGGCCTATTGTCAAACAGAACACGGTAAAAGTAAAGCAGAACAGCTGCGTATCCATACAAAAAAGGAATTTATTGATATAGATTTACGGCAGTCATTTGAGTATAAACAGCTGCTTACAAATGGTATTTATTTTCCCAACGATCATATCCTAAACTTAAAGCGAGTATTGCAACTTCTCGGAGTTCCCGGAGCAGTACTTAGCGGAGAAGAGATTATTGAATTACGTAAGCTGGTAGAAAGTATTGAAAGAGTGTTTAGATGGTTTGATGCAGAAAGAAAAGTTGCCTATACTGCTTTGAGTAAAGTGATTGCAAATACCTATTATGAAAAAAATATTATTTCCATAATAGATGAGGTTCTGAATGAACAAGGACAAGTCAAGGATAGTGCTTCTCCTGAACTTCAAAGTATACGGCAATCATTATACAAGAAAAGAAATGAATTGCGAAGAATGTTTGAAAAGATTGTTGCCAAACTCAACAAGCAGGGCTACCTCGCAGAGATAGAAGAGAGCTTTATGAGTGGGCGCAGGGTGGTGGCAATTTTCGCAGAGCAAAAAAGAACGGTTAAAGGTATTTTGCATGGAGAAAGCGATAGTAGAAAGACCGCTTTTATAGAGCCGGAAGAAACAATTGTACTAAATAATGATGTCCACGAGCTGGAGAATGATGAAAGAAAAGAAGTATATAAGATTTTGCGGCAGCTTACCAGTAGACTTCACTCGTACAGTGATTTGTTGAAAGGCTATCATGCAATTATAGGAGAATATGATTTTATAAGGGCAAAAGCTAAATTGGCGATTGACTATAACGGAGAGTTTCCTGAAGTAATGGATAAGGCGGCTGTACATTTAGTAAATGCATTTCATCCATTATTATATATATACAATCAGAGGAATAAAAAAGCGACAATACCAGTTACACTTACATTGGACGAGAGTAGGCATATTCTGGTAATTAGCGGACCTAATGCAGGGGGAAAAACGGTAACAATGAAAACTACAGGATTGCTGCAGTTAATGGCACAAAGTGGTTTGTTAGTTCCCGTACATCCTTCGTCGCGGTTTGGAATTTTTAAACAAGTAATGATACATATTGGCGATACACAAAGTCTGGAATTTGAACTAAGTACTTATAGTAGTCACCTGATGCATATGAAGCATTTCATGGAAGAGGCTAATGGCAAAACATTGTTTTTTATAGATGAGTTAGGTAGTGGTAGTGATCCCAATCTGGGAGGGGCATTTGCTGAAGTGATTTTGCAGGAAATGGCTAGGAAGCATGCTTTTGGGATAGTAACTACGCATTACCTTAACCTCAAAGTGATGGCAGGTAAAACACCTGGTATAATAAACGGTGCTATGGCATTTGATGAAAAAAGGCTGGAACCCCAATATCGTCTCTTGGTGGGGAAGCCCGGAAGTTCTTATACTTTTTCTATTGCAGAAAGAATAGGATTGAATAAGAATTTGATTCAGCGGGCAAGAAATCTTGTGGATCAGGATCAATATCGTCTAGATAAATTATTAAACCGTACAGAGCAGGATCTTCGTGATTTGGAACATAAAGAAAAAGAACTCCATAAGTTAGTAAAGGAAAACGAGCGACTGAAAAGAGAAATGGAGCAGGTGTTACATAAAGAAAAGCATAAGCAGCAAGTGGAGCTTTTGCGAGAGCAGAATAAGATATCTGAGCAACGCATAGCTTATTTAAAAGATATGGAGCGTAACTTGAAGCATATGCTATTGGAGTGGCGAAAAACGGAAGACAAAAAGAAAGTGATAAAGGAAATGGAGGCTTTGTTATTCAAGAAGAATGAGAAAAAGGCTGCAGGCAAAATGCAGAAAAAAATTGAAGCAAAATTTTCCGAAACAACCGATGTAATAACGATAGGTGAAAAGGTGAAAATGAAACGGAATCACCAGGTGGGGGAGGTGTTGGAAATAAGGGGTAAAAAAGCCGTTGTCAAAATCGGACTGTTACCTATGCAGGTTGAATTAAATGACTTGGTAGTAGTAAAAGAAAAAGAGCCGTCCTAGTCTTAGCACTATTTCTGAAGAATTATAGAAAAGAATAATAGTTAGCATGACAACTATAGGCGCTAAAGCAACTAGATTCTCTTTCTATAATTATTATTACCCTATTGATTTACTATACTTTTCCTTAGTATCTTTGCCCACCAAAATTTTCCAAAAAAGTTATGGTTGGGGGAATAGGTCAGAAAGACCTTGAATACCTATGTACTAACATCGTTTAAAGGAAGACTAATGAAAATAATGAAATTCGGCGGTACCAGTGTAGGTAAGCCAGAAAGAATGCATCATATAGCGTCACTCGTTACCAAGCAAGAGGAGCCAGTGATAGTTGTATTGTCAGCGCTGTCAGGAACAACCAATTCTTTGGTAGAAATTGGTGACTGTCTTGCAAAAGGAGACAGAGATAAGGCAAAGGAAAGCATAGATAAACTAGAACAGCATTATCGTGTTTTTCTTAATGAGCTAGTTAAAAAACCAGAAAGTGTAAAAAAGGGAGAAGCGATTATTGCAGAGCATTTTGAATTTTTAAATATTATTCTTCGAATTTCATTTAGTGAAGCACTGAGTAAAGATATCCTAGCACAAGGTGAACTACTCTCTACTAAATTATTTTCTACCTATCTGGAGGAACAAGGCGTTGATCATTCTTTGCTACCGGCATTAGAATTTATGACTATCGATGTATATGACGAGCCGCAAGTAGGTAGCATAAAAGTGAAGCTCACGCAGTTACTGCAACAGCACAAAGGGAAAAATTTGTTTGTAACGCAAGGTTATATCAGTCGTAATGCAAGAGGGGAGGTTGATAATTTGAAGAGGGGCGGAAGCGACTATAGTGCTTCATTAATCGCTGCTGCTATTAATGCATCTGTTTGCGAAATATGGACAGATATCGATGGGATGCATAACAACGATCCCCGTATGGTAAGAAAGACAGTGCCTGTGGAGCATCTTAGTTTTGATGAAGCTGCGGAGCTGGCTTATTTCGGAGCCAAAATATTACACCCTGCTTCTATATGGCCTGCGCAAACCTATAAAATTCCGGTGAAGCTCCTTAATACAATACAACCGGAGGCAAAAGGTACACTTATAAGTGAGAAAGCCAGCGGGGTAGGTGTAAAAGCTGTAGCGGCAAAAGATAATATCATTGCTATACGTATTAAAAGTAGCAGAATGTTATTAGCTTATGGTTTTCTAAGAAAAATATTTGAAGTATTTGAAAAGTACCGCACACCTATTGATATGATTACTACTTCAGAAGTTGCGGTATCTGTTACAATTGATAATACCGTTTACTTAAAAGAGATTGTAAAAGAGTTGGAGCCCTTTGGTGCTATTGAAGTAGACCATAATCAAACAATTATATCGGTAGTCGGGAATGAAATTTCACAAACAAGTGATATTGTAAAAAAATTATTTGGTTCTATTGTCAACATTCCGGTAAGGATGGTTTCTTATGGCGGCAGCCCGCATAATATTTCCTTATTAATTTCTGCCGAGCATAAGACGCGTATGTTAAAACAATTAAATAAAGGAATGTTTGGATTGGATTAAAAAATATTAATAACTAAGTTTTTCGTCGTAAATTGCCAGTATGTATCGCATACTGGCAATTTTTATTTTTACATTTCTACCCGGGTTGTTATTGGCTCAAAAGAATCTCTACGGCAAAGTAATAGATGCTGCAAATGGACAAGCTATTGCAGGAGCTAGTGTTTTTATCAATAACTCTTCTATTGGTACTGTTACCAATGCTGAAGGCGCTTTTGAATTAAAAGCGATACCTGAAGGACAGTATGAGCTTATTATATCCTCCATTGGTTATGAAACCAACTTGTATAGCTTTCATTCTAATCAGCTGCCTTTACGTTTACGAATAGAAATGAATATTAAGATCCGCGAGTTGGAAAATGTGATTATTGAGCCTTCTGTGTTGGAAGGGTGGGATAAGTGGGGAGATATGTTTATGAAAAATTTCATAGGAAGAACGTCTAATGGGGCTAAATGTAAAATCAAAAATTATAAAAAAATTCGCTTCCGTTATTTTAAGAAATCAAACAGAGTGATAGCCTTTTGTGATGAACCGTTGAAAATTGAAAATCCTGCTTTGGGTTACATTGTGAATTTTCAGTTAGAGCATTTTGAAGTAAATTTCCAATCAGGCGTTTCTCAATATTATGGCTACCCCTATTTTGAGGAAATTGATAAAAACAGACGGTCGTTACAAAGAAAGTGGAAAGAGGCGCGGGATAAAGCTTACTATGGCTCAATAACGCATTTTATGAAAAGTCTGTACACTCAAGCGCTTAGCCAAAACAATTTTGAAATACGGGGGATGAAAAGGGTGGCGAATGTAGAGAAGCAAAGAGTAAGAGCAATATATAGACCACCGACCTCTTTTTTTAAGGGAGGGCCGTCTAATGTTTCTATCTCCATAAGTGGCAATAGCCCTCAAAAAAATGATTCTACTACTAATTATGCTACTGATTCTGCTGAATATTATCAGCGAATAATGCGACAGCCCGATACCCTTGAGATACATACGCCTTATTTGTTGAGTGAGGATAGTATTTTAGTACCAGGAGCGGATGATTATAAAGTGTTGCACTTTGCTGATTATTTATATATAACGTACAAAGGAGCATTTGAGGAAGAATCGTATGTAGCTACCCTCATGGAGAGAAGAAAGCCAGCTTTTCAACGTTCCTATATTACTTTAGTAGGAGAGGAAGCAATTGCTGTTTTTGCGAATGGAAATTATTGGCCTCCACAAGCGCTATTTAATAGGAATTATTGGTCATGGACAGGTAAGCTGGCGGATATGTTACCCATGAATTTTATACCTTCTTCTAAGGAATGATTAAAAGGAATACTTGTTACTTTTTCTTCATATAGAAAAGAGCCCTTCCTGAGTCGGCAATTTTTTCTTCTTTGTCAATGTTATAATAATTGGAAAATACGCGTACAAAGTCTTCTTTAGAATAGGTTGTATAAATGTCTTTTTTCGACGCCAATAATAATTGCACTTTTTCATCTTCTTTAGGCACAAATTCAATAATAAGGTTTTTTCCTAAAGTGCCTAGCAGATAAGCAACTTTCTCAAAAGGAATATTTTTGCCAATAGTGAGATGATGAATAACTGCCAGACATAAAACAAGATCAGCATTAGCTCTTTCTAAAAAAGAAGCACGCTCGTGATGGTTGACACCTATTGCAGGGCTTGGGTTGGATAAGTCCAGAATAAGTGGTAGAATATTGTTGACTTTGGTTGCCCTTGTTTCCTTGTAAAGTGTATTAATGCAATAGGGATCAAAATCTGTAGCGATCGTGAAAATATTTTTTTGTGCGAGGAGTTTTGAAAACTCTCCTGCATTGGCTCCGGCGTCTATAGCTGTTGAAATAGAGCTTTCTTGTGAGAGCCATTTTTGTAAGATGGTTTTTTTTTCTTCCAGGTAATTATTTCTTTGTGCCGCTTCGGTGTAATAATCAGACCAGGTACTTGATGTGTCTGGTAAGCGCAACGAAGTGATTAAAGTTTCGAGACTGGTAATAAGGTTTAAAAGTTTTTTCTTGGAAAACGAATGCTCAACTTTATTTTCCTGTTTCTTTTTTTTAGCTATACCTGCATGTAGGTGGATATGCAGATAAGTGTGAATAGAGAAGCGGCTGCGCCAAGGCAGCAGTGATTTTGTGATAGATAAGGGAATGCCTTCCGGCCAGGCTAATAGTAGTGATTGCAGCGGCTCTTTTTTGTAATGTGATAATAAAAGAGGCGCTAGAAAATTCTCGCAGAACTGGCGATAGGCGATCCAGGGTTTGTTTTGGAATTTCTCAAAAGAAAGCGAATCAATAAAGATCATGCTTCCGTCTTTCCACTGAACATTAAAAGGGGTAGCATCTTTAAGTACAATATCAAATGCTAATGCTTCTTTCAGGATTTTTAATGTGAGCAGAGCGGCATCCTTGAGCATAGAGAAACTCCATTCATATGGATAGGATATAAAGGGAATAAGCTCAGGCTTCAATGTTGTGTACCATTCGGGAAAGCCTGTTTTGTTTTCATCTATTCTTTGATGGGGAACCAGGAATTTTTTTGCTACAAGCTTGTCGTAGCAGCCACTGGCAACAAAGAAATCATACTCGTCTTTATAACTAAGATTAACCTGCCTGTAAAGAACTCCTTCGGTTTCAAAAATAAAACCGGAAGGATCTCTATAAGACGAGGGATGCTGCTTATGCATTTGGCTCATCGGCAGGAGGGTTGTTGTCTTTTGGCTTTTTACGGAAACGAGAAAAAAAAGTGAGTATGTATAATTTTATATTTTTAAAGAAAAAAACAACACCCAATGCAGCCGCTACAATTACTTGTACTAAGTAGCTGCCACTGCCGGGATCGATATATAGAAGAAAGTTTTGCATCATAGGTAACTAAGATTGGTTTTTGGAGTAAGTGTTAATAGGGTTTCGTACATGAGCTTTATGGTGCCCTCAATATCATCTTTATGCAACATTTCTACAGTAGTGTGCATATAGCGTAAAGGGATAGATATTAATACAGAAGGACAGCCGTCATTGGAGTAAGCAAAGGAATCTGTATCTGTACCCGTGCTGCGGCTTAAGGCTCTCCATTGTACCGGTATTTTTTTATCGCTAGCTACTTTTTCTACCAGTCCTAATAATTTGTTATGTACAGCAGGAGCATAGCAAAGAGAAGGCCCTTTGCCACAGTGTATTTCTCCTTCAATGTTTTTATTGATTAAAGGTGTAGTGGTATCATGCGTTACATCAGTTATGATGGCAATATCAGGCTTTATCCTTCTGGCGATCATTTCAGCGCCCCGTAAGCCAATTTCTTCTTGTACAGCATTAACGATATATAATGAATACGGTAGTTTCTTTTTATTTTCTTTTAGCAAGCGGGCTACTTCAGCAATCATAAATCCACCCACCCGGTTGTCAAATGCTCTGCCTACATAATTGCCATTTGCTAACTCATCAAAGCCATCCTGATAAGTGACAACTGCGCCAATATGAATACCCAGTTCTTCTACTTCTTTTCTATTTCTGGCACCGCAGTCCAACCAAAGGTTGTCGGTTCTTGGATGTGCTTCTTTTTGGTCAGGTGTAGCGAAGCGTGTATGAATGGCAGGCCAGCCAAACACAGCTTTTACGGTTCCTTTTTTGCCATGGATAAATACTCTTGAAGCGGGTGCGGTTTGATGATCAACACCACCATTTCTTTTGAGATAGATGAGTCCGTCTGCAGTAATATAGTTTACAAACCAACTGATTTCATCTGCATGTGCTTCTATAACTACTTTGAAAGGTTGATCCGGGTTGATAACGCCTACAGCTGTACCATAAGGATCTACAAACTGTGTGTCGATATACGGCTTTAAATAGTCTAACCAAAGTTTTTGCCCCCAGGTTTCAAACCCTACAGGAGAGGCGTTGTTGATATAATTTTTAAAAAAGGTCAATGACTTTTCGGTTATAACAGAGCGGGATTTTTTTGAACTTTTGCTTGCAGTAGACTTTGCCATATATACATGAAATTTATAGTTTACAAAAGTAGGTAAATCCCTGTAACGAGCCTATCTGAGAAAATGAGAGGTATGAAAGCTAATTTTAACGGATTTTGAAGGCTGGCGTGGCGTATAAAATGTATTTTTAGTTTTTAATAGAAATATATGAAGCAATTATTGTGGATAAGCTTTTTCTTACCATTTTACGCAATAGGGCAAGAATGTAAAATAATTACTACGAAAGATCCCTATACTAAGGAGACGAAAATATCTTCTGGTTTTTTTGCTCTTCAAGGAGCAACGTTAACCATCGAAGCGGATAGTAAGGAGATTGACTTCTTTTTCATTATAGAGGGCAAATGCTTTGACGATGCATCTACAGCTTTCTTGTTTTTTGAAGGCGCCAGAACCCGCACAACGTATAGGAACGGTGGGAGTAGGAATTGCGACGGCTATTTTCATATCAAGTATAAGAATAGCGCAACGCCTACTACTGTACTCAAGAAACTGGCTTCGCAAAACACGGCACATTTTGTTTTTACCGGAACAGATAAAAAAGAAACAACAGTATCTCTTTTGCCTGAGCAACAAAAAATGTTGATGGAGATAACAGCTTGTATGCTTGAAGAAGCGAAAAAACTTATACCTTAATTATTTAAAACATTGATTGAGGATTGCTGCCAGCCGGAGTCCTCCTTTTAATAGTTGATCGTTTAATGTTTGTTGAAAACGAAAATTATATTCGTAACTCAGTTTGGATGCTGGTGGAGTGAAGCCGTAAATAGCATTAGCTAGCACATATGATTCATAAAACCATTCTTCCAGCGCTGATTCCTGCCATTGTTTTATCTGTCCTTTGTTTGCGATATCAAGAAGTGTTGCGTATTCCTTATAGCTGTATTGCTGAAAATCGATAAGGTCTGTGTCCCATACTGCATGTAGGTTTGTTTTTGTACCAAACCAAGATACTTCAACCCGGTTGCCACCGAGGTCTTCCTGTCGTCCGATATGCATAGGTTGGTGTAAATCGCCAACCAGATGTACCAGAAAATACAATGCAAATTGCCTTTCTCCCTTTGATAGTGATTTGTCTCCCACTTGTGTGGATAGTAATTTTATTTGTGAATACAGATTGGTTCCAGGTTGTTTTTGTATACTGTCAATAAAATGCTCTTTGCTCATATTGCCGGGCATGTTGATATAATGCCACCTACCGGCGTATCTGTAGCTAGTGTCAGATTTAATAAAGTCAGACCAGTTGGACCACCAAGCCAATGTTTCTTTTCCTATAAGTTCTTTAATCCCTTTTCTAGCTTTTTTTGACAAATGATTTTCGGCAATTTCCGCAACAACTCTGTGGCCAGTAAGCCCCCAAGAGAATGCGGTGTAGCCGCAAAAAGAAAAAAGAAAAATGAAGAAAAATTTAGCCGCCGCAGTTGAAATGGATGGTCGCATGATGTATTCTTTGGCGCAAATTTCTGACAAATACATGAATTGTAAAAATTCAGTATGAAAATGAAAGATAACGTTGTATTAATTTTTTTATAGCAATAAAATACGTACAATGTGTAAGCAAAAGAAAGAGTACAGTGGTTACTTTAACAAGAAAAATAGTAGCAGGGTTTGTTTTTATTGTGTTGGGTGCTTTTTCGGCAAGTGCGCAGTATTATCATGGTATTCAAGGGTCTGGCTACTTTGGCAGTCTTACTTTACATGATAATCCCTCCGCCATTCTTTCTTCTCATTATAAATGGGATATTACAGTGTTGGGTTTACAAGGCAAAGTAAATACGAATACATTTCTTATAAGGGACTATTCCCTGCTTTCCAATCCTCGTAACTCCAAATATATTATTGATTCCGGCGCTTTTAAAAGACATGTAGATGTAGTAGTAACTACAAATGTGCTGAATGCGAGAATAGCTATAGGAAGAAAAAGCGCTATAGCATTTGGCGTAAATGTAAAGAGTTATACTAACGGATCGTCAAGCCAATACAGATTCTTGGACACAATTCATTCTACAAGAGATTTTATGCGGTTGAATTTGCAACAACATCCTTTGCAGGCAGATGTGCGATCCAGTAGCTGGGCAGAAATATATGGCGCATATGCGCAAACTATTATTACTACAAATAAGGTAAGGCTAAATGCTGGTGCTACATTGAGATTAAATAGAGGATTAGCCGGTGGTTTTGCCAATGTAAGAGGTATAAATATTGAAAGTGGAGATAATGCAAGTTATGCCTTTACAGGTGGTAGTATTCAGTATGCTTATTCATCCAATTTAGATCAACAGCAAGGATCAGGTTCGCAATCTGGTGTGGGTGATTGGTTGAGAAAAACGATTCCAGGTTTTTCAGCAGATATAGGTGCGGAGATGTTGATAAAGCAGGATGCTGTTAGCTTGTATAATGAAGATGATTATTATGACTATACCTGGAAATTGGGTGTTTCTTTGTTGGATATAGGTTATACAAGATATAGTGCAGGAAGAAATAGTCGGAGTATAAGAATCACTCAGCCAGTTATTGATAGTATTATCGATGAGCGCTTGGGCAATGTTGGATCGATGAATGAATTTACAGATTCGCTTAGCACCCTTGTGACAGCACAAGCATTAAGCGGAGATTTTCATATTGTAAATCCAATGCGGCTACAACTTAGTGCTGATAGATATCTTGGAAACTACTTTTACGTGCATGGTGCATTAACGATGGATGTAGCCCGACATTTATTTAAAGAGAACTACAGGGTTGGCGGCAGAGATTTATTAGCTGTAACGCCTCGCTGGGAGAGAAAAAATGTAGGACTTTCCTTGCCTTTGTTAGTAAATGAAAGAGGCAATTTCTGGGTTGGCGGGGCGATACGATTTGGGCCACTTTTACTAGGCGTTCATAACTGGGCAAATATATTTTCTAAGAATAAAATGAACCGAGGTGGGGGATATATAGCTATTACGTTACGATCACCGGGAACTACCGCTAAGCGATATGATCGCAGGCTTGATTGCCCACCGCTGTAAACTTATCTTCTGAAGCGGAAAATATAAGTGCTGTAACCAGAGTAGATAAATGCTTTGAAGCGATTTGTGCCGGTAAATTGTATATCATCAAAGTACTCAGTTCTAGTAGTTGGCAACAAGGTATTTGTTGCGGTAATACCTAGTGAGCGCACTCTTCTGTTGTTACAATCGCGATCGCCGTATTCATTTGTATAGCAACTATTGCCTGTCCAATACTTTCGCATATTCCATGTTCCTGTGTATGTATTTCCCCGGAGATCGTCGTATTCGATTCTACCATTATCAAAAAAAGTAAATTCTCCCCGTTCAAAGTCGAAATGGTCTATTCTGCCGCCCATGCCTCGCCTGTCAATATCTACCAGTCTCCATACGCCACCTTCTAGTCGCTCTTCATAGTTCTTTAAAAAGTCTTTGCTACAGGAACTGAGCAAAACGAGAGAAAAGACAATAGGAACAATAGTGTATAATTTTTTCATACGCTTTTTTATTACCTAAATTGGTATTTTATTCAGAATAATTTACGGTTGAGGTTATTCATTTAACCTAAAATTTTCAAAATATAGAAAGTGTAATGAAGAGTAGTAACCCAGTTTAACTTTTTAAAAGGAAGGATGTCTATACTTTTAATAAACAAAAAACAACGACTATGCAGCTAAAACGTTACACTACACTTGCCCCGGTATTTTTTGTAGCGGCATTGCTTTTATCTATAGATAGTATAGCGCAACGGCGTTATGCACCACGCGGAGGAATGCGGGTATATCACCGGCCTCATTATCCGGTACGTGTGTTTTCGCCTGCCAGGCCTTTTGTTTCTATTCAGTTTGGAGGCATCCCTTATCGTTATCAGTATGGTCGCTTTTACCGTCCTTATGGAGCTTCTTTTCGTGCGGTTGTCCCACCTATTGGTATTTATATACATACTTTGCCGGTAGGATATCGATCTTTTAGGACAGGTCCTCACGAGTACTATTATTATAATGACGTTTTCTATAGAAGAGAGGCTAATAAAGGATATAAAGTAGTTTCTCCTCCGGTAGGAGCTATTGTACGAGAACTACCTTCCGGCTCAAAAGTAATGGTTGTAAACGGGCAACAATATTATGAGTTTAATGGAACTTATTTACAAGAAGAATTTGCAGAAGACGAGTCTTTACAATATCGCGTGGTAGGTACGGGTGGTGTTTTAAACGTTGAAAGCGATAGTACAGCAATCGAGGACACTGTTGTGGAGGAAACAAAAATAACAACACCGCAAATAGGTGACAGGTTTGAGAGTCTACCTCAGGATGCGAAAGAAATAGTCATTGATGGTAAGAAATTATACCTGTCTCCGGCTGGATACTATTACAAAGAAGTAAGTGATTCTGGCAGAGTTTATTACGAGATTGTAGGTAAGTAGGAATTGCCCCAATTATAGAACAGCGTTAGTCAACTTTCACAAGATTAGGGGATAGTTGGCTAATTTCTGTATGGAATAAAAGATTTATCTTGCAAAGCTTCGAGAGCCTCTTCTCGCCTATTTTCTATATCCTTTGTATGCCTTCTTCCTTACCTGAGTTAAAAGACAATTAATATTGACTTATGAGGTTTTTTTGGCTAATGCTTTCTTTATTTTCTGTAGTAAACCTAAATGCTCAAAAATGGCAGGTCGAGTTTGCAGGAGGCATTTCCTGGTACAACGGCGACCTTTCTAGTACTCCTTTCAACTTTAAAACTGCTGGAGCCGGTGGTGGCATAAACCTAAAGTATAACACGGGAGATATGTTTGTTTTCCGGTTAGGGGTAAACAGGTTTGCTTTTGGTGGAGATGATAGGTGGAATAAGAAAGAGGACTTTGTAGAGCGCCAGCTTAACTTTAAAACAGGCGTACTGGAGGTAAGCTTAGGTGTTGAAGTCAATCTCTCCGATCCTGATATAGCCTATTCTTATCCCTATTTATTCGGAGGACTGGGTTTGTTTCACTTCAATCCTTATTCATATACAAATGAGGGCAAGAAAGTGTACTTGCGACCATTAAGTACAGAGGGTCAGGGGCTTTCAGAATATCCTGATCGTAAGGAATATTCCTTAATCCAATTTTGTATTCCTTTTGGTATAGGGTGGCGCCACCAGTTATCTGATCGTTACGAAGTAGGTTTTGAAGCAGGAATACGCGTACTGTTTACAGATTATTTGGATGATGTTAGTACCCGGTATGTTGATCCCAATATATTAAGAACGCATAAAGGTGATGTAGCTGTGGAAATGGCTTACCGAAAAGACAGGGCTGTGGAAATAGGCGGAGTTCGGGGAAATCCGGGTAATAAGGATTTGTACTTTTTTAGCGGATTTAAATTAGCTATGGACCTAAAATCTAAAAAGAAAGATAAGAAAAAAGCCGAGCCAGCCCCCACACTATGAGTTTTTTCTCGTAACTCTCACGGCTTTTCCTACTATAACTCAGGTATAAATCCAGGTTAAAAAACCGTAAAGTATCGTGTTTTTAGATAACGCGCCTTCGTTATTTTACCTCTTACAAAGGAGCTGAAATCTTCTTTTTGTCGAAAAAGAAAGTCTTTTGGATAACCTACTAAGCTTAAAATATAAGTGTAATATGATTTTCAACGATAAGTGATAACACTTAACGTTGAAAAATAGTTATTTATTTAACTTGTTGATAAATATGTAATTATATTTTTCTCGAGTATATTTTCTAATAATTTTTCGGTTTTTACTATGAGGTATTAGAAACTTTACCTTGCTTTGTACTCGAAATCAATTCAACCCTTTTAAAACTATCGTACCGCGAAAAAATTTACTATTTCTATTGCATTAGTTTGCCTTTTTGTAATCCCTTCATTATCACAGATTAGCGTTCCTTCTACATCAGGTTATGTTGTAAATATCAATGTCTATCCAGAAGCAATTGTAACAAATTCAACGAGTTGTGCTTATGGGTATAATTATACCGTTAAAATGACTTACCAAATTACGTTTACAGGAGATAACATTCCAGGCTCTCTTTATACGTTGCAAGGCACAGTAAGTAATGGCTCCTCAAACATCTTTTTTGATTTGCCTAATAATGGTGGTGTTGGATCTCAGCTATCATCTAACGATTATAGAAATGTTGCAGATTGTAACAACGTGACACCGGCTTCTGCAGGCTTTAATATGATAAGCATTCAAATTCAAGGCCCTGGTATTTCTTACCGTAATGTAAGTTTTCCAGTGGCTGCTGTATTACCTATTCAGTTGAAAAGCTTTGATGTTGCTTCTATAGGGAACACTGTAAAAATAAATTGGGCTACTGCAACAGAAACTAACAATGATAAATTTTCCGTTGAGCGTTCGGTTGATGGTGTAAACTGGCAGGTAATTAAAACAGTAAAGGGTGCCGGCACATCTACTACAGATATCCGTTATGAAACTACTGATAACTCTCCAGTGAATGGTATCGCTTACTACCGTTTAAGACAAACCGATTTTGACAGCCGTTCTACTGTTTCTGAAGTAAAAATGATAAGAAACACTACCGATATGAAACAGCAAATAAGTCTGTTTCCTGTTCCTAATGCAGGAAATACGGTTAACATAAAAGGCATAAATAATCTTGCAGAATACAATTTTTCTTTGCTTACTACGAGTGGGTATGCATTATACACTGCCGCTCTTACAAAGACTTCTGTTGATCTTCCTTCTTTGTCACCGGGAGTATATTTTATAAAAATTAGCAATAAGGTTACAGGTGATGTAACTACTCTGAGATATGCAAAAATGTAGTTTTACGTACGAATAGTAAAGGGATATTAAGTAAGGGGCCTTTCCAGGCCCTTTTTTTATCTATAACTATCAGTGACAGCATAAAAAACTTTGTCATTTACTTTTCTAAATACCTGGTCGTTTATTCTTCGATTACTTTTTTTATCTGCTTTATCAATTAGTCGGCCTTTGTTATCGTAGGGTTGTGATTCCTCAAAAAAAACAAGCGTATAATATTTTTCCGGTTTCAAAAAAGCTTCTAATTTTTTACTGCGAACAGACATAAGCAACAGGTATTTTTTTTCATAATTTTCATAGTAGTCAATATTCGATACCCAAATGCATCCGGTCTTTTGCATAGCGTTGATTAGCTCACTTACAAGTTTTACATCCAACTTATATTTTACAAGAGTATCCAGTAGGTAGGGCTCATCTAAGTGAAAAGTATAGATGTAGCGCACTGTATCCGTATGTATTTCCAGTCCTATTCTTCTGAGTTGTTTATCTTTTAGCTCTAAGGAAAAAGGGTGCCCTTTATATAGTTTTTTAAAATTGGTATTAATCAATTCTAGTTCTTCCTCATTTTTGTCGTAATATTTTTTTGTAAATGTTTTAGAGTAGCTACACCCCATTTGGTAGCTACATACAAGGAGAAGAAATATGTAGGTGATGTTTTTCATTCTTCAGGGTAAAAATGTGTGATGCCAAAAATTATTTTCTTTAGTAAATGGGGACTTACCTGCTGTAATGTTTTTTTTCCATAATCCCAATAAATCATATCTACCTTTCCATCGTATGATTGATTAATACTGAGTAATAATACAAAGTGTGTGGGAATGCCGAAACGGGTGGTAATATGCTTTTTCTTATAAAGCAAACGATTATTAAGATATAAAAAAACAGGTCCTTTAGAAGATTTCTCTTTTAAGTAACCGTAAGTATCGCTTATCCACGGTCTGATAAGATCGGAACCACGAGCTTTTACTTTATAATCAAAAAGCCGCCGAATCATCCTGTTGAATTTTGCAAAATTGGTAGATGCCCATAATGTGTTCTCGTCCCCTTTATTAAAATTTCGGTTGAATAGATTTAAGTATCCTTTAAAGCGATCGGCCAGGCTTAGAAACCACATTTGACCGGCCGGATTAATATCCAGTGCGCCCTTATATTTTATTTTTCCTGCTTCTTTTTTTACAGCCTTGCTGGGGTTAAAATGTACTTTTCCCATGGTAGCCTTTCCGGTTTGATACAATGTTATCATAAAGCGGGCAAAGCCTTCCGGATCGTAATTGAGGGGAATATAAGTAATGGCGGAGTAGGCACAAAAATTAGTCCCCTTTCCTTCATAAAAGCGTAAGGGTGTAAAAGAAAACACACGAAGATTTTCAAGAAGCTGTTCTGGGTCTATATTGGGCCAGTGATTACTTTTCTCCAAGGTGCCCACACTATCTAGAAAAAGAATGGCATCTTGTTGTTCTTTGGGTAAGGTGCTGAGTGCATAAAGATAGTTCCGCTCAGATTTTTTTTGGGAAAAACCACCGCAATAAAGAAACAAGAGTAGACAAAGTAAAAATGTTTTTTGTAGCTGTTGCACAGGTTATAGAAATTTTAATGCCCAGAAATAACCACCGCCAATAATGAGTAACGGTGCTGCAATGCAAAATAATACAATCGACCAGCCAAACAATCCAAAGTAGGTGGTGATTTTTGCTTGTTCCGGATTGTCAATTGGATAAAAAACGCCTGTGATATCACCTACGCTCCAGCTTGCGGGTCGGGAGCCTATATCATGCCGGTAAGTTATTTTTTGATTCGTAACTGTTGTAAATTCAAAAATGGGTTTATAGAGTACATCTCCATCGCCATCTCTGTAAGAAATCATTTCTACTACTGTGGCTGTTGCTTGCTGTCCTGTTTTAATTAGGTGCAAGCTTTCTTTTAGTTTTTTAAAACCAAAAAAGAATATGAGTACGCCTATTGCTAATAGTATTCCATAGATCATTTTACCTTTTGATTTTTTTGCCATAAAATGGTCGGCTTTGCAAGGGGCAAAGCTGAGATAGAAAGGTAAAAAAATATTTAATCTTTATAGCGTTTTCTCTTGGAAGGAATGTGTTTATTGCAAAATAGTTTTAGCAAGAAGCTCATAGGATTGTAGACGATCTTCTTTTGTCTCTGCAAAAGTAGCTATAACAATTTCGTCAGTGTCGTAATCCAGCGCTAGTGCATGTAATTTTTTGTGTAATTCTTCTGGTGTGCCTGCTAGATATCGCTGCTCATGGTAAGTAAGCCGCTGTTTTTCTACAGCAGTGTATTCGTAATTTTTTATATCATCGTAGCTATATAGTTTATCAAAAATTCCTTTTTCGAAACTAATTAGCCTAAAGTTCATCATCGCTCTGAATTGGCTGATTTTTTCTTCCTCTTCAGCACAAAAAGCAAAAATGCCCACATTGGTAGCGGGTGAAGGTAAATGTGCTGAAGGCGTAAACCTTTCTTTATAAAGGCGCACAGCCTCGGTTCCTCCTATAGGATTGATGAAATGAGCATAAGACATACCCAGCCCGAAATGCGCGGCTAGGTAAGCACTTTCTCCACTGGAAGTGAGTGCCCATATTGCCGGAGAAGAAGGGATAGAAGGAATAGCTCTGATGCGACCCTGTAGATTATTTTCATTGGGTGTTTCTGCAAAAAAACATTGCAAATCTTTAATCTGCTCAATGTACTCCTGAGGGTCGAAAGTATTGGAAGGATTCAATCGTTGTGCGGTAGCTCGATCTCCACCCGGAGCCCTGCCTATGCCTAAATCAATGCGATTCGGGTAAAGAGCTTCCAGTAAGCGAAAATTTTCTGCGACTTTCAACGAGCTGTGATTCGGTAACATAATGCCGCCTGATCCTAGGCGTATGTTTTCTGTTTCAGATCCAAGCCTGGCCAATAATACTTCCGGCGCTGCACCTGCCAATGTAATAGTATTATGGTGTTCCGAGAGCCAATACCTCGTATAGCCGAGTTTGTCGGTAAGCCTGGCGAGCTCAATACTTTCTTGTAAGGATTGAGAAGCGCTTTCGCCTTTACGAATAGGAGTTTGATCCAATACACTTAGCCGCAGTTGCATAATATATAGAAATGCAAGTTCCGGTTATCGCCTTGAGTTTTGCCGCAGGCGCAAAGAGGAACTTTTTTAGTGGAAAAATGTCCAATACACTTTGAGAAAAGAAAGCGGACAGTCATGATTAACAATACACCAGAGAAAAGGTTTGACTCTTTTTGTAAAACAGCGACTTTTTATAAAAAAGTAACTCGAAAAGGAATCAATCTTCTAAAGCAAAGGACTGCTTCGATTCCTTTACCTTTGCCCAAATCAAAAACAGCTTGCAATGGATATAGGAACTTTTCTCTCTTCGTATTGGTGGATACTTCTTATCCTCTTTATTGTCTTTAGCGGTCTCTTTACTATTAATCAGGGGTATATCGGTGTAATTACCATGTTCGGTAAATATCGTCGTATAGTAAGACCCGGTCTGAATATCAAGATTCCGATTTTAGAAGCTGTGGCTAAAAAAGTATCTATTCAGAATCGTTCGGTGGAGCTGGAGTTTCAGGCAGTAACGCAGGACCAGGCGAATGTGTATTTTAAAAGTATGTTACTGTATTCCGTACAAAACGAGAATGAGGATACCATTAAAAAAGTAGCATTTAAGTTCATCACTGACAGAGACCTGATGCAAGCCTTGATAAAAACGATTGAAGGTAATGTGCGTTCTTTTGTAGCTACAAAAAGGCAAGCAGAAGTTCTGGGTCTGCGCCGTGAAATAGTGCAGTATGTAAAAGTAGAAGTGGATCAGAGCCTTGAAGACTGGGGATACCATTTGCAGGATTTGCAGATCAACGATATCACCTTCGATAAAGTTATCCTTGATTCGATGAGCAAAGTGGTAGCCTCTAACAACCTGAAAGCGGCTGCAGAAAATGAAGGTCAGGCATTATTGATTACAAAAACCAAACAAGCGGAAGCAGATGGTAATTCTATAAAAATATCTGCCGAGGCGGAAAAAGAAGCGGCTCGCCTACGTGGACAGGGTGTGGCACTTTTCCGTAAGGAAGTAGCAGCCGGTATGAGTGAAGCTGCAGAGCAAATGAAGCAGGCCAATCTGGATACTAACGTAATTCTTTTCAGCATGTGGACGGAATCCATTAAAAACTTTGCAGAGTACGGAAAAGGGAATGTTATCTTCCTGGATGGTAGCCCGGAGGGAATGGAGTCTACCATGCGCCAAATACAGGCTTTGATGATAAAGCAGGCGGGTAAAACGCACGAGGGTATCGGATAAAACAATTTCTGGTAGGTCGACTATTTCCCCCGGCTTGTTAAATAACTCTAAAACATAAGGCAGTACACAACGTGCTGCCATTTTTTTCGTTCATTCTTGTGTTATTCAGGGCTGTTAATAAATAAATAGGATTGGAATAATATCCTCTGACTTACATTTATGCACTAAAGATGAAAATCTATGTTTGACCTTTTACAGATTGTAG